>CAZSLZ010000106.1:0-12561 GCA_964607865.1 uncultured bacterium
CTGGCCTTCGCCCTGGCATTCGGGACAGGTTTTGGTGGTAACAAATTGCCCAAGCATGGTATTTTGAACGCTTCTCAGGGCGCCCTGGCCGTTGCAGGTGGGACAGGTTTTGAAACCTGCGGTGGGTTTTGCCCTTCTGCCGTTGCATACCGGACAGGTCTGATAAGTCTCGAGTTCTATTTCCTTTTCCAGGCCCTGGTAAGCTTCTTCCAGAGTGATTTCCAGGTCATAGCGCACATCACGGCCCCGCACGGCACGGTTTCTCTGCCTGCTGCGACGGGAAGACCCTCCGAAACTGCCCATGTCGAAGAACATATCGAATATATCCCCAAAGCCCCCCATATCGGCAAATCCTCCGCCATAACCGCCTCCAAAGGGGCTTCCACCGCCGGAAAGCCCGGCATGGCCAAACTGATCATACATGGAACGCTTCTCATCGTCATTTAATACAGAGTAGGCTTCGTTTATTTCCCGGAATTTTATCTCTGCTTCTTCTTTATTTTCCGCTATATCTGGATGATATTTGCGGGTCAATCGTTTGTAGGCTCTTTTTATGTCGCTTTTGGTTGAGTTCTTGTCAACTCCCAGAATTTTGTAATAATCGAGTTTAGTCATTGTATCACCTGTAAAATTTCTTAATATTATGCTATAATAGTTATTAATTGAATTCGACCTATATTTTAATCCATTACTTAACGAAAATCAAGTAAAAAAAGCAGGGATCTTATACTCTTTGCAAAAAAATATTATTTAGAACACGAAGGAGAGGTCTGCACAATGAAGATAAATAAAAAAGAAATAGACTTAATTTCATCATTAGTAGAAATAAGTACAGCACTATACACAGTTGACGATATGGATAGCGCTCTCGATGCGTTATCATCCATAGCCTTAAAATATCTCAAAGTCAAGGGGTGTTCTATTAAGGTTTTAAATGAAAGGCGTACCCGACTGGAGGTCTTTTCCATGCTGGGTATGTCACAGACCTTCAGTGATGATCTCGGGGTTTACGGAATGTATAAAAGCCCTCTCAACCAGATTGCCATAGATGGCGATATTTTAATAATTGAAGATATTGAAGGCCAGGAAAAATATAAGCTTCCCCACGAACTCAATAAAGAAGGAATCAAAGCTGTAGTTTGTGTACCTATAAGAATTGAAGATAAAATAATTGGCGTTATGAGTATTTACCATAGTGAAAGCAGAGAATTTGACGATTCCGATATGGCTTTTATTAAAATGCTCAGCGTTCAGGCTGCCACCGTTATAAATACTGTGGGAAAATACGAACGTACCCGCTCTCTATTGAATGTGGCAAAAACTATGAACTCCTCCCTGAACCTGGACCAGATTCTGAAACAGATTGTCAGTCTTGCCACCAAAACCATGCGGGCCAGGGCTTCATCGATCAGGTTGTTGAATAAATCCACAAACCGGTTAGTATTTAAACATTCTTTTGGTTTGAGCATGGATTATATCGACAAAATACCTGTAACCCTGGAACAAAGCCCCATCGATAAAGAAGTACTGGAAACCAAGGATGTGGTTTATATCGAGGATATGTCCAGTAATCCCAGGGTTATTATGGGACAGGAAGCAAAAGAAGAAGGACTTGCATCCATGCTCTGTGTACCAATGGTCCTCCAGGACGAAACCATCGGCATCTTTAAAATTTATACCACAGTTCCTGCTTCTTTCAATAAAGAAGAAGTTCAATTCTTAAAATCCATGGGCGAACTGGGGGCTATTGCTATCAAAAACGCCTCCTTATATGAAAAGTTACATTCCCTCTATCAGGTAACTTCATCATTGACAGCTACCCTGGAAACTGAAAGCGTTCTCGATTTATTATCTATTCATGCTGCAGATTATTTATCGGCCATGGGCGCCCAGGTTCTCATCTGGAGCAAGGAAAAAGAATCTTTTTCCACCCGCACAGCTTACCATCTCAGCAAAGATGTCCTGGAATCCCTCAGGCTTGAAAACAATTTCTGGAGCGTTCAGGAAACTTTAAAAGGAAATACTATTATCGTAAGTAATATGGAAGAGGATGAACGCCCCAAAATAAGGGATGCAGCATTGAATGCCGGTATCCATTCCATGGTCAGTGTGCCCATTAAAACCATGGACAGGGTATCTGGAATTCTGCAAATTTACTGTAAACGCCCCCGTAATTTTACCAGTGACGAAATTGAGTTTCTTATTGCTCTTGCCAACCATGGCGCCATAGCCCTTGAAAATGCATTCCTCCACGAAAAATTACAGGCCGAATATGATAAACTGGTAGATGACATATACCTGTGGCACGACTGGACCAGTTATGTTATAAGAGAATAATCAGCATTAAATATTTTGTTGTGATATGGGCGGACTATTTCGCCCATATTTTTTAGGAATTTTATGATTAATCAACATAATGAATTACAAAACCAGATAGAATTTACCACCAGCCAGCAGGCGGCAGTCAATTTCAAAACGGGTCCTCTGCTGGTTGTGGCAGGCGCCGGTACCGGTAAGACTCTTTGTGTTACCCACAGAGTAGCTGATTTAATTAAAAATAAAATTGCCCGGCCGGAACAGATACTGGTTCTAACTTTCTCTGATAAAGCTGCCAATGAAATGGAAGAACGCATAGATCTGCTTCTGCCCTATGGCTTTTCCGATGTGTGGGTCAGTACTTTTCATTCCTTTGGAAAAAGGGTGTTGCAAAAACACGCTATCCAGGTAGGGCTCAAACCCGACTTCCAGGTTCTGGCTCCTGAAGAAATGAGCCTTTTTCTATACGAACATATATTCGATCTACCTTTAGATAAACTAAGGCCTGCTTCAAATCCTCTGTTTTATTTGAAATCGCTGATGGGTTTTATCAGCCGGTTGAAAGATGAGGATATTTCACCTGGCGAATATCTGGAATTTACCAGGAAAATGGCAGAAAAAAAAGCTTCTGGCGCTGAGAAAGAAAGAATTGAAATGCATCTGGAGTTGGCGAAGGTTTATGAAGCTGTTGAAAAGTTAAAAAAAGAAAACGGATATTTTGATATGGCCGACCTGGTTTATTTTACCCTGAAACTGTTCAGGGAAAATCACTGGCTGGCTGAAGAATACCAGGAGCAGTTCAAATATTTACTGGTGGATGAATTCCAGGACACCAATTATGCTCAGTATCAATTATTGAAAATTCTGGTCTTGAAACACAGAAACATTATGGTGGTGGGTGATGATGACCAATCTATTTATAAGTTCAGGGGAGCGGCGATAACAAATATACTGAATTTTATGGATGATTATCCTGAAGCTGAGCAGATTGTCCTTACTGATAATTTCAGGTCTTCTCAGTTGATTCTGGATGCTTCCTACAAGCTTATAACCCATAATAATCCCTACAGGTTGGAAGTCAAAAACAACCTGGATAAACACCTCAGGGGAAGGCAAGACCCCGACGCCAGGCTTTCTCACAAGGTATTTGAAACTGAAGAATTTCAGGCTGAAGCTATAACAAGGTTGGTTCAGAAAAAAATAGAACAGGGTTATTCTTATAATGATATTGGAATTTTGATTCGAGCAAACAAAAATGCTGATCCGATAATCAGAGATTTCAATTTGCATTCCATCCCCTTTAATTTTTCCGGTAATGCCAATTTATATCAGCGGCCTGAGGTGCGGGTTCTGATAAGTTTATTGCGAACAATAGTTCGTCCAGATGATTCCATGAGTTTCTATTATCTATCGTCTTCTGAGATATATAATATGGATTCAAACCTGTTGACCTGGCTGAATCTTGAGGCTGACCGACTGGAAATTCCTCTTGAGGATGTGTTTCGGCAGATTGAATCGATTCCCCGGTTTGGGAGTTTTAACCCGGAGTTCAAGCTGGAAGCCAGGCGGATTGTTCAGGATATTGAAAAATATCGGGAATTATCAACCACGTGGCCGGTTGGCAGGGTTTTGTATCAGTTTTTATCATCATCAGGTTATTTGAACCGGCTGGCCCGATCTCAGGTTAACCGTGCTGAGAATAAAACTTTGAATATTTCCCTGTTTTTTGAACTGATCCGTAAATATCAGGAGGTCTCCCGGTATCCTCTGGTTTTTTCCTTTGTGAAGTATCTGGATTCCCTTATTGAGGCAGGGCAGGAGCCGCCGGCGGCAAAAATGGAAATTGAAGACGACGCGGTTTCTATTTTTACAGTTCATAAGGCCAAGGGGTTGGAATTTCCCATAGTAATAATTCCCGGGCTTGCTGAGGGAAAATTTCCCGCAGGGGGCAGGGGAGAACTATTGGATTTGCCCCCTGAGTTATTAAAGGAAAGTTTGCCGGTGGAAAATTTTCATATTCAGGAAGAACGCAGGCTTTTCTATGTAGCAATGACCCGGGCTAAAAAAGAGTTATATTTGATGGGGGTCAGAAATTTTGGAGGCAAACGGAGGAAAAAAATAAGCCGGTTTTTGATGGAAGCCCTGGATGTGCCAATTAAAAATATTAAAGTTGAAACACCCACGCCAGAAGAGGTTATTGCCGGGTTTGCTCCTGCAGATGAAAGCGAAACCGCTTCAACCGGGGTTATAAACAATTCAACTGTGAGCCCTTGGCAAATTGAAGATTATTTGAATTGTCCCTTAAAATATAAATATATTAATGTGCTCAGGATTCCCATTTTAAGGCATCATAAGGTGGTATATTCCAGCGCCCTTAGAACCACGATCCTGGAATATTTGAATCGAAAATCTAATCGCATACCCACAAATCTGGAAGAGTTATATGAAATTTTTCGCAGGGAATGGGCCCAGGAGGGTTTCCTTTCGCGCCAGCATGAGGAGATAAGGTTTGAAGAAGGAAAAAATGTTATCGAAAAGTTTTATGAAAAAAGAGAAAAGGTTGAAGAAACCGGGAAACTGGTCAACAAAAATTTCAGTTTCTTTTTTGATGAAACAAAAATTACTGGTAACTGGGATGTTGTAAAGCCTGAAGATGGGGGAGAGGTGATTGAAACTTTCAGGACGTCGGCAGTGAGGGATAAGAAAACTGCCAACAGCAAGACTCGAAACTCATTGACAAATAAAATCTCACTCCTGGCTTTTGAAAACATATTCAAAAAGCCTGCACGCCAGTTGGAAACAGTTTTTCTAGGCTCGGGAATCAAGGGGGTTCTTTTGCCGGAAAAAGTGGACTTTGAAAAAGTAAGGGAAAAAATGCGCAATGCCATTCATGGAATCAGCCACAGGCAGTTTCGGCCCGAGCCTGAATACTTCAAATGCAGTAATTGCGCCTATATGGAAATATGCCCGGCGACAGCTGTGAAATTATAAAATTATTCATAGGATAAAGGAAGGTTATTGGTCATTGTTAAATTAATTCATAGTGCTATTTACATAAAAAGGGGAAGGCCATGGCTTCTGATTTTACATTTATTCAGACCTCCCAGTTACGCCTGGACGCTGAACTTAAAAAGAACAGAGAAATACAGGAACCTTTGCGAAAAGCCTTGAGGAACACTTTCAAGGAGATTATTTCTATTACTGCCAGGGAAAAGCCGGATGCATTGTTAATTTGTGTTAATCTTTTTGCAACCCCGCAACCCGCCGAGGAAACAGTGGGTTTTGTAATCAAAAATCTAAAATCTCTGAAAAAGACAAAGGTGTTAATAACGCCAGGTTATCTGGATCCGGCAACAAAAGATTCAGTATATCATCGGGCAGATTGGCCGAAAAATACTCATGTTTTTACTGAAGATAAATTCAGCTCTTATTGTTTTGAGAACCATAAACTTAAGATATACGGATTTGCCCATAATCAGACAGTTATTAATAAAGATCCACTGCTTAGTTATAGGCCCAAAAAAGATAATTATAAAAAAGTATTAATGTTTACTGGAAGTGTCAGTGATTACGCCGTGGAATTTGAAGAGAACTCTGCTTCTTTCAGGCATAAGGATTTAATTGAATTGAATATGTCTTATGCTGCTCTGGGAGGGAGCAATCAAATCAAAAGCCTGAAAAATGCAAAACGCGCAATAGTTGCCTGTTACTCTGGCAGCCCTCAGGGACTTTCATTCAAGGAAAGCGGCGATAAGGGCGTCTTGAAAATAACTATGGCTGATAACAAAAACAACGTTATATTTCTGCCTACCGCCAGTTACAGGTTCCAAATAATAAATGTTAACTGCAATGGTTTGAAAGATACAAAAGAACTACTGAAAAGATTAAAAATAATTGTGAAAGAACGAAATATAAAATATGAACCTACTAAATTAATACTGGTGGGAGGTATTGATACAAATCAGGAGTTGGATACAGAAGCAATTAAGGAAGAAATAAGCAGTGATTGTTTTTATATTGAAATTGAAGACAGAACTATCCTGGGATATGACATGGAAGCTATTATCGGCGAAAAAAGCACCAGGGGGCTTTTCACAAGAACATTAATGGAAAGGATTTCAAATATTCCCTCTGATGATGCCCACAAAGAAGAATTGAAGATTACGGAACTGGCTTTGAAATATGGCCTTGATGCTTTTTCCAGAGAGGAGGTCAGCCCTCGTTGGTAATTAAGAAAGTCTTCATACAGGGATATGGATGCCTGAAAAACCAGAATTTCGATTTTGATGAAGGCATGAATATCATTTATGGCCTGAATGAAGCGGGGAAAACTACTTTAAAACGTTGTATTGTTGCCCTGCTTTTTGGGCAGGGTTTTATTTCGGAAAATATCGCTGGCCCCGATGAAAAAACCCTTATGAAACCCTGGCATGGCTCTCCTTACAAGGCAATGCTTACCTATTGCCTTGAGAACGGCAAAACATTTACAGTTAAAAGAGATTTTGCAAAAAATACCCTGGTAATTTTAAATTCAAATGGAATAGATATTACCAAGGATTTTCCTTACAACAAATATAAGGAACCCGATTTTATCACCGAACAACTGGGCGTGAACTACACAAGTTTTGTTTCCACTTCTTTAATACAGCACGATCAGATGACAAGCCTGAACCAGCCTCATATTTTATCTTCAAAATTTATTAAAATTGCTGATGAAGCCAGCAAGGAACACTCTTTTTTACAGGTAGTGGAAAGGCTTCGCAATACCCTGGACAAACTGGGCCACCCCGATGATGTTAAAACTCCACTGGGCAGGGTCACTGCTATAATTCAAAGTGAGCATATACTTGAAGAAAATATTCATAGGGAAGAAGAAATTGAAAAAATTAATACCGAGTTGGATCAGCTCTCCCGGAAACTACATGAGTATAACCAAGAATGGGCACGCCTTTCCTATTTGAAAGGAAAGTCAGACTTGGAAGAGGTTGCATTAAGAATAAAAGAACTTGAAGAAGTTGAATATTTAAGTAAAAACCTTTCTGAGAAAATAAAAATGGCACGGAGAATTCAGGATATACCCCGAAAAGACAGGGAAATCCTTGATGAATTATGGCCACGTTATATGGAATTAAGGGCAGAACTAATAAAGACGGAAGAAGAAAAGAAGCTTCTGAACGAAAAGTATCAGGAAAATAGTAATTTTATTGCGAAAAACCATGAATTATTGCTTATAGAAAGAGAACTTTTCAACCTTATTGATTTTACCCTGGATGAAAAGAAAAAGGAAGAATTAATCCAGGCAAAACAGGTGGATATAGAAAAAGCCCTTCAATGGAAAGAGACTGTAAAATCAAGGTATAAAGAATATGAAAAACTATTTGCCAGTTATGGCTCCGCTGAAGAATACGAAAATAAGGTTTCGGGGTTGGAAAAAGTATTGGGAAAGGAAAAAACCCTGGCCAGTAAAACTGACGAACTGGAAAAAGTAAATAACCAGTTGAAAGCTGCCAACCTGAGGGGAAACGACAGGTTTCTGGTGGCGCTACTGGTTATCTCTTTTGGCGGTTTGTTTTCATTATTTAGCTTAATGCCTGAATTTATTGTGGGAAACTTTAAATTGATTTTCAATCCACTTTATTTTGCTTATGGGATTGCAATCATTATTCTGGGAATAATTACCTGGATATCCAAGAAAAATATTAACGATGAAGTTAAAATGTTGAAACAAGAGAAAGAAACCCTGGAAAATCAAATTCAGGAACTAAAAAAGACCATAGCCAGAGACAAACTGGAATTGAAGGAAATGTTCAGGACAATTGGAGTTTTATCGGTAGAACAGTTACGGAAGAAATACAGAGATTTTACCAAGCATAAAATTGACCTGGAAACTTCCAGAAATTTGATAAAATCACTTCAAAAGGAAATTAAATCTATAGAACAGGAATTTGTGGAAACTAAAGATCTTCTGGAAAAACTCATTGAATTAGGCTACCTCAAAGAAGATACCAATTCTATTACTAAAGAGGCAGTTGAAAAATTCAAAGCGGACTATCAGGAAGTTCAATTAAAAAAAATTGAAAACAAACAGCTTAAAAATAAGAATGAAGAGCTGGCTCGCCAGGAGGATGCTATAAAATCGGCATTCAAGGAAGAAAAAAAACAACTGGAAAAGATATTGCTCCAATATGAAATAAGATCTCTGGAAGAATACGAAAATGTATTACAATATCTTGATGAAATGGATACTCTTGAGAATTCTCTTGAAGAAATTGAAGAGAAAAGAAAAAAAATACTGGATGGCCAGAATACAATTGAAGACTTATATGGTTTGAAGCGACAATTATCATTAAAAGTGGAAATGTTCACAGAGCAGGTTAATGAGGAAGAACTTGATAAAATTCAGAGAGACTCTGAAAAAATAAGAAACAGTCATCAGGCATTGAAGGATGATATTTATGAAATAAAAAACCGTATCGCAAAACTGGAATTTCGAAAAGATTTTATGAAAAACGAATTCGATGCAGTTCAGATAAAAGAAGAGGTTAAAAAAGCCAAAGAAGAAAAAGAAAAATTGCTTTTACATAAAAAGGCTCTGGAGTTTGCTCTGGAAAAAGTTTCCCAGACCGGTAAGGAATTCCGGGAAAAATATTTTGCCCCGCCCATGGTTATTGAATCAAATGCTATTTTCAGAAAAATAACCGATAAATATGAACAGTTGACCATAGATGAAGACTTGAACATAAAAATTAAACTGCCTGGCGAAGACAAATATATTACGCCGGATCATCTGCCCGCCGGTGTGCTGGATCAGCTTTATCTGTCATTAAGGTTGGCAATTGTAAAAACATTGTCCACGGAAAGGGAAAACTTGCCTCTGATTCTGGATGAACCTTTTTTGAAATTTGACGAAAAAAGAACCAAAAGGGCTTTCAATTCCCTGATGATGATGGTTCCCCAGCATCAGGTGTTCTTATTTTCCAGCCATTCCGCTCTGAAACAGGAGTTTGCCCGGGCTTTGAAAAAACGCAATAAAATAGCCAAACTTTATCATATTGGAAATTTAGGATTACTGAAAGTGGCGGACAGTGTAAAACCTGTTGTTAAAAAAGAACCCAGGGAAAAAAGAGATACTTCTTTTCTGACTCCCCTTGACGAAATCTGCAAGCAATATAACATTAAAAATGATAAATTACAATAATTCAGCCCAGGCTGCTGCCAAACCAAAAAAATATGTGTTGTTATCGCTTTTTGTTGCGGTTTCATCAATATTGCAAATTGTTGAAAGCTATATTATTCCCACTTCTCTGCCTTTCAGAATAGGAATTGCCAATATCATTGTAATTCTGGTTATAGTTCTTTTTGGGGCCAGGGAAGCTGTGATGGTTGCCGTGGTTCGCTCTACTCTGGCATCTCTGGTTACCGGAAGATTCATGAATATACCTTTCTGGTTAAGCCTGAGTGGTGGAATTATCAGCACTCTGGTAATGGGTTATCTTTATTATAATGTTAAACAGATAAGCATCATTGGTATCAGTGTGGTGGGCGCTACCCTTCATAATTTTACCCAGTTGGGGGTTATTTATTTTCTCTTATCAAAAAACAGTGGGGTTCTTAATTTGTTGCCGGCGTTGTGGCTTTCAGCTTTAATCAGTGGCATACTTATCGGAATTATTGCTGTTGTTCTGCTGAAAATTCCCGTTTTGAATGAGGTTTTTAACGGGAAAGCGAAAGAAAACAGGGCTGAGGTGAATAAAAACGATGAATGATAAAGATCGGGAAATTGAAATATTGATACGCGCCAGGTATCCCATTATATACTTGGTTTCATGGGAAGAACGAAGGCTGGAAGATGTGGTGTTTTCAATTGCCAGGGCAAGAAGAAAGGTTTTATATGTATGGAGTATAACCGACGGCCTTGTAAGCCAGGGTATTGAGGGAAGGTTTCCAGAAAACCTGAAGGAACCTCTGAAAATTCTTGATATGATAAAAAACAGTAAGGAATCGGCGATTTTTATTCTTAAAGATTTTCATCCATTTATGGAAGACCCCTGGGTAATAAGGAAACTCAAGGATGTGGCGGCAGCAATAAAAAGCAGTCACAATACGCTGTTAATAATGTCTTCTGAACTCAAGATACCCAGGGAGTTGGAAAAAGACATAACAATTTTAGATTATCCCTTACCCAGTTACCAGGAGTTAAAAGCTTTACTGGACAGTTTAATTGATTCTCTGAAAAACAATAACAAGGTAATAATAGAGGTCAACCCTGATGTTGAAGAAAAGTTGATTAAAGCTGCCCTGGGCCTGACAATGAAAGAGGCGGAAAATGTATTTGCCCGGGCTGTGGTTATAGACAACAAATTGAGCGAAAGTGATATTGATGTTATCTTATTGGAAAAAGAACAGATAATTCGAAAGACCGGGATTTTAGAATACTATCATGCCCAGGAGAAATTTTCTCAGGTGGGGGGATTGAAACACCTGAAAGACTGGCTTATGAAAAGAGGGGTGGCATTTACCGAAAAAGCCCGTGAGTTCGGCCTGCCCCAGCCCAAAGGCATTTTGCTTCTGGGGGTTCAGGGGTGTGGTAAATCTTTATGTGCCAAGGTTGTTTCTTCATTGTGGAATTTACCCCTTCTAAGGCTGGATATGGGAAATATTTTTGCCGGCGTAGTTGGTTCGTCGGAGGGAAATGTGAGAAAGGCCATCAAAATGGCGGAAAGTTTAAGTCCATGTATCCTGTGGATTGATGAAATAGAGAAAGGGTTGTCAGGCTCCCAGTCTTCAGGGATGTCCGACGGAGGAACCACCGCCAGGGTGTTCGGAACCCTTCTATCCTGGATGCAGGAGAAGACTTCACCGGTATTTGTTATTTCCACAGCCAACGATATTTCTCAGTTGCCTCCCGAATTATTGAGAAAAGGCAGGTTTGACGAGATATTTTTTGTTGATTTACCCACTGGTAACGAACGAAAACAGATTTTTAAAATACATCTGTCTAAAAGAAAGAGAAATTCTGAAAATTTTGATATTCAGCAGTTGGCTCAGAAAAGTGAAGGCTTTTCTGGAGCAGAAATAGAACAGGCCATTATTGAAGGTATGTTCAATGCCTTTTCTGCCAGCCGGGAGCTTTCAACTGAAGATATAGCAAATGCACTCATGGAAACCTTTCCTCTTTCAAAAACCATGGCTGAAAAGATTCAGGGCTTGAGAGCATGGGCGGCAAACAGAGCCCGAAAAGCTTCGGTTTGAAACTAACATTGGTTCTACATCTTATAAAGAAGGTATTTCGGCTTTGTTAGTGAATCTTTGGTTATTATTTATTTAAGTTATCAGGAGGATATTAATGAAGGTTGCCATAGATGCCATGGGCGGAGATTACGCACCCCGTGAAATCGTCAGGGGGGCTGTACAATCCGCTGAAGAGTTTCCAGGCGACTCTTTTATTCTTGTTGGCGATGAAAAAAAGATAAAAAAAGTATTGGGAAAAACCAGGTTGAAAAATATTGATGTGGTTCATACTGATGAATACGTCAGAATGGAAGACAACCCCACCACAGCTTTGAAATCGAAAAAAAAAGCATCTGTCGTTATAGCAGCTAATATGGTTAAATCCAAGGAATGTGATGCCCTCATATCTGCAGGCAATACCGGCGCCCTTTTACAGGTGGGGCTGTTAAATATTGGCAGAATCAAAGGAATAAGAAGGCCGGCGTTATTAACTTATTTGCCCACCAAAAGAAAAAACCAGAATCAGTGCGTTTTACTGGATGCCGGCGCCAATGCCGATTGCAGGCCAGAATACCTTATTCAGTTTGCCCGTATGGGAAATATTTATATGAAACTGGTCAAGGGTATAGAAAAACCCAGGGTGGGACTTATGAATATCGGTGAGGAAGTGGGAAAAGGCAACGTATTTTATCGGCAAATATATGAAGAACTGAAAAATGATAATTTAATAAATTTTGTGGGTAATGTAGAACCCAGAGCGCTTATTATGGGTCATGTAGATGTAGCTGTGGCAGATGGTTTTGTGGGAAACCTGGTATTGAAATCATTGGAAGCCGCCGCCGAGTTTATGCAGGGAATACTTAGGGAGGAAATAAAAAAAAGCATTGTTGCTAAAGTAGCTGCCTTAACAATGAAACCCATTTTTAGAAATATGAAAAAAAGATTGGACCATTCCGAGTATGGAGGAGCTTTGTTACTGGGGCTGGATGGAATTGTGGTTAAAAGCCATGGCAG
>CAZSLZ010000107.1:0-12478 GCA_964607865.1 uncultured bacterium
GGGGTTATTCCAATTATATTCAAAGTGTTTACGAACCCACAACCATGATAATCATGAAAATCGATCCCGAAAATAAGGGGTTGATTTCCCTGGATTTCCCCCTGAGTTTTGCTTTTATAGATCGCTGTCTTGGTGGAAAGGGGGAACCCCTGGAGGACATCCGCTATTTTACCGAGATTGAAACCGCAGTTCTGGAAAGAATTAACCAGAGATTAATTGAAAGTTACCAGGAAGCCTGGAGTGAAATAAAGGAATTCAAGCCCCAGTATATGGAAATGCAGTTCAACCCCCAGACTGTGCATATTGTAAAACCCAGCGATATGATGGTTTGCGCTAATTTTGAAGTTCGCCTGTTTCAGGCCCAGGGGCCGTTGCAAATTGTGATGCCCTTTGAGTTTTTAAAGAATATTTTACCCAAGGCAAATTTTGAAGAATTTATGCTTACCAGAACTTCCCAGGCTCAAGCCAGCCCGTCGGTAGCCCCTTTGTTTGCAAAAAATTTAGAAAGAGCTAAAGTGCCAGTGGTGGTAGAACTGGGAAATACCGAACTTCTCTTCGGAGAATTGGCGGTACTGGAAGTGGGTGACTGCATAAAGCTGGACCAGGAAATAGCCAGGATGTTAAAAATAAAAATTAACGACCGGGTTAAATTTCTGGGAAGGCCCGGGGTCAAAGACAACAAAATAGCTGTCCAGGTCACCAGGGTTTTACAAGAAGGAGATGAAGAGTTTGAGGAATAACAAAGATTACGAGGCAGGCGGGCCAGTAGTACGGGGAGTGCAATTCAGCCCCATAGAACCAGAAGAGGGTGATATTTCGGTTTCGCCCAGCAGTATTGAGCTTTTACAGGATGTACCCTTGGCGGTAACCGCAGAACTGGGGCGATCAAAAATGCTGGTTAAAGACATATTAAGACTGGGAGTCGGTTCGGTTATAGAGCTGGACAAGGAAACAGGTGAACCCCTGGATTTGATGGTTAACAATAAGTTAATTGCCAGGGGCGAAGTTGTGGAAATAGACGGGAATTTTGGTATCCGGGTAACTGAGATACCGGGAAAATAAAGAAGGAATAAGGGAATAAAGGTCTTAAAAATTATAACAAATGTAACGAGTAAGAGCATGGTGGTGTAGTTTATTGGAAACCGACAAGATAAGGATATTAAAAAACCGGATATTAACAGTTTTTCTTGTTCTGATGTTGGTTTTCTGGTTGACTTCAATCATAAGGGCTGAAGAAGCAAGCCGAAGCGTGGCAGAATTGAAGGGCGAAAAAACTGCCAGCCCGGCACCGGCAGAAAAAGTTGACTCCCTGCAAACCCCGGCTCCGAATGTGGAGAAAACTGAAAAAACTCCTGAGGTTAAGACAACCCCTGAACCTAAACTGAGCCCTTCTGCCGGGGAAGACGAAAAACTGGACCTTCTGGCGCCAGTGGATGAAAATACCCCTGCGGGCTGGGATGAAGAAAAATCTTTCGATGATGAATGGAAACTGGACCCTGAACGGGGGAAGCCCAAAATCAATGTGGGTTTGACGATTTTTTATCTGGTAATGGTTTCTCTTATTGCATACGGAGCCCTTAAACTGTATTCCATGTATGTGGGCAGCGATCAGAACGTGGGCGGTTTCGGCAAAAAAATGCTAAAAATAAGAGAACGCCAGATGATTGCCCCCAACAAGCAGATATGCCTGGTGGAAATTCCCGGAAAAATCGTCTTGATTGGTGTAAGCGAGAACGATATGAAAATTTTAACCGAGATTGACCCCGAACAGATTAAAGATATGAGTTTACCCACCGATTCAGGCCCGGCTCCCGAATCACCAGCTTCATATTTTACCAACATTTTATTGGGAAAAAGACAACAGGAAAAAACCGACAATCAGGAAAAAAGCTAAAGGGTGGTAGCAGTCAATGATCAACGGAATAATCCTTAATAATAAAAGAAAAATATCCATTTTTCTTCTTACCTTTCTGCTGGTGGGGCTATTCCTTGCTTTAACTGCTTCTGAAAGTTCTGCCCAGAGCTTCCCCGAGATAAACCTTCCCGATATTCAGCTTGGAACCAAGGACCTGGAGGGCGGCGACGAATTAGCAGTTGTTTTTCAACTTATGTTCGGGCTGACAATCCTTTCACTGGCGCCCTACATCCTGATAATGGCCACAGCTTTCATCCGGGTTACCATAGTCCTGTCTTTTATTAAAACCGCCCTGGGTACCCAGCAGGTGCCTCCCACCCAGGTGCTTATGGCGCTTGCCCTGTTTATCACTTTTTATATTATGGCGCCGGTGGGTGAGGAAATTCATAAAACCGCCCTGCAACCCATGATGAAAAATGAGATAAAGATGGGGGAATTTTCCAAACGGGCCATGGTTCCCATTAAGAATTTCCTTTTAAGCCAGACCAGAGATAAAGACTTGTTATTATTTATTAACCTGGCCAAAAAAAGCCCCACCGAATACGAGAACAGAAAACAGTTACCAATTCATATAATTTTACCGGCCTATGTTTTAAGCGAAATTAAGACTGCTTTTGAGATTGGTTTTGTTATTTATTTACCGTTCCTTGTTATTGATATGGTAGTAGCTTCAGTACTCATGTCCATGGGTATGTTCATGCTCTCTCCCATGCAAATTTCCATGCCCTTTAAACTGCTTCTGTTTGTTATGATCGATGGCTGGAACCTGATTGTGGAAAACCTGGTAAAAAGTTTTAAAATGTAAGAAAATTGCGGGGTGAAAATCTTTGGATGATGCATATATTTTAAGGGTAACCGGACAATGCCTGTACCTGATTTTAATATTATCAATGCCTATGTTAATGTCGGCATTGACTGTAGGTTTGTGTATCAGTATTCTTCAGGCCACCACCCAGGTGCAGGAACAGACCCTGTCTTTCGTCCCCAAAATTGTAGCCACATTCATGGCTTTGATTATCACTGGAAACTGGATCGCTCACATGGTGGCCCAATATGCTATTCAAATATTGAATTCAATTCCCGATCTTGGGCCGGGTGGTTAAATAATGAGTTGGGAAGGCCTTACAGAACTGGGTGAAGATCAATTATTCATGTATTTCCTTACCATGGGGCTTTGCATGGCAAGGATAATGGCTTTTTTTGTACAGGCTCCCATTTGGGGTTCCAAACACATTAACACCAAAATAAAAGTGGGCTTTATGCTGGCGCTGACCATAATTGTCTGGCCCAATATTCCCATTCCCCACGAGGTTCCCGGAGGATTTGTTACATTTATGTTACTACTTTGTGTCCAAATTACCGTGGGCCTGGTAATTGGTTTTATTTCTTTTATTCCTATGGCCATGGCCCAATTTGGCGGAGAACTTGCCGATATTCAAATGGGTTTGTCCTCGGCGGCTACCCAGGATCCTTCCTCCAAGGGAACCGTCAACTTGATCCGTCGTCTTCACTTCTATTTTGCAATGTTGGTTTTTATGATGCTGAACGGGCATCATGTACTTATCAAGGCGCTGGTAAAGTCATTTGATGTGGTTCCCTTGACTGGAGCCCAATTTTCCGGTAAACTGGTATTAGAACTTATTACAATGACAGGACAGCTGATCGAGGTGGGCGTTCAGATAGGACTCCCGGTGTTGGGGGCCCTGTTTATGGTACAAATTGCCCTGGGAATTATGGCCAGGGTGGCGCCCCAGATGAATGTATTCATGTTGTCTTTCCCGATTAATATTATGACTGGCTTAACAATGTTAACCGCTGCAATGCCCATATTTTTAAGGAAGTTGGGCCCACTGTTCGAGGAGAATATACAAATGGTGGTAAATGCCATCAATTATATGCAGCCTTGACTTGAGACGCGAAAACTGACCTTTTTGCGTCCGCCCCGGGGAGGTGAGGTCTTTGTCCGAAGATAAATCGGAAAAAACGGAAGAACCGACTGAGCATAAGTTGCAGGAGTCGAGAAAAAAAGGGCAGGTCTTTAAAAGTCAGGATATTATCCAGACCCTGTTGTTATTGACCACAGCCTCTTTGCTTTATACCTTGAGAGGTTGGCTTTGCGATAACGTCACAGCTTTTGCCAAATGGTCCTGGAATCTTATCACACCTGACATTGACGTTGCCGGCAGAAATATGTTCGATGATGGCATGGTGGTAGTGGTTACATATTTCAAAATTCTGGCACCTCTCTTTGCGGCAGCCTTCATTGTAGCTATTATTGCCAATCTTGCCCAGATTAAATTCGTCTTTACCTTCGAAACCATGAAACCCAAACTTTCCAAACTTAACCCCATTCAGGGTTTCAAAAAAATCTTCTCCATGAAATCCTTTGTAGAATTATTAAAACAGCTGGCGAAACTGGGCATTGTTACATATACTGTAATTAAGGTTATCAAGGGGGAATTACTCAGTTTACGGAACGCTTCGCTCTGGGAAATAACCCAGACACTCAGCCTTGTAAGAAAAATGTCGGTAAGGGTGGTTTCCTGGGTTATTGCTGCAATGATGGTTATTTCAATTCTTGATTTTATTTTCCAGAAAAAGCAATTTATGAAAGATATGAAAATGTCTATGAAAGAGTTGAAAGACGAATACAAGGAAACCGAGGGTAACCCTCAGGTGAAGGGTAAAATAAAACAGTTGATGAGGCAGGGCGCCCAGAATCGTATGATGGAAGAAGTTCCCAACTCATCGGCGGTGGTTACCAACCCTACCCACCTTGCTGTGGCTATTCGCTATATACCCGGAAAAGATAAAGCTCCCACTGTGGTGGCAAAGGGTAAAAAGCTGGTGGCGGTTCAGATTAAGATTATGGCCGAGGATAATGATATTCCCATCATAGAAAATGTGGAATTGGCCCGGGCATTGTTCTCCGCCTGCGAAGTGGGCTCCATGATACCCGTGGAATTATATAAAGCCACTGCCGAAGTTCTTGCATATGTTTTCCGGTTAAAGAAAAAACGGGAATTAATGAAAAAGAGAAGATTTATGGCAGGAAGATCCGGTTCCTATGCTCAATAAGAATTACTCAACGGTCACATACGGAGGTATCTAGGATATGGGTTTAGGCGACCAGGCAGCTGGCGGCAATCCGTTTGAAAAATTTTTCAAAATCAGCGAGATTGGTATTGCGATAGGTATCATTTTCATCGTGATGATGCTGATTATTCCCCTGCCTTCCGCTATACTCGACGTTCTCATTACTCTTAACCTGGCCTCAGCTATTGTGATTCTGCTTATTTCCATCTATATCAGCAATCCCCTTGAATTTGCCGTATTTCCCACCATGATGCTTGTAACCACCCTGTTTCGATTGGGAATCAACGTATCCACCACCCGTATGATCCTGCTTCACGGCCATGAAAAAAACCTGGCAGGTGAACCCATCGGGGCAGGAGAGGTTATTCCCGCTTTTGGTGAAGTGGTTGTGGGTGGAAACATGGTTGTGGGCCTTGTGGTCTTTATTATTCTTATTGTTATTCAAATTCTGGTTATCACTGCAGGCGCCGAGCGTATCGCCCAGGTGGCGGCCCGTTTTACCCTGGACGCTATGCCCGGTAAACAGATGGCTATCGACGCTGACCTTCACTCAGGCCTTCTTGATGCCGAAGGCGCAAAATTAAGACGCAGGCAGATCGAAAGAGAAGCCGACTTCTATGGAGCTATGGACGGTGCCGGTAAATTCGTTAAGGGGGACTCCATTGCCTCCATTGTAATTATGATCATCAACCTTCTGGCGGGAATTTTAATCGGGGTATTAATGCAGGGGATGAAAGCCGGCGATGCATTGAATACCTATGCAATTCTGTCCATAGGTGACGGCCTTTCCTCCACGCTTCCTGCATTTCTTATTTCAACTGCAATGGGTATGGTGGTATCACGGGCAGCTTCTGAAGCGGACCTGGGTAAGGACGTGGTACAACAAATTACCGCCCAGCCCGGCGCTCTCAAGTTGGCCGCCGGCTTTATGATGGTTCTTACACTGTTAAGCCCGGTGGTAAAATTACCCTGGATACCCTTTGTGGTTATGGCTGCCGCTTTCTGGGGGCTGGCATCCACCATCGAAAAATCCAAGGTTCAGGTTCAGGTTGAACAGGAAGAGGTCCAGGAAGAAACCAAGAAACAGGAAAAGAAAAAGCCCGAAAGTGTTGTTCAACTTATGCAGGTGGATATTATCTCTCTGGAGGTTGGCCGTGGCCTGCTTTCACTGGTGGACCCAAACCAGGGCGCTAAGTTACTGGAAAGGGTAACCTCTATCCGTCGGCATATAGCCATGGAAATGGGTATAGTGGTGCCAGGTGTGCGGTTTAAAGATAACCTGCAGTTAAAACCCAATGCCTATGTAATTAAAATCAAGGAAATTGAAATGGCCACCGGTGAAGTTATGGTGAACCAGTTTCTGGCTATCGGCCCCGAGGATAAATTGCGTAACCTGCGGGGGACCAAGACAGTGGACCCCACCTATGGCCTGCCCGGCGTATGGATTTCCCCTGAGCAACGGGGCGATGCTGAACGACTGGGCTGTATGATTTTTGACCCGGTAAGTGTTATTGCAACCCAGCTTACCGAGGTTATCCGCTCTAATTCCGCCGACCTTCTGGGCAGGCAGGAAGTACAGGCGTTGGTCGATACCATTAAGAAAACCCACCCTGCAGTGGTTAAGGAACTTATTCCCGATACCATGAACCTGGGTGAAATTCAAAAAATTCTACAGAACCTGGTAAGGGAGAGGGTTTCCATCCGTGACCTGGTAACCATTCTGGAAACTGTGGCTGACAATGTCAGCGTTACCAAGGATATTGAAATACTTACCGAATGCGTCAGGGTATCGTTATCCAGGCTTATATGCCGGGATTATATGAACAATGAGGGTATTATCAATGTCATTACCCTTGACCCCCAGGTGGAGCAACTCATAGCCGGTTCTATACAAAGATCCGAAGTGGGCTCTTTTCTGGCATTGGACCCCAATCTGGGCCAGGAAATACTCACCAGGCTTGGCGATGAAATCAATAAACTGCAGGAGCAGGGGCTTCAACCCATTTGTCTGGTAGCCCCCCAGATCAGGCCGGCTTTTAAAAAATTATCTGAAAGGTCTTTCCCCAGCCTGGTGGTTCTGTCCTGGAATGAAATCGCCCCCAAAGTTAACGTAAATTCGGTAGGTATGGTTTCTCTGTAATTCTGTTTCCAATACCTTCAGCGGGTTATTTTTGTGGCCACAAGGAATTTTCTCATCAGTAAAAGAATTATTCTTTCTTATAATCAATTATTCGGGGGTACTTTTGAAAAAAACAGGTTTTGTTTTTATTTTCTTGATACTAATTGAGTTATTGTTTCTATCAGGATGCAGTTCCATAAAGAAAAGCATAAACCGTTCTCCTATTGAAATTCCAATAATTACAAAAAAGTTGGTTTATGAAAAAATAACAGATATAGAAGTGGGCGAAAAACCCTGGGGAATAGCCATAGATTCAGCAAATGCCCATGCCTTTGTGGTGTCTAACGATGAAAACGCTGTCTATGTGGTGGATCTGGAGAAAAAGGAAGTTACCGACAAAATTCAGGTGGGGCAATTCCCATGGAACGTTGCCTTCGATAATCGTCGTAAAAGAATTTATGTAACCAACGGAGACGAAAATACAATTTCTGTGGTAGATCTGGAAACTAAAAGTGAAACTCTCAAAATTGATGTGGGCAGCCTGCCTTTTGATATAGCCTATTGTGAAAATACTGATGAAATATTCACGACTAACTCTGATTCCGATACAGTAACCATAATTGATGCCGAAACTTTGAGTGTTAAAAAGGAATTGGAAGTGGGGGATTATCCCTATTCGGTGGCAGTAAACAACATCACCAGGAGTATTTTTATCAGCAACAACTGGAATGGAACCATGACCACTGTAAACCTGGAAAACTACGAAAAAAAAGAATTAATAGTCGGCGAAAATCCTTCAGGATTATGGGTGGATGAAAACAGAAAACTTGTTTATCTGGCATCTACAGGAAGGAATCTTATTTTGCAAATCGATGAGGAAAGCAATTCTATTAAAAAAGCCATTGAAGCTTCGGGGGAACCACTGGAACTGATTGCGGACGAGAAAAACGGTTACGTATATTCCATTCACCGCAGCCTGAATGAGCTCTCAGCTTTCAAAATTACCAGCGGAGAAAAACTGGCATCAATGAAAGTAGGGGAAGAACCTGTTCAAATAGGGCTGGATTCTGTTCATAATATTATAATAACTGTTAACCATGAGGGGAATACGATTTCTTTAATTCGTTATCATGTAGAAAAATAGCTTCAAACGGCGTGTGAAGGACTTTATCTTAATTACGAGAAATCAGGTTCAGACTGGATGAATTTTGCTTATAGCGATGGGTGGAACCATCTCCAAGGAGGATATTAACATGGAGAGTCATCTTGGCTTAACACCAGAAGAAATGATCAGCATTTTTAATAGAATGTATCTCGATGTATGGGAAAAAACAAAGGGTAACATCAGTTGGGACCTGGCAAAGGTTTCACGGCAGATAAAAGAAGGCAGGGAAGTTGATGTCAGCCAGCTTCTTCTGGAAGTTCTCGAAGTTGTTATAACTGCTACCCGGGATGGTTTTGTTCTTGCCATGTATGAGAATAATGAAAAGATTTTTAACGAACTGAAAGCTGCCGCCCAACAGGAGTTGTTGGAAGAAATGGAATTCGAAGACAAAGATACCCCAGAGGAAGATTAACTATTTTGATAAAATATGTTTTTAAAAAATTGTAACATCCTGTACATATTTTTTTAACATGAAACCAGTATAATTTACAAATATTTAACATGAATTCCTTTACTTTTCCTTGCATATAGTTGATAATAGAATCAACAAAACAAATTATTCGGAGGTGCTACTATGCAAGGTTTAGGTCAAGCAAATCAAACTGCAATGGCCCAAATGCAGAATTCAGATCAGAATCAGGCAGCCACAGTTCAAACCCAGATGCAGGCAGATAATCAGAAACAACAGATGAGACAGTGGCAGATAATGGAGGACACAAAAACCAAGATTTTTGAAATTCAACAGGATGTGACTGTAAATAAGGCTAAAACAGGCGACAAAATGTTCAATAAATGGGACCAATACATAAGATCGTAATAAAATAACAACCATGTAACTTAAAGACCTTCAAAAAATTTTTTTAGAAGGTCTTTACTTTTTTTGAAAAGGCGGTATATTAATTGTAAGAAAACTAAAAACAAACATTAAGTTGGAGGTGCACTAAATTATGACAGGACTTGCAAATGCAGCTGCAATGACCCAGATGGCAAATTCTGATTTCAACCAGGCACAGACTGTGCAGACTCAGATGGTTGCTGACAATCAGAAACAACAAATGAGACGTTGGCAAATCATGCAGGATACTCAGACCAAAATCTTTGAAATCCAGCAGGATGTCACCGTCCACAAAGCCAAAACCCAGGACAAGATGTTCAACAAATGGGACCAATACATCAAATCATAAATTGAAATTTTAAAAAAAAGAACTGCCGTTTACGGCAGTTCTTTTTTTATTTCAATTTTGGTGAGCTTCACCTTGCCATGATCTCTCCCCATTTGGAATGGGGGAATGTATCGTTCGCATTGTAGCTGGGTTGAAAATGAAATAGAACATATTGCTCATAGACGCAAGGTAAGTGGGTTTTGAAAAAACCCGATCTAAATTGAGATTGCCACGGCTTCTTCGAAGCCTCGCAAAGACGGGTTTCCTTTAGATTGCCACAACCTGAAAAATCTCGCAACGACGCTTTTTTTAGATTGTCACACCCTTCCAGGGCTCGCCAGGACGAACTTTCAATCTGTAACCATAATGAACCTGGCTGAAGACAAATTTTTCCTGTGAACAGCTTGTTCCCCGGTTTTAAAAACAGGCTTTCAATGGCAGATTCAAGATTCTTTCAGAAAAATTAAAAAGGAGCTATCCTTTTAGGGCAGCTCCTTAACATTTTCAACCTGTTACCTATTCTTTGCCGGAAACACTTAAATCTTTAAAGATAAAGTAAGGCGTGGTGATGGACCCATGGGTTTCCACCTCGGTGGTAAGCCCGATAAGGCGATCCTTGAGCAGTTCATAAACATTGCCGGATATCATGGTATTCCTGACTCTGCCCAGAACATTGCCATTCTGAATCTTGAACCCCAGCGAAACGTTCATGGAAAACTCACCGGCAATCATATTGCTCTGGCCTCCTCCGATAACTTCTTCCACCAGCAGGCCGTCTTTAATATCTGAAAGCATCTCCCGGTATGGCAAATCTCCGTTCATAACTACAAGATTGGAAGAGCCCGGAGCGGGAGGGCTGTTAGGGCCTCTGACAGCACACCCATTGGGTTCAAATTCTAATTCACTCGATGAATAAAGATCCAGCAAATAGTTCGATAGCACTCCCCTGTCGAATAAAACCGTTCTCTGCCGGGGCATTCCCTCGCCATCAAATTTCTGGGAACCTTCAGCCAGGGTGATTGTGGGATCATCGGCAATGGTAATGCGCTGATCCAGTATCCATCGGTTATGTTTGCCCAGAAGGGGGGAGGTACCCGAAACCAGGTTCATTCCCGACAGACCCAGCTCCAGGGGCCTTAAAAGTTGAGATACAGCTTTGGGATGAAAAATCACCGTGGAAGGTTTTGAGGGCATTTCATAAGCCTTAAGGGTATGGGGCACTTTTTCAGCCACTTTCCTCACCGGCTCAAGTATATCTGCGGGGAGCCTGCATGAAGAATCACCCTCATCGATATAAATAAAACCGTCATCAGTAACCCTCATACTGGAAACATACCGGGCGACCAGGGTTTTATAATAGGTTTTTTCCACACCGTCAGCCAGGTAATTTACTTCTATGAAATACTTGGTAATATTCAAATCGTTTACGGTGTCGGCGGTTTCACGTTTTAAATAATCTATCATTTTCTGGCCCATATCCACAGCTTCTTCAATATCAAAAGAAACGGTTCCGGGGTCAAAAATATCCACCGGGGTTGTTTTTTCGTCTTTACAGAAATCAAATTTTATTTCATTGCCATATTGGGCTGACTTCAAAGCGCGGTCAACCAACTGTTCGGGGTTACCGGTATCTACATCGCTGGAGTACCCGACTCGGCCATCTTTTTTTAATCTCAAACTGACAGAACGGGCCAATTCGCTTTTTATAGATTTCAAACTGTTTCCTGCAAATTTCACCGGGTATTTTTCCACTTTAACCGAGTAAATTTCTGCATCGTCGGCCCTGCTCAAGGCTGAGTTTAATAAATTCTTCATTTTATCTTCCTCCCACAATTACGTTTCTAATTCTGATATGAGGGCCACCCAGCCCCACGGGAAGAGGAAATTGGCCGCTCTTGCCGCAGCCCCCCCGGCCTCCTTTTCCAAACATAACCAGGTCGTTTCCTATTGCATCTATATTTTTCATGGTTTCAAAAACATTTCCGGTAAGAGTAAGATCCCGCACTTTTTCCTTAACCTCGCCGTTTTCTATAACATAGGCTTCCCCCGAAGAGAAAGTGAACATATCCAGGTTGGTCATTCCGCCACGGGAGCCTTTCACATAATATCCCTTTTCAATATCCTTTATCATTTCATCCAGGCTGTAATCTCTGGGTTCAATATAAGTATTTGTCATTCTTACGATAGGTTCATGATGGCCGTCCACCGCCCGGGCATTTCCGGTTACCTCCTCGCCCAGTTTACCGGCGGTTTCCCGGCTGTGAAGCCTGCCCGTTAATTCGCCATTGGTTATCAGGTAGGTTTTTTTGCAGGGAACACCTTCATCGTCATATTTATTAGTGCCTGAAAGGCCGCCGCCATAAGTTCCGTCATCCAGAACCGTAAGCTCGGGGACACCCCATTTGGTTCCCAGTTTCATGACTTTCTGCAGGTTTTCGTTGGTATCGATATGGTCAGATTCGCTCATATGCCCAAAGGCTTCGTGAATAAAAGTACCCGTAAGCCTGTTATCCAGAACACAATCAAATTTCCCCCCTTTGCCGGGTTTGGCATCCAGCAGAGATATGGCTCTCTGCTTAATGTCTTCAATCTGTTCTTCCGCATTAAGCACATTTTCCCAGCCGTCGGTTCCTCCCAGAGATTCATGGGCAGTCTGCACATTGCCGTCTTTTCTTGCCACAGCGCCGATAGTCATACCGCAATCAACCCTGTCAGACTCTATATAAGAACCTTCGGAATTAATAAAGTACTTTTTCACAGCTATATCCTTGTAATATAACATGGAAGAAGGCTGCCATGGGTGATCCATAAGCAGGTTATTATACCTCTCCATTAATTCCACTTTTTCTTCAAAGGGAATTTCTCTGGGGTCGGTTTTCATATTGGGCCTAACCACGCCTTTTATTACCGGGGCTTTGCCAATTCTTGTCTCGCCGGACTTCTTGATTTTGGCTTCCCGGACCGCCAGAAACAGGCTCTTTTCCAGGTCTTTCATCTCGGAAAAAGAAACTATACCCCAG
>CAZSLZ010000108.1:0-1385 GCA_964607865.1 uncultured bacterium
AGCCCTGGCGTTGCCTTCAGAACGAATGATATTGTTACTGGAAACCGTTGCAATAAAAAAGAATGATACCAGAAGAATAATAAACAAATAATCTCTGGCATAGGGAAAAATGCTTTCACTGCCCCCAAAAAGAAAAATAAGAGGCTTGAGCAGCAGAATTCCCAGCATAGTTGTAACCAGGCTGATAACAGCAGTACTGGCAAAGCAGTTACCCGCCACTTTTTCAGCGTGTTCCTGTTTTTTTGCACCCAGGCTGCGTGAGATTATGGAAGCTGACCCGATGCCTATGGCTGATGCTACAGAAATAATTACCATCATAACAGGAAAAGCAATAGTCAGGCCTGCCAGGGCAGTGGTGCCGGCTCCCCGGCCAATAAATATTGTATCCACCAGATTATAAAGGGAATTAACAATCATGCCCACAGCTGCCGGGGTGGAGTATTTAACAAGCAATTTGCTGACTTTTTCTTTTCCGAGTTCTTCTTTTCTGTTTTCCATATAAATTATCTAAATAAAAATGCGGGGAAAAATCCCCGCATTTAAAGTTTTTTTGTTTTATACCTACTTTACTTTCAAGGTATTTAATATTTTCACTATTTCGGGGTTGAATTGTCCCGATTTCCCTTCGGGATACTGCCTCATCAATATTACTGATTTCCCATTAAAATCAACAAAATCGAATCTTCCTTCGTAATTCTGTCCTTTGAAAGTATATGTAGCTTTCAGGGCTTTTCTTTCTTCACCAAAAACAGTTGAGGTAGTTCTTGTTGTATTAATATTGGTAGAATTCTGTCCTTTCAGGAAACCGCCCTGGAAGGCTTCCAGAAATTCATACTGGTCACCGGAAGGGTCAACATTGTCAAATGCCATCACCGAGAAAAAAGAATTGCCGGTGGGGTCGATTCCTACCAGGCCCCGGTATGCTCCTTCCTTCAAAATGGTTTTATATTGCCAACCTTCAGGTTGATTGACGTTAATTCCATTTTCGTCGTAGGTTTCAGCATAAGCTGACAAGGGTATTGCGATTATTGCCAGTATAGCTGCAACCAAAAAGATTTTCTG
Source organism: uncultured bacterium (assembly GCA_964607865.1). Classification (GTDB taxonomy): domain Bacteria; phylum Vulcanimicrobiota; class JAJTBE01; order JAJTBE01; family CAZSLZ01; genus CAZSLZ01. The sequence continues at coordinate 1,063 of CAZSLZ010000108.1, forward strand.
AGTTATTCTGTTTTTCATTAAGTATCACTCCCTCTTAATTATCATATTTATTTTTATAAAACTATAAAAAATCCTTGATAGTTCCAAAAAATACTTGAGTTATTTGTAGTTTTTTTATTGATTTTATTTTTATCTTAACTTAAAATATATAGAAAGCGGGGGTAACCTATGGAACAAGATTTTAAAATGTATCGGGTTCTGGACAGGATAAAAAGTTCTCGATACTTAATCGCTTTCACCGGGGCAGGAATATCGGTGGAAAGTGGAATCCCTCCATTCCGGTGGGAAGGGGGAATCTGTGCTAGATAAGTTCCTGATAGTTT
>CAZSLZ010000108.1:1395-12475 GCA_964607865.1 uncultured bacterium
CGATATTAATTTTTTCAGAGAGAATCCTGAAGTTTCCTGGAAAATGATAAAGGAAGTTTTCTTCAGCGAAGTAAACCAACCCAAGCCCAACAAGGCGCATCTTATTCTGGCAGAGATGGAAGAAGCAGGTATTTTGAAATCGATAATAACCCAGAATATTGATAATCTTCATCAGGAAGCCGGCAGCCGAAATGTACTGGAATTTCATGGCAATTGCCGGCGGCTGGTATGTCTTGGTTGCGATTCTACGATTCCCCTGGAGAAAAACCGGATGGAAAAAATACCGGTACGCTGTGATTCCTGCGGGGGTTTGGTAAGGCCAGATTTTATTTTTTTCAGCGAACCGATTCATCCCGGAATGAAACGGAAATCTTTTCTGGAAGCAGAGAAAGCAGATACGGTCTTAGTGATAGGTACTACCGGAGAAGTCTATCCTTCTGCCATGGTGCCAGCCTGGGCAAAGACAAATGGAGCTTTTATAATTGAAATAAACGTGAAAGAATCGGAAATTACCCGTAAACTGGCCGACATTTTTATTGAAGGTAAAGCAACCGAGATTATGGAAAAAATTGGAAAGGGTTTACCACTATAAAAATTGAAGGAAATATATTATAATACTAAAAGATAGTAAAAAAGGAATTGATTATATGCCCACAATTGGTGTTACTGAACTGTTAATAATTCTGGTTATTGTCCTGGTTGTTTTCGGCGCGGACAAACTGGCGGGAATTGGAAAAGCCCTGGGTGAGGGCATTCGTGAGTTCAAGTCTGCCCAGCAGGAACCTGCAGCCAAAAAGAATGATGAGCCTGAAAAGCCTGAAGAAGACAACACGGAGGAAAAATAAGAATTAAAAACGAATTTTTCCTGAGATGATATTTTGAAGAACTTGAACCCGGAGAGCTAAATGCTGAAAAACCTTAAAACAATTTTTTTCCTTATGATATTTGTCGCCCTCACGTTAAGAGAGGGGTTCTGTAAGATTGTACAGGGTATTGGCTTCCTGCATCAATTGTTATTTTTCAACAACCAGTTTTCAGCCAGAGTATCGGTATTGAGTTTTATGGAAACCGGCGGTTTCTGGAGAGTGGCAATACCCTTACTGATACTGTTGGTTATAATACCTTCCTTCCTGGTCATCCGAAGAACTAAAATGGAAAATCCTGCTGAGGATGAAGAAGAAGATGAGTTTTTCGGTTAATGAGAAAAACACCATTAAGTTCATAGCTGACCATAACCTGGAAAAAGTGGCTCGATGGCTGAGGTTTGCCGGTATCAACTGTGATTATATGAACCAGAAGAATGATAAATTGCTTAAAGAAATTGCGACAGAAGAAAATCGGATCATTCTAACCACTACTCGTAAACTGAAAGGGCAAAAACAGGTTTTGTTTCTTGAAACCCAGAACCCCATAGAACAATTGAAAAAAATTTTCAGAAAATTCCCTCAAATTAACCTTGAAAAAGCATTTACCCGTTGTTCCCTCTGCAATGCAGTTCTTATTTCAGCTGAGGTGGAAAATGTATGGGAAAAAATCCCTCCAGGAGTTCGCGAACTATATGAAGATTACTTTTTATGCCCCGATTGCCAGCGTATTTACTGGCCCGGCTCCCAGTATAAATTAATCAGAAACAGGCTGGATGAGATTTACCATAATAAAGAAAGAGAGAAATGACATGGAAAATTTTTTTGGGCTGTTACGACTGGTTTTTCTGGGTATTATCACCCTGTTTTTTATGCATGTAATAAGATTGCTCAGCCATAACATGGATCCGGAGAAAAAAGATGAAAAAAATAATGAAGAATATATAATCACCCAGCCTGATATAGTATCTTCTAAAGTAGAACCCAGCACAGCCTATCTTACCATTGATGTGGGCAAAAAATTCTTACCCTCAGTCAAGAAAGAACAAATTCCCCTCAAGTCAAAAACCACCATGGGAAGAAACAAGAAAAATGATATTGTTATTGAAGACCCTTATGTTTCAAACCGCCATACGGTGATCGAAAGCGAGGGAAAACACTGGGTTCTTAACGACAGCAAAAGTAAAAATGAAACTTTTGTAAACGATGCAGTCCTGAATGGACATGTAGTGCTTCAGAATAACGATTTAATAAGGATAGGCTCGGTAACCTTTAAATTTCATCAGGAATAGAGGCAAACTTGAATAGAGTTTTTCCCCAGTATAAGTATAATTCTTTCCCCCTTATAAGCAAGGCCAGAATACAGGAAAGAAAGCTGATGGCCTGGATCACCATAATAATGGCCCTGGGGGTTTTCATGCTTACCCGGACGGGCATTGAATTTTTCCTATCCCCCATTATGGGAGGCAGCATATTACTGGTTTCCTTCTGGGGTTTACACCTGTTTATGGTTTTGAGGAAACAAAAAGGCGACGAACTATTTCTGCCCCTGACTTTTTTTCTTATTTCCATGGGTTGGCTTGAGATTTTCCGCATTGACCCCCAGTTTGCAATGCGTCAGTTAATATGGATACTTATAGGCGAAGTTGTATTCATACTCTGGCTGGTTTTTCTGAAAGATTACCAGGTTCTGGAAGATTACAAGTATATTTTTCTTGTCCTGGCAGTGGTACTGCAAACCCTGGTTGCACTGTTCGGGCTGGAAGTCAACGGGGCAAAACTATGGTTTGACCTGGGGTTCTTTTCCATTCAACCCGTAGAATTTATCAAAATTTTTCTTACTGTTTTTCTTGTTTCATACCTGAAACAAAACCGCAACCTGCTGGAAAAAGATGCCCAGAATACATCCAAGTGGATATCCATGAAATATTATGTTTTGCTTTTTACCCTCTGGGCCATTGCCGAATCGGTACTGGTCATACAAAAAGACCTGGGTATGGCTTTTCTTCTTTTCGGAGTTTTCGTGGGGTTGTTTTATGTAGTAACCCGCAAGGCTTATCTTACCTTTTCTGCCCTTTTATTGTTTGTCCTCAGTGGTTATATTCTTTATGAAATATTTCCCCACGTCAGAATTCGGATTGACAATTGGTGGAACCCCTGGTCAGATCCCGAAGGGACCGGATATCAGATGATCCAATCCCTGTTTTCCATGGGAAACGGGGGTATTCTTGGAGCAGGCCTGGGCAGAGGGGAACCTTTTTATATCCCCGCTGTTCATACTGATTTTATCTTCGTTGCCATTGCAGAGGAATTTGGGCTGGTGGGCGCAATTGTCACCCTGGGAATATTTCTCGTCCTTATTCAGAGAATGTTCCGGACTGCCCTGGAAACCAGGGATGAATTCGGAAAACTGCTGGCACTGGGCCTGGGAGTTTTAATTGCAACCCAGGTATTTATCATTGTAGCAGGCGCCGTTAAATTCATTCCCCTTACAGGCATTACACTGCCTTTTGTCAGTTATGGCGGTTCATCCATGGTCTCCAACTTCATCATACTGGCAATTTACATGCAAATTTCCGGTACCATCGAATCCTCTTTCAAGGAGAAAAACCATGGACAAAACTGACAAATATATAAAAAATGTCTTCCGCTTTTATATGATGCTTTTCTTTGTTCTTGGATTATATATCATTTATATTATGGGAGTGGAAGCCCTGGCCCTGGAAACAAACCCCCTCAACCCCAGAAACAGAGAGGAACTGGACAAACGGGGAACCGTTTTTACCCGTTCGGGGATTGTCCTGGCTATCTCAAAAAAAGAAGATGGTAAAACATACAGAAAATACCCCGGTGGCAGAGAGTATCAGCCACTGCTGGGCTACTGGAGTAAAAAATACGGCAAGAGCGGCCTGGAAGCTCAACTCGATTCCCACCTGGTTTCCGGCTATAAACATGATAATGTTATAAGTACAATTGCCCGTACAAAACAAAACGGAAAAAATATCTATCTGACCATAGACGATGAAATTCAGAAGGTTGCCAATGAAGTTCTGGAAGGTGAAAAAGGAGCTGTGGTGGTTTTAAACCCCGGAAACGGAGAAATCCTTGCCCTGGCATCATCTCCTTCCTATGAATCAGAAGAACTCGATGACAACTGGCTAGAGTTGGCCAGAAACAAAGATGCCCCATTTCTGCTCCGGGCTGTAAATGGCTATTATCCCCCCGGTTCAGTGTTTAAACTTTTTACCTATGCAGCCTGCCTGGAAGAAGGCCTGATAATCCCCACAGATACCTTCTCCTGTACCGGTGAATTTGCCATAAAATACCCTCTGGGAACCTATCATATAAGGGAAGCTGGGGGAACCGCCCATGGAACAGTTACAGCTGAAGATGCAGTAACCCATTCATGCAATATAGCTTTTGCCCAGATGGGCCTTGCCCTGGGCGCCCCGAAGTTTATTGACTATGCCGGGAAATTCGGTTTAAATCAGAACCCCGAATTTCTGGCAATAAACTCAAAAAGCAGGTTCCCCACAGTGGGGGAACTCAGCCGGTCCATTCTCGCCCAGAGCGCATTCGGACAGGGTGAAATTCTGCTTTCTCCTCTTCAAATTGCCCTCATGGTATCAGCTTTCGCCAATGAGGGGAAGATCTGCCAACCCATATTGATAAAAGCTATTGCTGATGATAAGGGGAAAGTTGTAAAAAAGAGTGAACCCTCAATTTTGAAAGAACCGGTCAGCCCAGCCACAGCTGAAAAAGTAAGAAACGCCATGGTGGAAGTAGTCAGGCGGGGAACAGGCTGGAGAGCTTATATTGAAGGTATGGAAGTGGCAGGTAAAACAGGAAGCGCTGAAAACGCCTCAGGAAATACTCATGCATGGTTTGCCGGTTTTGCCCCTGCCGGTAACCCCGAAGTGCTGGTAGTGGTAATAATTGAAAATGGCGGAGGAGGAGGGACAACCGCAGCGCCAAAGGCAAGAGAAGTTATAAGAAGAGCCCTGAATATATGAATCTGTCATAAAAATTGTGTAAACCTCCGAAATATATTAAAATCAAAATAATATTTTGGAGGTTTTTGTTATGAGTAAGAACGAAACGCCCAAGCAGCGGAAAAGAAGAAAACTGACACCAGAGGAAAAGGCGCGCAAAGAGGAGAAACGCCAGGCTATCCGGGCAATTATTAATCATTATGGAGTCACCGACCTGAAAAGCCTGATTTTCGCTGTCACGGACCTGATGAAAGACGTGATCCAGGAATCACTGGAAGCTGAGCTTGATGAGGAGCTGGGTTATTCGAAATACGATTACCGCAACAGGCCTGAAGAAACAACGAACCAGCGAAACGGCCATTTCAATAAAACCGTGAGGTCATCGGCCGGGCAGTTCGAGCTTTCTGTGCCCCGTGACCGTGAGGGCGAGTGCGAACCAAAGATTGTCAAAAAGCATCAGCGTGACGTCTCCGAGAATCGAGGACCGGATTCTGTCGAAGTATGCAAAAGGGATGAGCGCCCGGGATATACAGGGGCACATGGAAGAGATTTACGGGGTTGAAATGTCCAGGGACATGGTACACCGCATAACCGACAAAATTCTGCCTGTCATCCGGGAATGGCAGGACCATCCCCTTGAACCTGTTTACCCCATCGTGTTTATGGACGGGATGGTTTTCAACGTCCCAGTTTTGCAAAACCGGTTTCGAATTTGCCACTTTGTTTTGTCTGACAACATTTTATTGTTGGTTATTAATTTTCACTAAACTCGCTCTTTCAAAATATTCAAAATCTGTTCATTTTTACTCTGCCTGGCAGTTTTCAGAGCATCTTCACCTTTTTTATTTTTAATGTTTACATCGGCGCTGTGTTCAATTAAAATTCGAACCTCTTCAGCATTATTATTCATTACAGCATAAAATAATGGAGTACATCCATTTTCATCTTTAACGTTTACCGCTGCGCCTCTGTCAAGTAATATTTTTAACATTTCATCTCTCTGATATGCGGCAGCGAAATGCAGTGGGGTTTTTTCCTGATCGTTCCTGATATTTATATCAGCGCCTTTATCCAGCAACAATTTTACTGTATCCTGTTGATCCCATAAAACACCATAATGCAGTGGGGTCCATTCACTGGAATCTTTTGCGTTGATGTCGGCGCCCTTTTCAACCAACAACTCGGCAATAGCCCTCTGGCGGGTGCTTATAGCAAAATGAAGAGGCGACCATTTATTTATATCTTTGGAATTTATATTAATACCCTTCTCCAGAAGCAGTTTTACAATATCGGGAGAGTTTAATTGAACAGCGAGATGTAAGAGATTTGTATCCGAGGAATTGGAAAAATTTATATCCGCCTCGCTTTCAATTAAAAATTTGACAGTTTCTATATGGCCATACAATGCAGCCTGGTATAAAGGGGTAACTTCCTTACGCCTGTCCTTTAAATTTATTATATCCGGGTTTTCCGAATATACCTCTTTAATGAATTTTAAATCGCCATTCTGGGCAGCTTCAAGTATTTTCCTGGTATCGGTCATAGCTATATCCTTTTTTTTAGATGTAAATTGATAACTCCTATATTATACAACCCGGATTTCAATTCTTCAACCTGGTGCAGAAATATTTTTATAGTTTAGATTAATGCTTTAAGCTTAAGAATATAACCTTCCAGGGTATTATTTTAATTGACAATATTGTCTAGAATTTATTGAAATAATTTCTTTTATTTATTTGAGCTCACTACTTTACTCCACCATGTTTTCTCAAAATTACAGAAATACTGCCGTGGTGAAACAGTTCAGCCCAATACAGCGAAGTATATCCCCTGTAATCTTTCGCGTTTATCGGTATTTGCCCTTCTTTGAGCAACATCTGTAAAAGGCTTTCGTTGCTTGCCATTACCGCAGCATGAAGCGGTGTTTCATTTTTCTGGTTAACCACATGCTGTTCTATTCCCATATCAATCAGAAATTTTACCGAAGCAATATCTGATATATCGGTCAACAGGTGCAGCAAGGATTCACTATTTTCATTTTTCCAGTTAATGTTTGCTCCCTGGTTAATCAGAATCTTTACAATATCAAATCTATTTGTCTTCAGAGCTTTCATCAGTGGAGTTTCTTCACTGTCGGGATTCATTTTGTCAAGATCTGTGGAAACCCTGGCAATCAGTTCAGCAATAACTTTTCTGCCTGCGCTTACAGCTTGGAATAAAGGGGTTTCACCATTTTTGTTGAGCAAATTCAAATTTGTTATTTTACAAAGTTTTTCCACCATGGTTTCATTATTGAATAAAACTGCTGTATGAAGCGGAGTATTACCCCGAAAGTCCTGCAGGTTAACATTGGCATTCCTTCGAAGAAACAGATCCAGAACTTCTGGTTTATTTTGTTCTACAGCAACATGCAAGGGAGTTCTCTGAAGCAGATCGGTAAAATTAACAAAAGAGAGGTCTTGCTCCAGTAACTGTTCTAATTCAGGAAGTAAACCGTTTAAAAGAAGATATTCTATTTTTTTCAGTTTCCTTTCTTCGAATTCAGGAATTTCAATGCGGGCAATAACAGCCAGAGATTTCAGAAGTTTGTTCAGATCCTGTTCTTTAATATATTGATAATAAAGATCCAGGTTTTTTAATACACAGGGTACGCATAAATGCTTCTCAAATTCTTTTATAATGGAAATAAAGAAATAATCATCTTCTGCAATTCTGGAACCACATTTATTGCATTTGTGGCTCATATTTGCAGAGAAAAGATACAAATAACCGGTTTGGTAAGAAAAAAGTTCTTCGCTCATCAGTCTGTCAATTTTTTCAATGAGCTGGTTGGATTGAAATAGTTCTTCAACTTTGCGTATGGAATCGTTACCGCCTGGATTCCTTCAACATAGGGGGCTAATTGATATGGAGGAAAAACAAACACCATACCTTCTTCTGATAAGTAGAATAAATTGAAGTTCTGTTTGTCAGGGGCTGCGCCCTGTTTCAAATAATCTTTGTCCCTGAGTTTCCTTGCCAGGTGTTCTATGGTATATCGAGATAAATAATCCAGATAATCAGAGCCTGGCAGAAAAATATCATCCTGTTTAAGCTGTTTACCGGTATTGGTATCAAATATATAGGTTTCGAGGACCGGCATACCATGGGCGCCTCCCATATAAGCATATCCTGTGTAAGTTACCGATAACAAACCATGTTGATAGTATTTCAAATGAGGCGACAGGGACAGCATCCAGGGATTAAAAAAATCCCCTGAACTTTCAGCTTCCTTCAGTTCAGTTTTATATTCATGTATGAAGTCGGTGACAAAATATTTAAGGGTGTTATTTATTCTTTGCCTTGCCTGTGGGTTTTCGATGTTTTTTATTTCCATGTAACTGGTTTCAATTTCAAGATTTTTCATCTTTTCGTTTATTTCATGGGTTTGCACATCTAAAATATCACCGGCAAAGACCGGAGAAAGGCAGGACGCCATAATCAATACTGTAATAATAAAATTTTTCATATACTAAACCTCCTGTTTAATTTTTCAAGAAACCAATCATGCTTCCTTCCGTAGAACCTGATATTTAAAAGTTTAAGTGAAGTGAAAATTCATTCCATAAAAAAAGATGAACTATTATTCATCTAAGTGTTTATTGTATTATCAAAACTCAAATAACCCGGTATTATTTCCTTTGTTCAAATTTACCGGTTTCATTTATCAAAGATTAGAATTAATCTCCAGGCCACCAGCCATGCCAATTCCAGCCGGCGCTGTTCCATTCGTCCCATTCCAGGCCCCAGCCCCAGCCATAATGTCTTCTTAAAACATCCTGGTGTGCAAAACCGCTATCACACCATACCAGGTAACCATTTCCCCAATCGGAGTTTTCTGTCCAGATATAATAATTATTCCATAGAGGATCAGCCGCCGGACAGGTAGGTACTGTTGTAATATACTCAGGATGAAGCCTGGATTCTTCAACTCTGGAACCACCCCAGAATCCTTTTTCAAAACCACCATAATCTACATCGTACATTTTTTAAGCTGTGACTATTGCCTGTATGCTTGACATGCAGGCAGTCAGATGGGCTTGCTCCCGAGCAGCCTTAAGATTAGGAATCATAATAGCAGAAAGTATGGAAATAACCTATATAACAACCATCAGCTCGATAAGAGTAAATTCTTTTTTCACAATGTCACCCCTTATTGATTATTGTATCATAAAAAGAATAAAAAAAAGTGATCTGGGTTACATTTTTTTCCAATAAAAAAACAGGCATAAACCTGTTCATCGATTTTTATTCAATCATCGTTTTTATTCAATCACCGATTCCACACCTTCGGGTTGCCACCCCCCGGCAGTTACGTATTCATTCTGGATGCAACTCCATTGAGGGCCTCCCCCCATGCTGTAATCGGTAACCTGCATCATTATATCGTCATGGGCATTCCAGTTTCCACACCAGATATATACTTCCTGAGAACTGGGATATACGTTTGCCTTAATAAAATATTCGTTGAGGGTGGAGGTTGCGGCAGGGCACGTTGGATTCACCGAAACATAATTGGGGAAAAGAGCTGTATCTTTAATATAATTATTGAATACATAAGTACCACTGTTATCATTGGTGTACATTTCAAATGCAGTAGATAATAAGCGAATATTTTCCATGCATGCGCGTAGCTTGGAAACTGCCAGAGCATGTGAAATGCTGGGAATAACGATTGAAGCTAGAATAGTAACAATCGCTATAACCACCATCAATTCAATGATAGTCATTCCTTTTCTTTTTCTTTTCATTACAAGTCTTCACTCCAGGTATTCAAGCCCGTTGAGTTAATTATATTTATCTGCTCTCTCATCTATCTTCCCTATAATTATAACATAATATTATTTAAAAATAAAGTGATTTTTATCATGATTAGTAAATATAAAATTCCTACCTGGCTCCGTGTTTTTTCAGAACCTCCACAGCCTGCTTGTTTCCTCTTGTTCTTGCAACTTCCAGAGGCGTGGCATCAAATTTGTCCTTTATATTCACTTTTGCCCCGTTATCAATCAGAATTCTTATAATTTGAAAATAATTCTTCGCAGCAGCTTCATGCAACGGTGACCAGCCATCCAAATCCCTGGTATTCACCTTTGCCTTATTTGCCAGAAGCAGTTTTATAATTTCCATGTTTTTCTGGCTTACAGCATGGTACAAAGGCGTTTTTCCCGTAGAATCCTTTCGGTTAAGTTTAGCCCCTTTTTTTGCTAATAAACTGCATGTTTTAGTGTTATCATTAAAAACACAAAGATGAAGAGGAGTGTATTTATCTCCATCGCGCTCATCCACATTTGCACCAAGGTTGATCAATACCCGCGCCACATCAGGGTGTTTCTGAACAATTGCAATATGTAGCGGAGTGTTTCCGTTGGAATCTCTGCTTTCCAAATTTGCGCCCTGATGAACAAGATATTTTATCGTATCAACTTTTTTTCCTCTGACAGCTACATGCAGGGGAGTTTCCATACTTGAAGTTTTACTGTTAATATCTGCGCCTTTAGACAAAAGAAACTTGATAATATCGTTTTCGCCCAGGAAAGCTGCCCAGTGCAATGGGGTATAACTGAATTTTGAATCTTTCACCTTAATAAGGGAGGGGTCTGCATTTACAAGTTCCTTCACCCTGCCCAGGTTTCTCTGGGCAACTGCATCGTGAATTTCTGCTGCTGAAACCGCTTTATTTAAATTAATTAATAAAAATAACAATGCCAGGAGTAATAATAATAGTTTCTTCACTCTTGCCTCCTACTTTCTTCTGAATTTCTGGTTATCCAAAAATAGTAAAAATTCCTCTATATATATGAAAGATCGCAAAAGGTTAACAATTTATTCAAATTTATCTTTAAAATAGTCAAAGGTATTAATAAAGTATTATAATGAAAAGAAAAATTTGGCTTAAAGTATTATTATGATTATAATAGATAAAAATATTACAGATTCGGAAATTGAACTTTCAAGAGGAAAGGGACGGGGGATTTCTTACCTTCTCCGTTTCGGTTTTAATATTCCAAGAACTGCCATAATCCTTTTTAATGAAGATGCTGAAGAGGGACTGGATAGAATATTTGAAGCATTCAATGACCCTGAAGCTTCTTCTTTTTACGCTGTAAGATCCAGCGCAGATATGGAAGATTATAGTGGACCCCGAAATTTAGACAAAAAATTCAAGGTGATTAAGGTGTGTGA
>CAZSLZ010000109.1:0-12315 GCA_964607865.1 uncultured bacterium
GAAGATGATCCTGAACTTCCTGGCTGTTGGGGTCGTCGCCATGATCGATAACCGTATCCATTATTTGATTATATATTTTAAGGGTGGGGTTCATGGCATTCTGGGCGGCCTGGAAAACCATTGAGGCATCCCGCCAGCGGAAGTTTCTTACTTCCCGGTCACTCATTTTCAATATATCCTGCCCCCTGAAAAGAATCTGGCTGTCTGAGGAAATTTTTCCATTTGGCGCCAGAACTCTTAACACCGCCGAGGTAAGGGTGCTTTTTCCGCTGCCGGATTCTCCGATAATGGCGGTAATTTTGCCGGCTTGAACGTCGAAAGTGACTGCATCAACTGATTTAACCAGCCCTTCGGATACTTCATAATCGATTTTTACATTCTTGAAACTTAAAACCACATCTTCTTTAATCTCTGGCTCCAGTTTTATCTCCGCGGGTTTTTCTGAATTTTCTGCTTCAGAAGTTTCCCGGGTTTCTTCCAGCTTCTCAGTTTCTTTTATGGTTTTTTGTTCCGTTTCTTCCTTACGGTTTTTCTTTTTATTCTTTTTTCCCATGATTATTCTCCCTTGAAGGTAGAATTTTTTATCTGCTTCTAAGGCGGGGATCGAACAATTCGTCCACACCGGAAGCGAAATTAATTAAACTGTATTGAAACAGTACGATGGCAAACATTGGAGAAAGCAGGTAGGACAATGCCCTTGGGATGTAAATTGCGCCGCTCTGAAACGCCGCCATATTCAGCATCATTCCCCAGTTCTGAAGTTTCAGGGGGACCAGCCCCAGTAACATAATACCCACCGAGGCGGTAATTGCTCCTTTTGAAATATTTATAAAATTGATAGTAATATAGGGCATCATGTTGGGCATCAGTTCCTTGAACATAATATGAGAGGTGCTCATATTCATAATCTTGGCAACTTCTATGAATTCTTTCTTTTTCATTGTAAGTATCTGGGAGCGGATAGATCGGGCTAGAGCTGGCCATGACCATATTGCCAGTACCAGGCCGAATGTAATAGGGTTGGTTATTCTAAAAAGGGCGGCAAAAATTGCCATTATTGGAAACCCCGGAACGGTAAGGAATATATCGATTATCCGCATAATCACCATATCCACAGCTCCCCCCAGAAGCCCAGCAGCTATGCCCATAATTACCGCCAGCAGAACGCCGAACAATCCCGTGGAAAAAGCGATAATCATGATGTCGCGGGAGCCATGGACTATCTGGGCAAGGATATCCCTGCCGGCAAAATCAGTGCCCAGCCAGTGTTGGGCTGAAGGTGGCTGAAACCGGCTTTCATAGTCGGGGGTCATATCCAGGGGAACTATAACTGGCCCCACCAGTGCCATCAGAAGGAAAAACACCAGCATTATGAACCCGAAAAATGCTTTTTTATTCCGTTTTAAAATTTTAAAAGAATCTTTTAATTTTTTTATTGTTCTACCCATTTCCAACTCCTCACTTTAAAGTTTTTATTAAAGTGAAATTCTACTATTCCAGTTTAATTCTGGGGTCCAGTTTAGTATAGATGATGTCAGCGATAAGGTTGGCAAATATAATTGCCACTGTGGTTATGAGAAACAACCCCTGAATGAGGCTGTAGTCTTTCAGGTTAATTGCCTGGGCAAAGAAGTAACCCAAACCGGGATAGCCGAATATGGTTTCCACCAGCATTGAGCCGCCCAGCATTGCGCCCAGGGCGATTGCCACACTGGTTATGAGGGGAAGAATGGCATTTTTGCCCAGATAATTTACAATAATTCTTTGTTCACTCAAGCCTTTGGCCTTTGCCACATTTATATAGTCTTCACCCAGAACACTGGTGGCGCTGGCTTTCATTCCCAATGCCCAGCCTCCCACAGCCTGGATGGAAAATGCAACTATGGGCAGAATTGCATGGTATAGTACACTGCCGATAAATGCCAGGTTGAACCCCGGTGTTACGTCGGGCCCGTAAGCTCCTCTCATGGGGAACCACCCCAGCATTACGCCGAAAATTACCAGTAAAATCAGGCCGATTAGAAAATCGGGTATAGCCTGGGTTACTGTAGCATAAAGGGTAACTATGGGATCCAGAATCGATTTTCTTCTCCACGCTACTGTTGTACCCAGCAGTGTACCTATAATGAAACTTAAAATTACGGAAGATGAAGTAATCAATATTGTCCAGGGCAGGGCAGACTTGATAATGGTGGCCACCGGTATTCGAAAATGAAGGGACATGCCCAGGTTCCCCCGGAAAACCAGGTTGGTGATATACTTGAAGTATTGAATATAGACAGGCACAGATGGATCATAATTCAACTGGGCTTTGGCTATTTCCCTGGCCTCGTTATAACTTATTCCCCTTTGCATCTGCAATTGCAGAGCCAGAGTATGGACAATATCCCCAGGCATCTGCCTGACCAGAATAAATGTGAATGTAATTGCTATAAGTATTGTTAAAATTGATATTACAATTTTCCTACCCAGAGGGCCCAATTTTTTCCACATAACAATACCTCTCCATTTTTTTATTCAGCGGGTTTTACATATCCCTTGACAATCATTGTACAATACAGACTTTCCACGCCGCCGGGAGCAGCCCGCCAGATCATATCTTCACCTTCGGGCCAGCCCGTTACCCGTTTTCCGTTGTTTACAAAAATTAGCAGCCTTTTTTCATAACAGGATATGAAAGGCAGCTCCTGGTTTGTAACCCAGGCCAGTTTCCTGACTATCTCTTTCTGTTTTTCCATATCAATTTCAAAATCAAGTTCGTCAGTGAGTTCACTTACATTCACTTTTTCGCCCCTGTAATCGAAAACATCAGGCAGGCCCGCCGCCGATTTGATTCTTCCACCCTTAGCATAAAACTGGCGATAAGAAATTGCAGGAAGGCCGAATTTGCCCATCTGGGGGCCGAAACTGGCTGCCATATCGAACTCATGATCATTCAGGGAACTGCTGAACAATTCAGGCCGCATGGTTCTCACCTGGGTGGGAATTCCAAAGTTGGATAACTGGGATGAAGCTGCCTCCGCCAGCAGAACTAGGTCAGTAAGGCCTGCTTCAGCGGTTATTTCCAACGCCATTTTTTCACCTTCGGGGGTTAACCATTGATTACTTCCTTCATCAAAGGTAAAACCGGCTTTTTCAAGCAGTGTCCTGGCTTTTTCATCATCCTGTTTGTAACTGTTTAACTGGCTTAAGAACTCTTCGTCGAGAAACTTATGCATCATAGAGTGAGGAATACCCAGGCTGTGGCCGTCAGTTATTGTATCACCGTAAAAATATGCAACTTTACGTATCATATCATTATTCAGTAAGTGAGCAACTGCCTGGCGAAATTCCTTTCTGGCTGTGAGGCCTTTTTTGCAATTAAATATCAAGCCGAATTCGCTCATATCAGGCGGGGTTATGGTTTTCATGGTGGGGTTCTTCTTTAATATCTGCTGGGTAACATCATAAGGGCAGGCAGGGGTAACTGCATCTACCTCGCCGGCAATCAGGTATGACCAGACCACCTCGTTGCTGGCCCACCGCGTTATTCTAACTTTATCAACCTTTACATTTTTCAGATCATAATAATCTTCAAATTTTTCCAACAGCATGTCAGATGCTGATACTTTTTTAACAACAAAAGGCCCGGTTCCTATGGGTAACTCGGGTTTGAACTGATACAAAACTTCCCGCACCTTGCGGATTTTTTTTGTTAATTCAATTTCCTGTTTGGTTTCAGGCGTGTCTTCAGAATTATCTGTCAGGTTTACTTCATCTAATTTAATCTCCTCTGCCATCAAATCGGGAATCCCTTTTACCCATTCACCGAAAATATGGGTAGGGGAGGTGATGGGTTCCGACAGAGCGCGGATGGGATTGACAATTGATACTTTCTTCCATACAAAAACCACGGTTTTATCATCGGGCAATTCAATACGGTCCAGGTTTTTCCAAATCTCCATGTTTTTCAGGTAACCGATATAAAATGTAGTTTTAACATCATCGCTGGTAAACTCTACGCCGTCATGCCATTTAATATTATCTTTCAGTTTTACCGTCAGCCGGGTATGATCTTCTGATTCTTCAAAAGATTCACCCAGCCGGCTGTAATATTCCTGGGTGGCAGGATTATAAATGAACAGGGGTTCATGAACATATGCTCCGGCTACACCCACGCCGCCCTGGGCCCAGGGGTTGCCATGATAAGCTGGGGGTATATCCCAGACACCTGCAGTGTAAAACGTGCCCTTTTCTACAGTTTTTTTTGTACAAGATGAGGGTAAGAATAAAAAAGAAAGGACTAAAACTAAAACCAGAATTTTTGTATAACTCTTCATAACCTCATTTTCCCTTTCCTGGCGGTAATTGCTCCGTTTTTTTTGATATGAAATAATTGCAAAGAAAAGTATAATTGAAAAATTATCTTTGAAGTATAACCTTTTTCTCTGGAAACACCCATTTTCCTTTAAAGTTGTTAATTTATTTATTCCCGAATTGATTCGATAATCCTTAAAATTAAGAAAAGCCATAAATCCGCTGATCTTATAGCTTTTAAGAATTTAAGAGTTATTGTTTTTATTAATTCATGTTCAGTTCATCTGCAGGGCACCAGCCTTCCCAATCTCCGCAAATTTTGTAACATACGTCATGAGTACATCCGTTTAAAGCCAGGTCGTGGTTGGAAGGTGAACAGTGAACGTGCATACAGTTTAAAGAACCGTCATTGTTAATACTTATTGCTATATGATAACCCCAATTACCATAGCCCGAAGGGCATTGGGGCATTCTTGCCAGGTAATCGGGGATAAAGTCCCCGTCAGCACCGGTTTCTGAACAATAGGAACCTGTAGCTGAGGGGTTGTCGGCCTGCCACATTACTATGGCGGTTTTCATTGCCTGCAGGTTGGATATACAGGCTCTCAACTGGGCCTGGGCTCTTGCCTTGGCAATGTTAGGAATGATTATCGATGCCAGAATAGCGATGATAGCTATTACTATCATCAACTCGATAAGAGTAAAACCTTTAGTTTTCATAGAAGCACCCCTAAAAAAATACTGTTAAATAATTAGAACAATAACTAAATAACAAGTCAAGCAAAATATTAGCAAAAAAAAAGTTGACAAATTAACAACTAGCCTTAAAAAATTAGAGGTTTGTTATCAGGCGGTATTTACAAGTAAAAAACCGGTTATTAATAACCGGTTTAATAATAGTGTCTGGAATTTTAAACCCCGTAAACCACGCAACGGGCATTGTATTTTTTCAGGAATGCCCTGAAATCCCGCAGGGCTTTTCTGGTTACGGCAAATTTTCGTTCCTTATAGACCTTGTAGCCCAGTTCCTCTGCTTTCTTATCTCTCTGAGCCTGGGCAGCGGGAGGTAGTACATCGCGGTACATTTTTACAAGGGGGTCATTGTTCTTGTCTTCACTCAGATGTACCGATGTTCTGTCCATGGGGAAAGATAGTACAAAAGCGTCGGGGTGTTTTTCAAAAATTTCTTCCATACCCTCGGGAATTCTTACACCTTTAAAATAAAGGGGCCCAATCTGGCAGCGCTGCACCTCTTCCACCCTGACATCTTCCAGATCGTTCAGGGCTATGAAAGAGAATTCTGATTCATTGGTGGTATATTTCGAGAGTAAATTTCGGAAGTTCTGGGTATATTTGAGCTGATCGTTAATCACCTGGACTTCCTGTCGGCCCAGCCAGCTGGGGTTGCTCTGGCCCACCACCAGGGTGTAGCGGGTGAACATATTGGTGGTCATGTCAAAACGGTCAATCTCAGCATTAAAGAAAGCAATATATTCCTCGGTGTCCACAGTTCGCAGTTTTAATTTCACATTCATTAAGCAGGGAACGGGGTTTTCAAGCAAAGCTTTGTGATATAGATATCGGTTCAGCCTGCGAATGTTTACTTCATTGGCGTCAGTTTCGACTTTATTTTTCAGGCCCTCTTCGGTGTCTTCCTTGACTGTTTTGGGGGCAATGTCACTGTCAACGATTATTTTTGTAACATTTTTTTCATTTGGCAGCCCGGTTTCGAAGTTTAAAATAAGTTCATTATAAAAACCGTGGTTTCTGGAAGGTTTCATGAAGTCAAACAGATTGGACAAGGCAGCGGGATCGGGATAATATTTATTAACCCGCCCTCCCCGTATTAATTTTTTTACAATATCGACGTAGGTGTTTATTCGTTCCTCGTCCTTCATTGTAAAAGTTTTAAAATTGGGTAGCACCAGTTTTTTTTCTGCCATAAAGCTCACCTTTTCTGAAATTGATTAAAAATTAATGAATAGCCCGGTTTGGGCCGGGCTATTCATTGAAAACATGAATATGGTTAAGCTGAAGTTTCTTCAGAAGTTTCTTCGGAAGTTTCTTCGGGAACCGAGGCTTTTTTGGCTTCCTCTGCCAGTCCGTATTCTCTTTTTGCCAGTTCGATGGTTTCATCGATACGGTTTTCTTTAATTTCTCTTTCAGCCTGCAGGTTCTGTTCAAGCAGCTGATGGGTTGCATCATCATAAACCTGCATTTCCGATACCATTCTTTCCACATTTTGGGTAAGATAAAGCGAAGTGTTGGATGCCAAGGTTGCCACCTTGTTGACGCTGGTTTTGAGAGATTCCATGGATTCCTGCATTTTCAGAGAGATGTCGCTGGCCTCGGATACAGTAGCCAGGCCTGAGAGGTTGCCCCGTAAATCATCCAATACTTCGTTGGCTGATTCGTAAAGAATTTGCATATTTGTATGCAGGTTGTTGAGGATTTCCAGGAAGTTATTGTTCATCTTGACAATGCCTGCAATACGATCCTCGGCGCTGCTGTAAACCCTTAACTTTCCACCATGTTCCCAGATTTTTTTCTTCACTTCGTCGATCATGGAGGATTTTTCGCGGTATTCTTTGGATTTTTTGTCCTCTATAGCTTCAGCTTCGGTTTCCAGGCTTGTTTTTAAATCCTTTAACTGAAGGATATATCGGGCAGCTTTCTCTTCGTTGTTGGCTGCCAGCACCATTTTCTTATTCAGCCTGGTTATGTCATTTCTTAAACTGCTGATTTCTGATTCTATTTTATCAAGAAATTTTTCCATTTCCCTGGATCTGCGTTCCGCAACGGAAATCTTTTCCTGAAGCAATTCCTGCAGGGGCCGGTCGGGCATTATGTTGCTTATTACGGGTATTTTTTCCAATAATCCCTTAAAATTGCTTTTAAAGTTCTTGGTGTCACCGGACATCATTCCCTTGACATATTCCCAGGCCGAACGGGATTCCACAAGGTCGGCGTTCATTTCTGTAGCCAGGTCGTCATGCATTTTGCGAAGAGATTCCAATTCCTTGACATCATTCTTATTCTTTTCATGGTATTCCTGAACCATTGAGGTTACCGATTCCCGGGAAAATTCATCACCGTCGTACCCCACACTTTGATTTAGTAAACTCATAGTATCTTGTTCGTTCATTAATAGCACCTCTCATTGATTATTAATTTCATTAATACAATATTTTTTTTTGCTCTATCTTTTTCCTGCATGAATTACATTGTATATAGGTTTTTATCTTTGAAAAAATTTCTAAAGGGATAAATATTTACTTTTTGTTAACATTTGCACAGTTGATAAAATGTGATGGTTCGTTATAATATTATTGTAGCAAAATTACTACGAAAGAATAGTCATGAAAGAAATTACCTCAAAACAAATTAATTATAAGTCACCACTGAAACAGGCAAAACCGGAAAAGATATTCTGTAAGCCGGATGAGGCTGAAGAAAAGCAGGTTGGAGTTAAAGACCGGTTTATTACCCAGCCCGTTCCTCAACAGAAAAGAATCCAGATTGCCCTGGACAAGGCAAAAATGGTGGGCGCTGAAATATCCGGTTACACAAGCATGATAGTTCTTGGGTCATCATTGGGCACCAGTCTGGCAGTTGCCATTTCAGGGCCGGCAATTATACCCATTGCAATCTGCGGTGGTGTTGGTGTTCTTGCCGGAGCTGCGTCCTATGCCACAGGAATTGACAAAAAAGTTGGAGAAGCCTTGAAAAAAGGAATTGATATTGCGCTTACCCCTGTAGCTTACGTGGGCAGAAAAATTAAGAATGCGTTTTCAAAAGCTATTGATTTGATAAAACCTGACAAGAATTCGTCCGAGGGTTTAAAACATACGAAGGAATCCGTTTCGAGGCATCTTTCAACTGCAGGGGAAACCCGGAACTCCAGGGAAAACCTAGATAAGACTGAAAGGAAAGAGATTTCCAGTAATGAAATAGCTTCTAAATTGGCTGGCAGTCTGGGAACTGTGGCAAAAGCCGGCAGGGGGGTTCCCAATATTTTGTATCCCCAGGTTATTGATGCCTCAGCTGCCCAAAAAGAAGTTGTTTATCAGGTTCTTGATTCTCTTCCTGCCAGTACTGCCACCAGTGCCGACCGGATCTTCATGGCGCCGGATCTTGAGCCTCTGGGCAGAGCCACTGCGCTGCCTGCGGAAAGCCTGGTGGAGCTTAGAAAAATGCCTGAGGTTATGGGAAAGGGTACTCCCATAGAAACCCTGATTCACGAGATGGGGCATACCCATGATTTTGCCAGTGGCCCCACTCCGTTTATTAACCGCAGCTCATTTGAGCCTTTCGGTGAGGGGCCATATTTTTATGAAGCTTATGAAATGGG
Organism: uncultured bacterium; assembly: GCA_964607865.1. GTDB lineage: Bacteria > Vulcanimicrobiota > JAJTBE01 > JAJTBE01 > CAZSLZ01 > CAZSLZ01. The sequence continues at coordinate 8,648 of CAZSLZ010000109.1, forward strand.
CAGGGAAGCTCCCTATGCAGCTAAAAACCGTTTTGAAGACTGGGCCCAGTCTTTTGAGGCATATTATGCTGAGCCTGAAAACCTGCAGGCACAATGCCCTGAAAAGTTTGAAGCAATTAAGGAATTTCATGAAAGTTCAGTGTATGACAAGGTTGTAGAAAAGACAGGTATAAGGGAAGCTGGGAAGAAATTATCCGAAGCCATAGATGCAGTGCCGGGTTTGAGAACTGGCATCAACATGGCCCGCAATGCTGCCGGGCCCATTACTTTCCGAATTGGGGTGGAAGACTACAAAAAAGGACTTGGTAAAGATAATAAAGCAGAAAAATTCAGTGGTAAAATGAACATGGCCCAGGGGATAGCATATTCAACGAAGTTCCTTGCACCGGTGGGACTGGGGATAACCGCCGCGAAATGGCTTATGGGCAGAAGAATTAAAAAGGGCAAGTTGGCAGTTGAAAAAGCTGATAAGATCGCATCAGGTTTTCTTGCAGCCATGACCGGGCCACTGGGAATGATTACTCTGGCTGCAAGCCAGGTGTTAACTGAAAACGGCAAAAAGGCTCAGAAAGATGGGCATGGGCAGGTTCCTGCCAAAAAGGATGATATCAGGCTGGAATATGAGGATGTTCATTATGACAGTAATATTACCCCCAGTGTTTTAAACACCGGCTCCAGACCTGAAAGAAAATCATACAAATTAACATCTGATGATAAAAAACTCATTGCCAAGGTTAGCACGGGGGCATTGGCAGGCGGCGTGGCAGGAACAGCTGCAGGGTTTACAGTAGGAGGGCTTATAGGCACCACTGTTGGCGCTTTGATTGGCGGGCCTGTTGGAGCATCTGTTCTGGGATTGGCCGGATATGCTGCCGGAACCCTTTTTGGCTCATATAAGGGCGGTAAAATGGGAGCAAAAATCGGTAAATACCTTGGTGAAAATAACATTGAAACAATAAGAAAGTCAGATGCTGAGCAATAAATAGAGTTTTTCACTTTCGTTTTTTTAACAAATTGTTAACAATTAACACTGTGTAATTTTATTATTATCATGGTAGAATATAAGAAAATTGTAAGGGTGCAAATATGAGTGAAATTAACAATCAGAATCATATAAATACCAGCCTGAGGTTGACCGGGGCCAGCAAAACAGGCTCTTCCGGTAAAATTGAAAATATAAAAGCCGGGAAAGCACCCCAGATTGATATTTCCGATAAATTTGAAACGACCCGGTCGCAACGGATTCAGAAATTTTTCGATAAAGCTCAGCTTCAGATGGCAGATAAAGCCAGCCTGTTCAGCATGGGGGCAGTTGGCGGAATTATTGCCACTGCAGTAACCTGGAGTGTTTTTCCGCACCAGATTGCCATAGCTGCTGCAGCGGGCTTGGGCGCCCTGGCAGGTATGGAAGCCAAACAATATGGAATCGATGTCAAAGTGGGCAAAGCTTTGCAAAAAGGTATCAATATTGCCCTTACTCCCGCTGTTATAGCTGGAAGGCATATGAAAAAAGCCTTCAGCCACCTGTTCAAGTTGATTAAGCCCGGTAATGAAGATGAGAAAAAATCTGAACTTGGTAATGATAAGAAAAGCCTGAGCAAAAATATGCAGGGGAATATTTCCAACGGTAAAAAGGTTGAAGAATCAAATTCCGAACGGCAATTGAAAAAGGCAGGCAATCAACAGACAGCTTCAAAACTGGCAGGAAGCCTGGGAACTGTTGCCAAGGCCGCCCGTTCTGCCCCAGATATAATTTATCCCTCAATAAAGGGCGCCACGGAAGCTCAGAAGGCAATGATTATGGAAACCCTGGACCAATTACCCCTGAGCCATGTTACAGCAACAAATTCTATTACAATCAATCCTGATCTGGCATCAAAAGTTATGCTGGATACCCCCGAGGGTACCACAGTTGCGGGTTTGTGCAGGGATTTATTATTCGACAGGCCAGTTGATGTGGATCAATTTTATGCCAACATACCCGGCGAGGGTGAGGGAGTTCTTATTCATGAAATGGGCCATGCCGCTGACATGTCAAAATTACCAGGGCCTTTTCTGGGAAGAAGCCTGCAGGCGCCTTTCGGCGAGGGGCCCTATATTTTTGATCCCAGCACTGACTTTTCACCCAATTCAACTTACGCATCTACCAATATGATGGAAGATTTTGCCCAGTCTTACAAGGCATATCATACCGACCCCGCAGCTTTGAAAGCCCAGTGCCCCGAAAAATTCGCTGCTATGGAAGAGTTTCATGAACCTGGGCTTTACGATAAAGTGTTGGACAAAACCGGAGTTCGTGAAGTTGGTAAGAATGTAGCTGAAACTATTGATAAAGTTCCCGGCCTGAGAACCACCCTGGAGGTTGCAGGTGCGGTAACAGGCCCAATTACCATAAGAATGGGCGCCCATAAGTTAGAAAAAGGAATAAAAGAAAATGATGTTGAGAAAAAATTCCGGGGAAAGATGGAAATGGCTGCAGGGGCAGCTTATTCTTCACGGTTTCTGGCTCCCCTGGGGCTGGGTATAACCGGCGCTAAATGGATTATGGGAAAAATGGTTAAAAAGGGAAAACTTACCGTTGAGCGGGCGCATGCCATTTCTTCAAAATTCCTTGCCAGTATGACAGGGCCTCTGGGCCTTATTACTCTGGCAGCAGCCAACCAGATGACTCAACCCCGAGAGGGTGAAGAACATATTAAAACCGGCACCATTAAGAATACGGTAACTGAAAAACCTGCTGAAACTGAAGCGATGAAAAAGAAAGGTACGGCCGGAAAATCCAAAAAGAAGAAGAAAAAAGAACCCACTCCCTATGATTTGACCTGGGATGACAAAAAATATATGGCAAAAGTTGGAGCTGGAGCTGTGGTTGGCGGAGCTACAGGCACAGTCGCCGGTTACGTCGCGGGCTCTACTGTGGGCGCCACTATAGGTGCGCTGGTGGGAGGCCCACTGGGGGCGTCAGTGCTGGGGCTGGCAGGGGCAGCTGTAGGAACCTTGGCTGGTTCTTACAAAATGGCCCAGGCTGGCGCAAAAATAGCTGACGGTATCGGTAAAAAGAAGCCTGAGAGTATGGAAAACAATAAAAACGATTAAGCCAGATCTCTCTGAAAACGGTTCAGTAAAGGAATTGCAGGATAATTTGTAAGAAACTATATTTTTTTCAAAAAAATCAAAAAAAGTATTGCATTTTAAAAAACGTTGTGATATAATACCGGTGCAAAAGAGGAAAAACCTCAGATGCACTCATTGCGCAGTAGCTCAACGGCAGAGCAATCGGCTGTTAACCGATTGGTTGTAGGTTCGAATCCTACCTGCGCAGTTTTTATTTCGGTAATTATAATAATTAACCGAGAAGGAATCATATCAAGTCAGTTTTTCTGTATTTCCTTATTCATTATTTTCAGATGAACATGTTTGCATTTCAGGCAGTTCAGGCATCGGATACAATCAGCAGAATTGGGGTTTTCATAAATTGCAATGTCCATTGGGCAGTTTTTTTTGCAATGTCCGCATTTTTTGCAGTTTTCATCCACCTCAATTTTTATTAAACTCCATCGGTTAAAATATCCCAGAATTGCTCCCATAGGACAAATTGCCTTGCAGAAAAATCTGCCGGAATATACTACGGCAACAATAGTAAGTATAAGTATGGAGATTTTAAGATA
>CAZSLZ010000110.1:0-11980 GCA_964607865.1 uncultured bacterium
AACCCCATCACCTGACAGCAAAGCGGAAAAAGAAGCTTCCAAAGATAAAAAGGATGAAAACGATAAGGTTAAAGAACCTGACTTCAGCGAAAAGGCAGAAGTTTTTTCCTGGTCGCCGGACTGGCAGCAAAGCATCATAGCTGTGGCAAGCGTGAAGAATTCTCAGGAGAAAAACGAGGTTTTTCTGGTTGATCTGAACAATTTTTCTAAAAAGACAATAGCAGTTTCTACCGATACCAAATTCGCTTTGCCTTATAAATCACATACTTTTAAGGATTATTCAGTCTGGTCTCCCGACGATAAACGATTTTTCTTTATTTCACCCACGGAAAAAGCATTCAAGTTATATATATACGATGCAGAGCGGGATACCTACTGGGAGGTTCCCAGGGACAACATACTCTCAGCCTTCTGGATTAACAACGAAGAAATGATTCTTCTGACAGGAAAATATGGTGAAAACAGCCAGAAAGAAGAATATAAGCCAAAGGTACCTTTATATGATAGGACTTCCCGGTTTTTTGACTTTATACCCGGTAAAGTAGAGGCTTTCCGCTGGAAAGTAGGAACCGGGAATTTCGAGAAACTTCAAGAGTTGCCCCAGGAAACTAAAATTGTAAAGGTTCACCCCGTAACCGGCCAGGCATTATGTTTCGACGGAGAACGACTTATCCGCATCTCGGCTGAAAGCTTGCAGGGGCAAACCCCGGAAAGTGTGGAGTTCAAATACCTGCCTCATATTTTTGAGTCGGGTATATCTCCTGATGGAAAGAAAATAGTCCTGAAAAAAGGAAACATGGTCCAGCTGGCAGATATGAAAACCTCTTCAGAGATCACCCTGGAAGAAACCACGGACTTGATAAAACACGTCACTTTTTCCGCCGATGGGAAGTCAATTATGTATTTATCAGCTTCAAAATACAGTATGCTTTATTTCCATTCGCTTCTTAAAACTTACGACCTGGAAACAGACAAACTGAACAAGGTGGTTCTCCATTTCCTTACAGGTTCTTTCCGGGCTGTGGATATCTTCCCCGGAAGATACCCCTATGCCTTTTATTCAGACCCGGTTAAAAATGAGAACTATTTTGAACAGATTACCTATAAGAGCGGCTTTTCCCAGGCAGATAATTCCATTGCACTGTGGCAGCTTTTCCCCAGAGAAATATTCATTAACCCAGCTCCCGAATTAGAGGAAGTTATGGAAGATACCCCGGCGCCGGAAGAAGCGCCTGAGGCTGAAACCACACCGGCGCCCCTGGAAGCAGATACTACTCCGGCGCCCCTGGAAAACTGAAATTATTAAATCTGGAATGATAGACTATGAATAATAAACCTGCCTTGCTTTTACATTGCTGTTGTGCGCCCTGTTCGGTTTCTGTTTCTCAGGGCCTGCAGGAAAAATACGAAGTAACCTGCTTCTTTTTTAACCCCAATATTAATGAAGAACAGGAATATATAAAAAGAAAAGATGAGATGATAAAGCTGGCGGATAAACTCAAACTGCCCCTTATTATTGGTAAATACCCTGTTAAAGAATGGCTGGAAGCTGTCAGGGGCCTTGAAAATGAACCTGAGGGGGGCGCCCGGTGCCGGAAATGCTTCGAATTCCGCCTAAAGCAAACAGCTGGAGTTGCCGGGGAAAAAGGCTTTGAATTGTTTGCCACCACCCTTACCGTCGCCCCTATGAAAAATCATGAAATAATCAATGAAATCGGCAACCGGGTCAAAGAAAATGTTGAATATCTGGAATCTGATTTCAAGAAGAAAGATGGATATAAGAAATCGGTGGAGTTGTCAAAAAGGTTTAATCTTTACAGACAGAATTACTGTGGATGTACTTTCAGCAGAAAGAAAAAATAAAAACAGCAGTTTAATTATATACTTAAAGTTGCTTGGAGAGGTTGTTCATGATAAAAAACGTATCTCATCTGGATTTTAATAAAAATGTGCTGGAAAATAAGAAACCTGTATTGGTAGAGTTTCATGCCTCCTGGTGCGGCCCCTGCAAGGCTATGGAAAAAGAACTGAACCGGATTAGCTCCGATTTTACAGATCAACTGTGCCTTTTTCGAATTTCCGTAGATGAAGAGCCGGGTTTAGCCCAGGAATACAGAATAAAAGCATACCCCACTCTTTTAATAATGAACAATGGAAGAATTCTGGAACAGGTTATAGGTTTTACTGCCTACGAAGAAATAAAAGAATCACTTGCCAATTCGGGCATTATAAATCAATAAGCCCTTATAACCTTGGCCGGTTTGGTATTTATTACCTTTTCTTTTTTTTCCTTTTCTGTTTTATAATTCTTATTTTTTGTAAGTTGGGTTAATTTCTTTATATTGCTTTTGGCAAATTTCTGCCGATCTGCAAGTTCATTTTCTTCTGCAAGGCTCTGGTAGTCATTCCAATAATAAATGGCAGTTTTAAGATCACCGGTTTTCTGGTAATAGTCCGCAACCAGCCTGTTTATTTCCAGTTTATCTTCATAAAGTTTTAAATCCTGCATTCCTGCAGCTGAAGAATCCAGCTCTATGTTTTTTAACAGCGCCAGGGCTGAAGATGGGTCTTCATTGGCAATATAAACAGCAGCAAGTTTCACATAAGGAGGTTTCTGAGTTTTCTGCCCTTCGGGCAGGTTGGCGTTATATTGTTTATATGCGTCCATCGATTCCTTGTAATATTTTATTGAGTTGTCATATTCCCTTAATTTATTGAAATTTTCCGCTACTTTTTCCGATACCTGGGCTTTTTTCAGAGGGTCAACAATTCCTCTTAATGCCCGGCGATATTCATCATTGGCATAGGATAAACGATCCTGCTTTTCAAATTTTTCTGCTTTTTCCATATGTTTTTCCACAGTAAACCTGGAACAGGATGAGAATGAGAAAACAATTGCCACCAGAAAAATTAAACTGAGTATTTTTTTAAACATAAAACCCAAAATCTCCTTACAACTTGATTCTGTTTTATTTTCAATAAATTTTTTAAAAACCCTATTATATAATACCCCTGGAGGCTGAAATTATTCCCTTACCTTATTAATTTGTTCATTTCAAAGATTGGCAAAAGCGCTGCCAGTGCCACAAAACCCACTACCAACCCCAGAAACATAATAATTGCAGGTTCCAGGAATTTGAAAAATATAGAAAGTTTTTTGTCCACTTCTTTTTCATAAAACACCGCTGCTGTTTCCAGCATTTTTTCCAGTTGACCGCTTTTTTCTCCGGTGCGGGTCATCTGGGCCACAAGAGGGGGAACCACAGAAACCCTGGACATTGCCATCCCAAGGGTGTCACCTTTCTGGACATAGTCTTCTATATTTTCCAGTTCATTTCTTATGACAGTATTATCCACCACTTCTCTGGATGAAGCCAGGGCTTTTATCAGGCTGACCCCGCCGCCATGAAGCATTGCCAGGGTCCTTGCCCATCGGCTGAGTTGAGAATAGGTGTGAATGGTTCCGAAGAAGGGAATCTTCTGAATAAAAGTGTCCTTGGTCTTCTGGGGGATAACCCTGGTATAGACCACCACCAGAATTACCGCCAGTATTCCCAGTAAAATGATGTTATTTTTCAGGAAACTCCCCACAAAAAGCAATACCTGAGTAGGCAGGGGCAGATCCGAATTGAAAGAACGAAAGACGTCAATTAGAGTGGGGCCGATATATGTAAGTATGAAGAAAATTAGCCCAAAACTTGCCACCATAATAATCATTGGGTACAATAAGGAAGACAGCACCTTTTCCTTGAAGGAGCTCTCTTTCTCCATAAACCCGGAGAAACGCTCCAGAATAGTTTCCACGGCTCCCACAGACTCACCGGCTTCTACCATTTTCACCAATATGGGGGGAAAACTTTTTTCCGTACCCAGGCAATGCGCCAGGCTTTGCCCTTCTTCCAGGTGTACTTTTACCCTGGCAAAGGAACGTTTTAATTCTTCGTTATCCAGTTGCCCTACCAGGGAATCCAGGGATTCAGGCAGAGGGACCCCCGCCTTTAACAAGGTGGCCAATTGTTCAAGGGCAAAAACCATATCGGTTACCGGAACCTTGGAGCCAAAAGTCCTGCCCGTGTCTTCCTTTACATTAATAGGAAAGAAGCCCCTGGTTTTAAGTTTACCAAAAGCTGAAGCCTGGGATGGGGCGTCAATGAGCCCGCTGGTTATTTTTCCTGCTGTATCGTAAGCGCTGTATTCATATAGAGGCATTCAGGTTAACACTCCTGAACTGCTCAGGCCCTTGAACCTATCATGGACAGGGACTGATCCAGTTTCTTTACTTTTTCGGTTATTTCATCGGCCAGTTTGTTTATGAACCCCAGATCGGGGCCTTCCACCATAACCCTTATAAGGGGTTCGGTGCCTGAAGCCCGCACCAGGATTCTGAATTTATCATCCTTTTTACCCTGTTTTTCTTCCAGATAGGATAAAAAATCCGGGTTTTCCATAATCTTTTCTTTGTTCTTCAACTGAACATTTATCAAAACCTGAGGGAATTTTTCCATCCGGGCTTTTAACTCGCTGGCCTTCTTACCGGTAGCCTTTAAAATTGAAACCAATTTCAAACCTGTTATTATACCGTCGCCAGTGGTGTTATCGTCAAGAAAAATTATGTGGCCAGACTGCTCGCCGCCAATATTGGCGCCCTTCTCCTCCATCAATTCCATGACATTCCGATCCCCCACCTGGCTTCTTAAAAGCATCAAACCTTTCTGCTTAAGGGCAACTTCGAGGCCGATATTGCTCATTACCGTAGCTACGATTTGATTTCCTCTTAACTTACCTTGTTGGTGGTAAAAACCGGCGAAAATATTCATCATTTCATCGCCATCTATTAATTCTCCGGTTTCATCCACAGCTATCAACCGGTCACCGTCGCCGTCAAATGCCAGGCCGATATCGAAATTGCCGGCTTTTACCAGGTTCTGTAACAATTCAGGATGAGTGGAGCCACATTCCCTGTTTATATTAATTCCATCGGGATGTCCATTTATTATAGTTACTGATGCTTTCAAATAAGAGAAGATGGCAGGCGCCGTGGAACAGGTAGAGCCATTGGCGCAATCCAGGGCAATTCTTAAGCCTTCAAGAGAATTTTCCGCAAGGGACTGAACGTAAAATTGATAACGTTGAGAGGCGTCGGGCAATATCATTACCCTGCCTATTTCGCTATCAACAGGAGGGATAAATTCAGAGGGGATTCCCATTTCCACATATTTTTCGATCTGGTTTTCTTCAGCCTGGCTGAACTTGAGGCCGTCGAAATCGAAAAATTTTATTCCGTTATCTATAACCGGGTTATGGGACGCAGAAATAACAACCCCGCAATCTACATCCATGGTTCTGGCCAGATATGCAATGGCAGGGGTGGGTATGATTCCCGCCAGTAAAACATCGCAACCCATGGAAGTTAAAGCTGCGGATAGGGCGCCTTCGATCATATCTCCGGATACCCGGGTGTCTCTGCCGATTAAAATAGTAGGCTTGTTGCTCTTTTTATTTATTATATGACAGGCCAGTGCCTTTCCGATTTTTAAGACCAGTTCCGGCGATAAAAATTCGTTGGCGATTCCTCTTACACCATCAGTTCCGAAAAATTTTCCCATGTTTCCTCCGATTTTGCAATGTTTTAAATCTGTTATTTAACTATGAATAAAAAAATCCCTCTGAATTGATACGGGCAGGTGAAAATTAATAGGAAAAACCTTATATTTCCCGAATAATAGAAAAAACCTTGCAGGGTGAAATTATGGATGAACAGGAAATTAAATTCAACATAGATGATTTTGGCGAGCCGCTGGGGGATGAAAATTCCCAACCCCAGACTGGGGAATCGCCGGAAGAATCAGCTGAATTCAAGAGGAAATGGAATATATTAAAAAGATGAAACGCCCTCAGCGTTCTGTTCCTTTTTCCCTGGGCACAGGCTTGTTTATGAACTTCTTTACCATTTTCGGGACATTTTTCTTTGGTTTTGGTATGATTTTTGTGCTGATATTTTTTAAGCCTGTGGATTTTTATCATGATTTTTTACTGAACACCCAGGGAAGAACCATAGAAGCTGAGATTACCCGCATAAAACGAACAAACTTTTCCGAGGGCGGAAGTGAGCATCATGACGGTGATCCGGTGTATCTTTACTGTTTTGATTTCACTACCAGAACCGAGAAACAGGGCGCAGAATGTTACAGCACCCGTACTGGTTTCGATCAGGGCGATAAAGTTCAGGTGGAATACCTGCCTGAAAATCCATCAGTAGCCCGTATTGAAGGAATGCGTCGCACCCCGCAAGTTGCATGGCCAGTTTTGTCATTTTCTTTCCCCTGATAGGCTTTATTATGACCCTGGCGGGTTTGAATGACGGTTATAAAAAGACAAAAGTCTTGCGAAATGGAAAACCCGGTAAAGCCAGGGTATTGGATTTAACTCCCACAGGAGTATCTTCAAATAACCGCCCCGAGTATAAGGTAACTTATAAATATAAGGCCGACAACGGCAGGGAATATAAATTCGATTATAAGACTTATGATGTTCACGAGGTAACCGACGAGGAATATGAAGTTATCTTTTATGATGCACACCATCCCGACCAGGGCATGCCTTATGATGACCTGGCCAGTATAATAAAAATAAACCGTCGGGGGGAGCTGGAAGGCCATAAACCTTTTATAGGTTTTTTGAAATTGATTTTTGTCTGCATATGTTATTTCTGGCCCATAATTTGGTTTTTACTGATTGGCTGACAAATAATGGATTTAAAACAGGGAAATTGGGGGAGAGATAAGATGGAATATTTTAAAATCAATAACAGTTCAAACGAGAACCTGCATAATTTATTACCACCGCCACGCAAAATAAGCAAAAAAACCCTATGAAACTTATTTTTGACTGATCATTTTCCGGGGGGTTATGTTCTTTCTCAGTTTATTATATTAAAAAACGTATGATTGAGGTAATAAAATGAAGACAATTTTAACATTCAGAATAACAATAAGGCCAAGGAAAAGAAATATGTATTGTCAATATTATTGAGCCTTCTGTTTCCAGGGTAATAATAAAAATTATAATCGCTCTTTTATTCTGTCAATTCCTTTTTATTTTCAACATTTATTCTCGTTATTTTTTTTATAAATATTATTGCTTATAGCTTCATAAAACAATCCGGTGCAGGAGAATTATTAATTTTGCAGAAATTTCAGTGAAATTTTGTTATGAATACTTATTTTTATTATTATTGAGCCCCGGAAGGAAGGATTTTTATGGAAACTCATATCTCCAAGCCTCTGGAAAAAAATGAAGAAACCAGTGATGAAGTTACTCTCGAAGAAATAAAGGAATTCTCACAATTTATAAATTCAAATCTTAAAGATGTAGTTACCACTTTTGCCGATACCTCCATGGCAAAACTGGAATTGGAAATTGACGAAACCGAGATTGAAATGAAACGCAGAATTTATCCCCATTATGTGGTTTCTGCTGAAAGCGATTATTCCCATGTGGAAAAGGTCTTTGAGACCATCACTTCCAAACACCTGGGAATTCTTCAACTGAATGATAAAAAAGGAGCCCCCCATGTTAAAATCGGTGATCAGATAAAAAAAGGCCAAGTGTTGGCCACTGTGGATACTATTAATATCAGCAACCAGATTAAGGCTGACCGGACAGGTAAATTGGTGGAAATTCTGGAAGAAAACGGCCGGCCCGTGGAATACGGACAGATTTTATTTGTATTGGAAATGTAATAATTTTGGAACATCAGAAAGGTGGAAAACCTTGTTTAGAAAAATTTTGATAGCTAACAGGGGCGAAATTGCCCTGAGAATTATAAGAGCCTGCAAAGAACTGGGTATAAAAACCGTGGCTATTTTTTCTGAGCCGGATCGGGAATCGGTTCATGTGAAACTTGCAGATGAAGCTTTCTGTGTTGGGCCAGCCCAGGTATCGGAAAGTTATTTGAATGTTCACAACATCATAAGCGCAGCTATGATATCCCGTGCAGATGCAATACATCCGGGTTATGGTTTCCTGGCGGAAAACCCCGAATTTACCGAGATCTGCAAGGACCACAATATTGTGTTCATTGGGCCAAACCGGGAATCAATGACCCTGATGGGCGATAAGGCAAGGGCCAGGGAAACTGTTGCCGGTGTCGATGTTCCAATTCTTCCCGGAACCGGAGTTATTGAAGAAGATCGTGAGGCTTTCAATTTTGCCAGGGAAAACGGTTTTCCTATTATGATAAAGGCTGTTGCCGGCGGTGGCGGCAAGGGAATGAGGATTGTGACCAGTGACGAGGAAATGCGCCAGGGGCTACAGCAGGCTCGTACCGAAGCACGCAACTCTTTTGGCGATGACAGGATTTTCCTGGAAAGATTTATGCCGGAAGCCAGGCACATAGAATTTCAGATTCTGGGAGACAAGCTGGGCAATGTAATTCACCTGGGAGAACGGGATTGTTCGGTCCAACGCCGTAATCAGAAACTTATAGAAGAAGCGCCTTCCCGGATTATCTCCCCCTATATGAGAAGAAAAATGGGAGAAGCTGCGGTGAGGGCTGCCCAGGCAATCGGGTATCATGGTGTGGGTACTATAGAATTTTTATTTGATGCCAATTCCAGCCGGTTTTATTTTCTGGAGATGAATACCCGTATTCAGGTGGAGCATCCTGTTACCGAGATGGTAACCAGTGTGGATCTGGTGAAAGAACAGATAAGAGTGGAAATGGATGAACCTTTGAATGTGAACCAGCGGCAGATTTTCATCAGGGGCCATGCAGTAGAATGCAGAATTAATGCTGAGGATCCGGATAATAATTTTACTCCCGTAACAGGAACAGTAAATAACTTCAAGTTGCCTGGCGGCCCTGGTATAAGGGTTGATACCCACATTCAGCCAGGTTATAAAGTACTGCCTTATTATGATTCTCTTCTGGTCAAGATCATTGCTTATGGCAAAGACAGGGAAGAAGCTCTGGCGCGGATGAACCGGGCTATGGATGAATTGCTTATCGACGGCTTGAAAACAACTATTTCATTTCATAAAGAGATCCTTCAGGACCCTCAATTCAAGGAAAGTGAAATTCATACCGGTTACGTGGAAAGTCTGGCAACCCCCGATGAAGATGAAAAAGAATAAGCAATATAAAGCAAGAGATCTGGCTTACAAAATAATGTTCAGTACCCTGGCAGGTAATGAAGATGTCAATGATGCATTGACGGCAATACTCGACCAGCTGGACGGAAGTGAAAAAAGCGATTTGTCACCCATGGTTAAAGAAAAAGTCCATACGTGGAAGAATAATCGGGAAATTATCGACGAAATAGTTAAAAAACTCCTGAAAAAAAGCAAGTTTGAAGATCTGGCAAATGTAGCCTTAACAAGTCTCAGGCTTGGTATAACCGAGGTGGGTTTTATTGAAGAGATCCCCTCGCGGGTGGCTATAAATGAAGCTGTGGAATTAACCAAGACTTATGGAGATCCTCATCTTTCAAGGTTCGTGAATGGTGTTCTGGATGCTTATTACAAGTCTTTAAAAACAGAGGGTGTTGTTGATGGCGAAAAATAAGGAAGAGCAATCGGAAATTAAGACCAAAGAAAAACCCAGGAAGAAAGGGCTTTTTGGAAGAATCATCCGGTGGTTTGTTTTGATACCTCTTATTCTGATAGCAATTGGAGTTTGCGGAGCCAGCGTAGCTTTTGTAATTTTTGCCGAGGCTTCCAAAGATTTGCCCAATGTTGAAAAGTTAAAGTTTTATGCTCCCAGCGAAACTACCAAGATTTACGCATCCGATGGCGAGCTGTTAGCCACTCTTTACAAGGAAAACCGGGAATGGGTTTCCTATGATAAAATCCCTAAACATATGATAGATGCCATCTTGGCTATTGAGGATTCCCGTTTTTATGAACACCGGGGGGTAAGTGTCCGGGATATTGCCAGGGCAGCATACGTAGATATAAAGGAACGGAAAGCAGCCCAGGGCGCCAGCACAATTACCCAGCAGCTAGCCCGGAATATTTTTCTTTATCCCAAAACCAGTATCCGGCGCAAAATAAGAGAAGCTCTGCTGGCAGTACAGATAGAAAAGAAATTTACCAAACGTGAAATTCTGGAATTATATTTAAACCAGATTTATTTTGGCGCCGGCGCTTACGGAATTCAGGCTGCAGCCAAAACTTATTATAATAAGAATATTGAAGATTTAAACGTAGCTGAGTGCGCAATTTTGGCGGGTATGCCGGCGGCGCCTTCGCAATATTCACCCCTGGTCAACCCAGAGGTGGCAAAGGAAAGGCAGTTACTGGTTTTAGGCCGCATGAACCAGCTTGGGTTTATCGATTATGATACCTATAAGGCTTCCGAAGAAGAAAAACTGGTATATTCCCATATAAAATCTAAAACTGAAGAGAAGATGAAATATCCCTATTTCACCACCTATGCTCTTCATGAACTTTTTCAGAAATACAGCGACGATCTGCTTTACAGAGGCGGTTTAAGAATTTATACCACCCTGGACCCGAAAATGCAGCGCATAGCTATATCAGCCATACAGGATGGCCTGGAACGGGCAAAAGCCCAGTATCTGAATTGTTCTCAGGCCTCCCTGGTAGCAATTGAGCCGGACACCGGATTCATAAGAGCTATGGTGGGAGGCACAAGCTGGAGACAGGAAAACCAGTTTAACCGCGCCTGGCAAGCCAGAAGGCAAACTGGTTCTTCATTTAAAATTTTTGTATATACCACTGCCATAGATTCCGGGTTTACACCTGAAAGCATTGTAAATGATACCCCGGTAAGTTTCCCTGACGGGCCGGGGCGGTCCTGGTCACCTAAAAACTCCGATGGCAGTTTTATGGGGGCAATAACTATCAGGAAAGCAATCCAATATTCCCGAAATGTTGCCGCTGTAAAAATTGTGGACAGGCTGGGCCCCGAAAAAGTTATCCAGTATGCATATAAAATGGGCATCAAAGATAAACTGGAACCTAACCTTTCCCTGGCATTGGGCTCTGGAACGGTAACCCCTCTGGATATGGCGTCGGCGGTATCGGTGCTGGCTAACGAAGGTGTCAGGGTCGAACCCACGGCAATCAAGAAGATTTTTGATTCTGAAGGAAATATCGTTGAAGATAACACTTACCCTTCCAGGGAAGTGGTTCTGCCTGCAGCCACAGCTTCAGCTATGGTTGACATGCTCCAGGGCGTTGTTCAGGCAGGCACTGGAACCAACGCCCAATGCGGCAGGCCCGCCGCAGGCAAGACGGGAACCACTGATGATTTCCGTGATGCCTGGTTTGTGGGGTTCACCCCCGAGATGGCCTGCGCGGTCTGGACCGGCAACGACGATTTTTCAAGGATGAATTACGCTTATGGTGGCAACATCCCCGCTTCAGTATGGGGTAATTTTATGAAACAGGCGTTAAAAGATATGCCTGTAAAGAAGTTTCCCAAACACGATACAAATTTAAAGTCTGTTCTCATTTGTGATGAATCAGGCTTGATAGCAACCACAGGTTGCCCCAAAACTCACAAGGAGTTTTTCAGAAAAGGACAGCTGCCTAAAAAATATTGTAATATTCACGCTGAAAAAATTGTGGAACCCGACAAAAAAGAAGAAACTGAAACTGTGGCGCCGCCGGAACCTGAAGTTTTTGAGGAAGATCTGCTGCCTCCCGGCGATTTCAGCGATCCCATAGAGCCTCCCATTTCCACCGAACCAGATGTTATAATTGAGGCTCCGATAGAAGATCCACCCCCTGCCCAGGATCCGCCCCCAGCCCCTGAAGGTGAAGTGGACCTGTAGTTGAAAAGATTAGAAACTAAATAGAAAATAGCAGAGAGGTTCACTGCCTGCATCAGGTTTCGTTGTTCGCATTATAGTTTTTTCAACCGGAAAAAGATCCGGTCGCTCACGGACGCAGGGTAAGTGGTTTTTGAACCAACCCCCACCAACTGTCATCGCGATGCGCGCCGAGCGACGGG
>CAZSLZ010000111.1:0-11913 GCA_964607865.1 uncultured bacterium
TCCAAAGCATCAATTTTTTCAGCTTCGATTTTATGTTCGCTTTCCAGAAATAACTGCCATTGTTTTAAAATTTTGAATTGAATCGGGTCAAAAGGCAGCAGGAACCTAAGTCCCTGGAAAATTCTCTTTCTGAATTTGGGCCCCTGGCGAACCGGTTTGATAAAATCCAGCCCAATTTTTCGTATTGCCTTCTGAAAATGTCGGGTTTCAATTTTTTCCTTACTGAATAAATATTCATCAGCTTTCTTATGACGATACTGGGACGTGAACAAAAGAACAAACTCGGTTACAACATTAAATTTCTCGGCAATCAGGCCAGCAAGTTGAGGGGCGCCGCTGCCCTTGCGAGCCTGGCTCATTTTTGCAGACTCAAAAAACCAATGTATAAGAGCATTTATAACAAAGGGAATGAAACCGGCAATGGTGGAAAGTCCTGTTAAACCTTTTTTCTGAATCCAGGCCTCCCTGGTAATAAGGGTATCTAACTCCTGTTCTGTGCATAAAAGCAACAACCCATCGGATATAACCAATGCCTTTTTCCCCATAAAATGGCCTAATGAAAGAATCATGGGAATGTCATCCTGGAAGAAAAAAAGATCTGCGTTTTCAAGATTAAGTTTTTTCATAATTTTTTGAATCATTTTTCTGTTTTTTATGGTGGTTTCATTCTGTTCAAATTCCGGTGGACTTGCCCGGAAAAACAGGCTGATGGCGTTGTAACTGAAAAAAAGCTGAAAAATAAAAGAAAGGCTGGTTATTACAAGGGGGTAAATATAAGGTATATCCCAGATGGAGAGCAACAGCCAGAAGAAAAGAAATATGGCTGTGTTCTGGGCAAGAATGGACAATATGGTTAATAAAATAAGATACAATTTATTCCTCAATTCAGGTTTGAAACTGTTTTTCTATAATTTTTATATCAAACCTTTAAAAATAGTGAAAAATTGGCATATAATTATTCATGGTTTCGAATTGATGAGGGAAGGATAAAAGGCTGTGGTAAAAGAATATTCCCGCATCTAAATGGAGGTTGAAATGGCTAGAACAATAACGATAGCAAATCAGAAAGGTGGCGTAGGAAAGACCACCACTACTATAAATTTATCGGTAGCCCTTGCTATGCAGGGCAGAAAATCCCTTCTGGTGGACCTGGATCCTCAGGGTAACACCACCGCAGGGATAGGAATTGACAAAAAAGATATAAAGCATTCGGTATATGATGTATTACTGGGAAATTTCAAGATTTCCGAGGTCATGCTGGAAACAGATTGTGACGGCGTATTCATAGTGCCAGCAAATCTTTCCCTGGCAGGCGCCGAGGTGGAGCTTATCTCGGAGTTTTCCAGGGAACACCGGTTGCAGACGGTGTTAAAAGAAGTACAGGATCAATTCGATTACATTTTCATTGATTGTCCGCCCTCGCTGGGATTATTGACCATCAACGGACTTACCGCCGCCGACGGCATTCTTATTCCGGTACAATGCGAATATTATGCTCTTGAAGGCCTGTCCCAGCTTCTCCAGACTTTTGACCTGGTGAAGAAGCATCTGAACCCTTCCCTGGTAATTGAAGGTGTTTTGCTCACCATGTTCGATCAGCGCCTGAACCTGGCAACCCAGGTTGCCGAAGAGGTGAGAAATTATTTTGATAACAAGGTTTATGAAACTATAATACCCAGAAATGTCAGGCTTTCCGAAGCACCAGGCTTTGGCAAATCGATTTTTGGTTATGACAGGAGTTGCAGGGGGGCCGAGGCTTATGAAAAGTTGGCCCGGGAGGTTATAAATAATGCAAAAGTCAGTATTGGGTAAGGGGCTGTCAGCTTTAATCAACACCGACAGTAATTTTTCATCAGAACAGATTCTTTATTTAAAGCCTGATGAAATCTGCCTGAACCCTGTTCAGCCCAGAAAAATAATAGAGCAGGAAAAGATAAGGGAATTGGCAGATTCCATAAAACATTACGGAGTTTTGCAACCTCTGATTGTTACTAAAAAAGAAGGGCTTTATCACCTGGTGGTGGGGGAACGCAGGTTGAGAGCATGCAGGCTTTTGGGTATTGAGGAAATTCCTGCAATAATAAAGGAATTTGCCTGGGATGACATGCTGAAGGTGGCGCTGGTGGAAAACCTGCAAAGGCAGGATTTGAATGCCATTGAAGAAGCCCGGGCTTATAAGTTATTGCTGGTGGAGCATGGCCTGACACAGGAACAGGTGTCGGAAGCTATTGGAAAGAGCAGGCCCTATGTGGCAAATATTGTAAGGTTGTTGAACTTACCTCAACCCATAATTGACGATGTGGAAGCTGAGCTTCTGTCACCGGGGCATGCCAGGGCTTTACTGGGCCTGGAAGATGAGAACAAGATCATTACTATTGCAGAAAAAATAAAAAATGAAGGATTATCGGTAAGGCAAACTGAAAAACTGGTTAAGAGTTTAAAAGAAAACTTGCCACGAAAAACAACGGTTTCAAAATTATTGCCTTTCTACAGAAAACTTCAGGATACATTGTCCACCCAGTTTTCCACAAGGGTTCTGGTAAAGAAGACTAAAAATCAGGGTGGAAAAATTGAAATTCATTTCAATTCCGAAGAAGAATTGGGCAGGCTGATAAGCATTATGGGCGCTGATGAGAAGTGGGTTTAATGAGGAGAGAAAATAATTGACACCCAGTGGTAATACCAGTATGGAACAAAAGAATATGGAAGAAACTCAGAAAACCGGCAGCAGGGCATTACACCGGCGTTATCGATCCCGTAACTTCAATGAACTCATAGGACAGGAGCATGTGGTTCAGACTCTGAAAAATGCCATTGAAACTGGCCGGATAGCTTCAGCATATCTTTTCAGCGGGCCCAGGGGAACCGGCAAAACCAGTACTGCCAGAATTCTTGCCAAGGCTATAAACTGCCCAAATGAAAAAAAGGGGCAACCCTGTAACAAATGCAATATTTGCCGTGCCATCAATGCGGGAAATTTCATGGATGTCATAGAGATGGACGCCGCCTCTCATACCCAGGTTGATAAAATAAGGGAATTTATCGTGGAAAAAGTCAATTTCCGCCCGGTCGAAGCAAAAAAGAAAGTTTATATTATCGATGAAGTCCATAAACTTTCCAGTTATTCCTTCGATGCACTGTTAAAAACTATAGAAGAGCCCCCACCTTTTGTAATCTTTATTCTTGCCACCACAGAACCCGAGAAACTGCCTGCGACCATAGTATCCCGTTGCCAACGGTTTGATTTCAAGAGAATTTCCATTGTAAAAATAGTGGAACGATTAAGGGAAATTTCTGAAAGGGAAAAATTTGATATTGAAGATGGCGCTCTGAATCTTATTGCCCAGGCTGCAGACGGCGCCTTAAGGGATGCCCTGGTTATTCTGGAGCAGGCATCTTCTTTTTCTGAAAATACCATTACAGCCGGCGACATTATTTCATTACTGGGCATAACCCGGTTGGAAGCGCTTTTTGATTTTGCCGATATTATTCTTGACAAGGATACTACCCGTGGGCTCAAATTTATTCATGAAATTCACATGGAAGGCAAGGACCTGCACCGTTTAACTGTGGATGTGCTGGAACATTTCAGGCGGCTGTTAATGGTTCAGTTGGTGCGTGACGCCGAATCGATTCTGGAGGTTTCCGACGATCTTTATGACCGGCTGAAGGGGCAGGGCGCCCGGTTTAAAAAAGCTCATCTTCTGCATATAATAAAAGAATTGATTGAGCACAGGAAGAATTTGAAGGAATTGGGGATGGAGCGGATTTTATGGGAAGCTTTGGTTGTGAAACTGACCCGATGGGAAGTTACCCCCAGTATTGAGAATTTGAACAGGAAGATTAATGAGCTTGAAATGAAAATGATGGCTCTTGCCGGAGGTAAACTGCCTGCAATTACAAGTAAGAAAAGTTATAAAAATGCCCTGTCAACAATGACAAAAGAGAAAAGTGAATTGAAAACGGTTAAGAAAAAAGATGCAGGCAAGGGAAACCTGGTTAACCCGAAAGCTGGCTACGCGGGGGAAGGTAGTAAATCAGGAGATGTAAAACTTGACGATGTGGGATTATGGCATAAGCTTTTGCGACAGGTTAAGCAGACCCAGTTCAAGTTAGTTCCTATTCTGCAACAGGTTGGCGCGGGAAAAGTTGTTAATGATAAATATGTACTATATCCAGGGCCCGGCCAATCCTTTAACAGGAAAACCCTGGAAATGCATCGAAGATACCTGGAAGACGTTTTAGAAAACCTTACAGGGAAATGCTTGCAACTTCAAATTGAAGACAGTAAGGCCGATGGACTTTTTCAGTCCAGCCAGATGTCTCATGGACAGTTTACACAGAAGGTTAAGGATATGTTCAGCGCTGTTGAAGTTAATGAAACAAGTTAATTTACTCTTATGAATGGAGGCTGCTTTTATGGCAGAAACAGACATGAAGAATAAAGTTCTTTTAGTTGATGATGATGACCAGATATTGCGTTCCTTGCGCACATACCTGGAGCTGGAAAGTTATGAAGTGGAAACTGCCAGTAACGGAGTGGAAGCACTGCAAAAAATCAAGCAATATGATCCTGAAATTGTGGTTCTTGATATTATGATGCCGGAAATGGATGGTTTTGAGGTCATGGAAAAGATAAAGGAAAATCCTGAAACCGAGAAATTGCCTGTAATTATGCTCACAGCTAAAGGACAGGATGTGGACGTTTTAAAAGGTTATAGAATGGGCGCCGCATCTTATATGACCAAACCCTTTAACCTGAATGAACTTGTTGAAAATATAGAGATGGTAATGAACGACTGGGGAAAAAGACAGACACAGAAAGCATAAAATGAGGTAAATATTTACCTGAAATACAGGAGGTTATAAATATGCAGAGGCAAATGCTTCGAAAAATGCAAAAACAGATGCAGAAATCCATTGCAAAAATGCAGGAAGATTTAAATAGTATGGAAGTGGAAGGGGTCGCCAGCAATGGGGTGGTTACCCTTAAACTTAACGGCCAACATGAACTTCTGTCGGTGAAGATAGACCCTTCAGTAGTTGACCCTGAAGAAGTGGATATGCTGGAAGATCTTATAGTGGTTGCCTACCGTGATGCAACCACAAAATTACAAAACCAGCAGATGGAAGCCATGAGCAAACTCACCGGAGGAATGAATATTCCTCCCGAGTTGATGGGTTTTTAATTCAAATTATTAAGTATTTAACCCAGTGAAATTGAAAATCAAAATTTGTTGTGCTATAATAAAAATACAATAAATTTAAAGGTGGAAAAATGATGAAAAGGTTCTCAGCCTCCAAAGGATTCACAATGATAGAGCTTATGATCGTTATAGCTATTATTGCAACTTTGTCGGGAATCATTATACCCAATATTTCCCGGGCAAAGGCTCAGGCCAATTATGTTGCATGCCAGGAAACCCTGAAAAATACAGCAACAGCCATTGAAACATATATAATCGATCATAATGATTATCCGGTTACAGAAAACCTGGAAACCGCCCTTGTTCCAGATTATGTCGGAAAAGTCCCTACCTGTCCCCAAAGTAAATTGCCATATTTTTATGATACCGACCCAACTGCAAATCACCCATATTATATTTTAATATGTGACAGTGGGAACACATTGCCCCATTCCCCGAATACCGGGCTTACCCCGCTGGCATACGATAACAAAAAGGGATTATTTCTGCTTGTTGAATAAATTAAATTTCACTGAAAAAAAGAACCTGCAGGCTCTTTTTCGTTTCGAAAAAAAACAATTCATAGATAAGCTGAGCTTCCTTTTTTCATGTCGTATTGAACGATAAAAATTTTACCATCGCGAGGAACGCATATTTTCTGCCCAGAAAAATTTCGTCATCACGAGCATCCGCAAGGATGCGTGGCGATCTCTGTACCACCCCAGTTAAGAATTGGGGAACATAATGTTCGCAATGTAGCTTTTTTTACCCGGCAAAAATCCAGTCGCTCACGGACGCAAGATAAGTGGGTTTAGAAAACTCCTGGTGGGTGTGGCGCAGGCGCCCTTTTTGAAAAAGGCAAACATATCATTCGCCATTTAAATTTACTGATATTTCACCTCTTTCCTGGCTTACAAGCCAACCTGCCAGAATAGAAGAATGCAAAATTGCTATATGGCTATAATAAACCGTTATAGCCCAGCTATACCCACAAAAAACCAATGCGGGAAATTTCATACATTGAAAAAGGCAGCGGATGTTGTAATGAAGGATGAAAGCAGCGGAGCCAAGCTCGAGTTCCGCAGGCGAAGCTGAGGGCTGCCTGAGAGCGCCGGCGCAGCAATTGAATCCTGAATGAAAAAAGGTGAGCGGGTTTTTAAAATAAATTGATGTGAGCAATAAAATGAAAAGTAAAGGTAAGTGGGTAGGGAACCAACCCGATCTAACCTGAGATTGCCGCGGCTTCCGTGAAACCTCGCAAATAACAGAAATTACAAATTGGTTTCTCCGCCTATATTGAGATATCCGTTGTAAAAACCACTGTAAGGGACATTGTCATTCATCCAATCTGCCAGGAGCGGGGGGCACGTAGTTCCGGTAATAGAACTGTGGGCGGATGGATTATCACTACCTCCGCAACAAACCAGCGAGCCCTTTAAATTTCTTTCATTAGACATTATTATATCATAGTCTGAAACTTCCCTGGCTGGACAAACAGGATTTTTGCCTATGTAATTGGGTGCAAACGGAGACGGGCCCGAGAATGTATCGGGAAAGCTGCTGTAATAACGCCAGTAGTTGCCCAAGGGGGATGATCAACCATATAAATCTGGCTGGCGGTCATCATAGCCTTCAGGTTTTCCATACATGCGCCCAGTTGGGCTGAGCTTTCGCCCTGGTATATTTGGAATCATAATGCTTGCCAGGATTGCAATTATTGCTATTACTATCATAAGCTCAATAAGGGTGAATCCTGACTTTCTTGAGCAGGTTTTCATTTAATCTCCCCCTTATGTTAAATTCCTTTAGTATTTTAGCATTTAAATAATAACAATACCAGAGAAAAAATTATTTCATAGTTCAATATTCAATTTCCAGTTCATCGAGCTTCTGTTTTACAACTTGTGGAATGCTGTCGAAATCATCCACAACGGTTGCTCCCACTTCCCTTAATCTTTTTACCTTGCCGGCATGGGTTCCCCGGTTACCTTCTACTATAGCTCCGGCATGAGAAAAACGTGTCCCTTCCTTTGCCGCCTTTCCGCCTATAAAAGCCACCAGGGGCTTTGTAAATTCTCCTTTTTCAATAAGATCAGCTACGGTTTCCTCCTGGGTACCGCCTATTTCGCCAAACATAACTACCAGCCTGGTATCGGGATCTTTCTCGAAAAGCTTGACTACCTCGGGGTGGGGGAGCCCAACAATGGAATCGCCGCCGACGTGAACAATGGTGGTTTGTCCGATTCCCTGCCTGTTCAGGTAATATGCCAGGGAAGTGGTAATGCCGCCGGACCTGGATGTTATGCCCACCGGGCCTTGGTTAAACCATTTACGGGCCGATTCGGACCTGCCGCCCATCATTCCAAGTACGCCTTTTTTGGGCGATAGGAGCCCCAAGGTGTTGGGGCCAATGAATTTGGCATTCATCTGCCTGGCTTTTCTGGAAATTTCCATGACATCGTAAACCGGAACCCTGTCGGGAACAATCACCGCCAGCTTAATTCCTGCGTCAAAGGCTTCCATGGCAGCGCCCTTGACCAGGGGAGCGGGAACAAATATAACACTTATGTCTAGTTCTCCCACATTTTCCACTGCTTCCTCCACAGTATCGAAAACGGGTACTCCTTCTATTTCCATACCGCCTTTGCCGGGGGTGCAGCCTGCCACAACGTTGGTGCCGTAACCCATCATAAGCCGGGTTCTTGCCATTCCTTCCCGGCCGGTGATTCCCTGAACTATTACTTTTTTGGTTTCATCTATTAAAATTGACATTTTTGCCTCCTCAGGATCAAGCTTTTATGAATTTGTCTTTTTCTGTTTTGTTAGATACTCGTCCAAACCGGGAATAGGTAATTCGATTCTTCCTCCGGCATTTCCCCGGAAATAGCATTCCACCTCGCAGACCAGGCATTCGCTGCATTTGCCTTTTTCTGCTTCTTCTCTGGTAATGTTTAACCGGGGGCAGCCATTTTCATCCAATTCCAGAATTTTTCTCTGGCATTCTTTTACACAAATTTTGCTTTCACAATTTTTACACTTGCCGTAATCGTAAGATATGGTACCGCCGGTTACGGTTTTAAAGATATAATCAGGGTTATGAGGCTGAGGCTCCGGTTTTGGAGTTTTCTTGATTTCATAATTGTCCACCAGATCTCTCAATCTCCGGGCGCAGTAGGAAGCTGACGTGTCCTTGCCATAGCATTCCACCGGGCCGGGCAAATCCTTGGTATAGTCGGTCAAAATTTTAATTGCCTTTTCTTCCTGGTTGCCTCCCAGCCTTTCCACTGCAGGGAAATCTATCCAGTTTTCCCGGTATGCCTTTACCAGGCCCCTGGCGGAATGGAACTGCTCCTGTGACGCCACGCCTGAACCAGAGCCGAAATATCCCACAATGGGGCCCTGGGCCATAATAATTCTTGCAGCGCGGTAAACTTTGGAAGCAGGGGGGTTGCCTGATGTGTCGCAGAAGTTGGCAATGGTAAAACCTTCATTGAGAACCGCATCCATACTCATCATTGAGCCGCCTCCGCCAGCGCCATGGAAACCCACATATTGTTTTCCTTCTTCAAATTCTCTTTCCATCTGTATGAAATAAAAGGTGCCCCGGTAGTCGTTCTTTTCCACATTAAAGGCAACCATGTCCAATTCTGATGGAGGGTTGGATAATTCCCTGGCGATTTCAATGCCAAGCTCGGGATGCCGGAAAACAGCGTAATCATCTATAGTCATATGGCAGTCGGCAGCGACGACCTGGCCCTGTTTTGTTACCACCAGTGGGTTTACCTCGGCAGAGCGGGCCTCGAATTTCCGGGCGGCCTTGTAAAGTTTTACCAGAAAGCTTGCCAGATCTCTTTGCAGTTTTCCCTTTACGCCGGTTTTTCGAACCAGGTTTCTGGCCTGGTAGCCGGGAAGCCCCTCGTTTATGTCAACAGTGTAACGGGCTATCTTACCGGGGTGTTTCCGGGCTATTTCCTCAACCCCGGTGCCTCCCACCGATGAAAAAACCACCACGGGGGAAGCCTGGGAATCGTCAATAATTATGCCGGCGAAAAATTCCTGTTCAATATCAAGCATTTCTTCTACCAGAACCCGGTCCACAGTAAAACCCTTTATTACTTTGCCCAGAATTTCATTGGTGGCCTGTTTGGCTTCTTCCGGGGTGCTGGCAAATTTTATGCCTCCGCTTTCTGCCCTTCCTGTGGTCCATGTCTGGGCTTTTACGACCACAGGTTTATTTAGTTCCTGGGCTGCCAATGCAGCTCCCTGGGGAGTATCGGCAAGCTGGCTGTCGGGAATATCTATCTGAGAATCTTTCAATATCATCTTACTTTGGTGTTCGAATAATCTGGCCAATTTTAACGCTTCCTTTCATATATTGCTATATAAATTTCAAGCGGAAAACTTCTTGGGTTTGTACCAAATTCCTTCAGAAGTTGATGGAGCTATTCTTTTGATAATACTTAACTACAGGCAGTTAACGGGTATTTTCAGTGGTTGGCAATCTTAAACAGCCTTGCATCATCAATCGTTTTTTTGGGGCTCTGTTACCTTTTAGTCTTTTTGTTCTGGGAATTTTCTCTGAACCATTTTGATAACTGTGAATTCTTTATCAAAGACAGTAACGGGTATTATATCAGCATTATAGTTTTCTTTTACAAATATTTCATATCCGCCTATTCTTGAATACTCAGCTACCAGATAAACGTTGTCTTTCTGGTAAAGGGCCTTGCTCAGATTCTTAATATTATATTGCCTAATTCGTCTTTTATATAAGCCAAATCTTGTTTCAACACTGATGAGTGCTATTTTAAAGTCTTTATAAACATCTAAATTGTCAAAAGGCATTATTCTGTCAATTATTTTGGGACGCCATAAAATATGCAATTTTTCGGGGTCAGGGTTATATTTTTCCCTTGCCCGGTTCGCTGCGGGCGCCTGTTATTATTGTTTTTTTATAAAACTTATGTTATATTATTCAGTGTATATAATAGTTAATAAAAAAATAATTTATCACTATTGAAAAAAAAACAGATATGCTAAAATATAATTAAATAATTACACACAGGAGGAAAAAAATGAATAAGAATAAAGGTTTTACCCTGATAGAATTGATGATAGTAATAGCTATCATTTCAATTCTGGCAAGCATTATTATTCCCAATATTTCCAGAGCCCGACAGAGGGCCCAGCTGACTGCCTGCATGGAAAACCTTAAAAGCCTGGCTACCGCCGGGCAGATGTTTTTGGCGGATGCCGGTTCACTGCAGAGAAGTTCATATGGGTCGATAACGGCAGCTACGGATTATGAAAATGACGATCCGGCAAATGGCAAATATGCTTTAATTCCAAACTATATATCTGCTAAGCCTGTATGCCCTGCAGGAGGGGAGCCCAGCGAGTGTTTTGTTTATCAAGATCAAGAAGCTCAAAACGTATTAGCATGTTGTAATGATTTTTCTCCGTCTCCTCATAGAGATATTACCGGAGCAGATTGGTGTGTAGCGTATCGGATACGAATTAGTGAAGAATACGGAGATTATTCGGGTTTTTGCAACATCGGCGGAGATACAAATCGTGATTGGGAATAACCTTGATTTGTTAATTTTGTTGTTTTAATCGGCGCAGTCGATAGGGAATACCGGTTCCAGAGGGATGGTGAAATAAAAGGTGCTTCCCTTGCCCGGTTCGCTGCGGGCGCCTATTATGCCCCCATGAGATTCCACAATATGCCTGGCGATCGCCAGGCCCAGGCCCCGGCCGGCTGCTTTCTGGGTACGGGTTCGTTCCACCCGGTAAAACCGTTCAAAGATTTTATCCAGGTGTTTCTGGGGAATACCGGTGCCGTTATCGGTTACGTCAATCTCCACCTCTTGAGAATTACACTTGGCAGTAATGGTTACAATACCGTTTACCGAGGAATATTTTATGGCATTGTGAATAAGGTTTAACAATACCTGTTTCATCCGGTCCTCGTCCACGCTCAGCAGGGGGATTTCCCCCTCCAATTCAAATGTGATTTGAACGTTTTCCTTTATTGCCACCGGATGAAGAATATGAATTACTTTTTCCAGTAATTCCTTAAGATTTATTTCCTTAAAATGCAGGTCAACCTGCTCAGCTTCCAGCATTGAAAGATCCAGCATATCTTTAATCAAGCGTTCCAGGCGTTGGGCTTCTTCATGGATAATATTAAGCCAGCGTTCACAAAGGGCGGGGTCCTCCATGGCTCCTTCCAGCAGAGTTTCGGCATAACCCTTGATTGAAGTCAGGGGTGTTCTCAGTTCATGGGAAACATTGGAGATAAACTGTACCATTATCTCCTCCAGTTTTGCCTTGAACCCAGCTTCTTTTCTTGCCTCGTAAATCAACCTTTCTACCTGCATGTAAGGGTCCTTTTTGACCACAATGTAACCGGTGTATAGATCCAGCTCCTCGGTAAAGCCCAGTTCATCGCTGCGTTCGTCAATTACATGTTTTAATTTCTGGCGTATGCGGGTAGAGATAAGTTTTAAATCATGGTTGGTAAAACAAGATTTTTTACGGGGAGGCGAGAAAAGGAATAAAATAAAATAATCGAGGCCCTTTCCGCCCACCACTACCAGGTCTTCTTCCCGGTATAAGTGGCATTTCTGCTGGCGCAGGGTGGCGCCTATAATTTTAAGCAATTCCTGGCATTTCAAATAACCGTACTTCTGTTCCAGCTCTCTGAACTGGGGGATATCAAAAT
>CAZSLZ010000112.1:0-11912 GCA_964607865.1 uncultured bacterium
CCGACTACAGCAACGAGGTGCGCAGGTATAAGGCCTCCCGGATTCTTTCTCTGGAAAAACTGGAAGAAAAATTCGAAATGCCCCGACAAGAGGCAGTCTCATTTTAGAGAGGACAGGCTTTTCCTGGGATTTTGGCGAGGAGGAACCTGCAGAAGAAAAACCCCTTTAAAGATTATTTGTCCAGCACCATTAATAACAGCTGGGAATATTTTAAAACAGCTGACCTGAATGTCAGTTACGGTGGCTGGGCATATACCGGAAACGTTGATAGCAATGGCAACTTTAACATAACATGTTCTCAGAACGGCCAGACCCTGGGAACAGAACAAATACCCCAACCGTCAAGTTACGTTGTTTTTCAGTGTGATGGTTATCCCCCGGCAAATTCGGGGTCGGACTGGTCCAGGAAATTGCATGCTCTCATTGGCGCAACTCTGAACCGAGGGGTTATGGCAAGTTCAGATTGGGGAGATGCTTCTAAATATTATCAATCGGCAACTGCCAAATATAATTTTGATTCCAGGAAACTGCATGAGGTGGCGCTGGATAACAAATGTTATGCCTTTGGCTATGACGGACATTTACAAACAGGATCCCACAAACTCAGCTTTGTATAAGGATATTCATCAGGTTACAATTACAATCCCCCAAATGCCTGAAATTAACAAGTAATGCCTAAAATAAATTTCAAAACGAATTATATTTCTATAATTGAAGGGAGCTGTTCTAAAAAGATGGCTCCTTTTAAATTTATCTTAAAAAATCTCAAAGCTGTTATTCCGAGCCCGGTTTAGAATTGGGGAATAGGCTATTCTCACCAGAGTTTTGTCTTTATCCAGCTTTATTCTGCTC
This sequence comes from uncultured bacterium, assembly GCA_964607865.1. Lineage (GTDB taxonomy): Bacteria > Vulcanimicrobiota > JAJTBE01 > JAJTBE01 > CAZSLZ01 > CAZSLZ01. The sequence continues at coordinate 853 of CAZSLZ010000112.1, forward strand.
ACAGACTGAAAGCCTGTCATTGCAAAGTTTCGGAGAAACCGTGGCAATCTCAGGTTAGATTGGGTTGTTTCAAAACCCATTTTCCTGAGTGGAACAAAGATAACCACGCATCCTTACGAACTTTCGTGAGGACGATATTCGGAGTTTTCACCAAACACACTTAACTCACGTCGGTGAGCAAGCCCTGTGGAATATCACCTTAAGGGTATAACTCAGCCCCCTGTTGACAATGAAGGGCCTTTAAATCATTACCAGGCTTTGAAAGCCATAATGAAGATGGACCCTGACGTTGTATTTATTGGCGATGTTCTATAAGGAAACCGGGGGATGGCTATTCAGGTTGCGCTGACAGGACACCTTGTTATTGCTCAGATTGCTGCTGCCGATACTGCCGGAGCCATTTATCACTTTTTAGAGCTGGGTGTTGAGCCTTATATGCTGGGATTGGTTTTGGAAGGGGTTGTATCCCAGAGGCTTGCCAGGAGAATTTGTGACAATTGCAAACAGAAAATAAAAACTGAGAAAAAATATTTAGAAAAAAGGAACCTGCCAATTACTCCCAATGAAGTTTTCCATGAGGGTAGAGGCTGCAAGATATGCAACAAGAGTGGCTATAAAGGAAGGTTTGCCATATATAACATTTTGCCATCGGATCCCAAAATAATAGATTTGTTAACTCAAAAACCCAATTTGTACAAATTGAGAGAAAGCATATTTGAACTGGGTTATCCAAATTTAACTCAGGATGCTGTGAATGCAGCAAGAAAAGGAAAAACCTCTATTGAAGAAGCATTAAGGGCAGCTGCCTGGAAATAGGACAAAGTTTATACAACATAATTGAAATTCAAGAAACTCAATGCAACTATAAAAAACAACATGAATAATACACTTGAAATTCGACTTTTATTGAACTGAAAATTATTTCTGCCCATGCTTCAATTTTCGAAGGAAGTATTAAAAGTTTTAAGAATAATTCCAGGACTACAATGTAAAGGATTAATAACAATGAGAAAACGAGTATTAATTATTATTGCAATTTTCTTAATTACTATATCTTTGCCGGTTTTTGCCGATACAGGCTTCGATGGGGCAGACTTCGAAAAATATATCAACAATGAACTCCAGCGCTGGAAAGTTCCCGGTTGCGCCATTGTAATTGTTAAAGATGGCAGAACCATTCTTTCCCGGGGTTATGGTTATAAGGATCTTGAAAACAAGGAAAAAGTTACCCCCGATACTTTATTTGCCATTGGGTCGGCAAGCAAGGCATTTACTGCATTTGCCCTGGAACTGCTCGTTGATGAAAACAAGGTTGTCCTGGATAAGCCGGTAAGAGAATATTATCCAGGTTTTATGATGTATGACAAATATGTAACTGAACATATAACCCCCCGGGATCTGCTGACACACAGATGTGGTGTTTCCCGTTATGATATGGCATGGTTTTTGAATGACTGGACCAGAGAACAGGTTCTTGACAAGATAAGGTACCTGAAACCTAACTATGGTTTTCGGGAATATTTTCAATATAACAACTATATGTTTGTTGCCGCGGGACGAATTGTTGAATTGGCCAGCAATACAAGCTGGGAGAAATTCATTGAAGAGAAAATCTTCATTCCTCTTCAGATGAAAAACAGTAATTTCTCAGTCATCGATTCCCAGAAGTCTTCAGATTTCGCCTTTCCCTATAAATATGATACAAAAAACCTTAAAGAGATACCCGAAGACTATTCTAAAATCAATGCAGTAAAGGTTGGTTTTGAAGAAATCAGCAAAGTCGGGCCTGCCGGTTCCATTAATTCAAACATAAAGGACATGGAAAAATGGCTGAGGCTTCAGCTGGATATGGGAAAAACCGGGGGAAAACAGTTGATCTCGAAAAAAAGAATGATCGAGATGCATTCCCCACAGATGGTGATTATCAGCCCCGAACCCGAAGAACCTAAATTCAATGAAATTGGACATATGAATTATGGCCTGGGTTGGTTTATAATGAATTATCGTGGCCATAGGATAATTCACCACGGTGGTAACATAGAAGGCTTCTCTGCAATGGTTTCATTTATGCCTGAGAAAAATATGGGTATGGTTATTTTAACCAATATGAATGAAACCCCCCTGAACTTAATCTTCATTTTTAATATTTTCGACCGTCTTCTGGGCATAGATCAGCTTCCCTGGAGTGATCGGATCTGGGCTCAGAACATAAAAAAACTTGAAAAATTAAGAAACGCCCGGTTGGAATCAGAAAAACAAAGAGTCAGGGGGACAAAACCTGCCCATCCTTTGAAGGATTATGCCGGAAAGTACTACAACGAAATATACGGTAATCTTGAAATTTTAAAACAAGAAGAACAACTGGTGTTTGAATATACCAGGTTTAGTTTACCACTGAAACATTACAATTATGAAGTTTTCCAGATCAAACCCGACGACCCGATCAGCGGAATAGATTCTTTTATCACTTTCAATACAAACACTACAGGTAAAATTGAAAGCCTGAAAACAAACCTGGAAGATGATGACAGGCCTGTTGTGTTCAAGAAGATTGAATAGAGTTATTATTCTTTTTAATATAGAATTTCAGATTATTACTTGTAATAACTTCTATATTCCCATTTTCGAGGAGGCCAGCAAGAACCTTCACAGCTTCGGTTACATGAATACCCAGGCCTTTTGCTACATCTTGAGCAGTACAGGGACGCCGACTTAACAATGCCAGAATAATTTCTGTTTCTATTTCTGATGAAACCTTGCCTTCATTATTATCAATATTATTTGATGATAAAATATCCACATGACAACTGAATAATGCTTTAAATTGAAGCAATTTTTCAGTAGAAAGTGGAGTTGCAAAAGCCTCAGCAGGTGGACGGCAGACAGAATTTAACTGGACTCTTGCTGGTGTTATACGTTTTACCAATTCTGCAATTTTTTTGACCTCCACTAACTTGCCTGTAAGGTCTTCAAGTAGCAGGACCTCAAGCCAGACCTCTCCTGAAAACAAACGTGTAAAATCGATAATGCCATTTACCATTTTTTGAAACTCAATTTTTTCGTGAGGTCGATTTACAAGCTTGAACATTTTTTCATCGCCAGCATCCAGAGAAGGTATTACCAAATCGGATGGAATCAGGTTTTCTTGAATTTCTTTAACCCATAAAAGCGAACCATTGGTGAGGACAGCAACAGGAATTCTGGTTATTTTCTTTATTTCTGTGATGAGTTTTCCTATTCCTCTGTTCAAGGTTGGCTCTCCCGATCCCGCAAGACTGATATAATCAGGGATGTCTTCCGACTCTAATTTTCGTTTTAATTCTTCCAGAATTTTTTCTTCTGGTATGTAATTTTTTCTTTCCACAGTCAGATTGGTGGTTCTTCCCAACTGACAATAAATACAGTTATAGGTACATGTTTTAAACGGAACAAGGTCAATTCCGAGAGAACGTCCAAGACGCCTGGAGGGAACAGGACCGTAGATATATTTATATTTTTTTTCTTTCATGATAAACCTTATTATTTATTTAACATATCAGGGTTTCTCTCCTGATTGAAATTATTTTATGATATCAACGATATCCTTCATCGTTTTATAAGACGGAGAATTTAAATAATATTTAATATATGGTTTACCCGCATCACCGGCTTCGGCAATAGCGGGGTCTATGGGGATTGCTCCAAGATAAGGGACATTCATTTCCTCGGAAATCCTCATTCCTGCTCCTGAACCTAGAATTTTAGTTAATCTGCCACAACCGGGACATAAATAACCAGAATTGTTCTCAATAATACCTATAACTGGAATTTGAAGTATATTACAAAAACTTATAGATTTGCGAACATCAATCTCGGCAACCTTCTGTGGTGTTGTTACTACTATCGCACCATCCAGGTGTTTTATCAGCTGGCATATTGAAAGTGGTTCATCACCGGTTCCCGGAGGAGAATCTATAATAAGATAATCCAATTCACCCCATTCAACTTCCTCAAGAAATTGACTGATTACCTTCATCTTCAGAGGCCCTCTCCAAATTATTGCATCATCCGGTTTCTGTAAAAGAAAACCGAGAGACATTATCTTTATTCCTTCAACTTCAACTGGAAGCATTCCATTATCTCCAGTCCTGGCCTTAACATTTTCTACCCCCAACATTACAGGAATACTTGGCCCATGAATATCAAGGTCCAAAAGCCCAATTCTTTTATTCTGCAAAGAAAGTGAAACTGCAAGATTAACCGCCACAGTGCTTTTTCCAACGCCGCCCTTGCCTGACATCACTAAAAGTTTATGCTTTATTTGATTTAAACGTTTTTGTAATTTTTGAGAGCCTTCATAGTTCATATTGAATTCAGCCTTTCTTTTCATTTATATACTACATTTTTATTTGCCAGCCACTGCTCATTAATACCTTCACTTACAAAATAGCTAACAGTTGTTTATTATTGTCAAACAACATAAACCCCTTTTAAACTTTATAAAATTTATTATATAGTATTGAATGTTAATTTCTGGCTTACAAAAAGCATTTATAAATCAACATCTTTGAACGCAATTTTCGACAGGAAAAGTATGGGAATACTTAATTGTGACCCTGCAGCGAGAAAGAATATCAATAAAATATTAATTTGAAATAAATTTTTGGAATTATTTACAAAAATGTTGGTATAAGTTAACAGAGCTCAAAATATAGCAATTTGCACCAGGTAAAAATCTGGACAATCAGAATGGAGGGAAACATGACATTTAAAAATAAAAAGTCCTGGAGAAATATCATCATCCTGGTATTATTCCTTATCAGCATGAAAAATGTTTTTGGCCAGGAAGTTTCAAATAATAATTTTGGACGCTCAAAGCTTTTAACATTAAACATTGAAAAAAACTTCAGCACAGAGGAGCCAGTTGTACTTGTCAAAAAAATTATTAATAATAAACCAGTGAACCTCATTTATGTCAATATGAACAAGCCTGAACTTAAAATTACACCAATATTGTCCTCAAATTTTCCCAAATCTGATGAAAGTTTTCAGAATATGATTCAACGAACCAAACCAACCGCAGCAATTAACGGCACTTTCTTCTGTACCTCTAACCTTAAACCGGTTGGCGACATAGTAATAGATGGTAAACTGAAGAATTTTGGCGGTTTTGGGACAGCACTGGCAATCACTTCCCGGAATGAGGTAAAATTCATCAATGTACCTCATCACAGACATTGTGATTGGAAAGGTTATGAAACCGTGCTGGCTTGCGGCCCCCGATTGATAAAACAGGGAGAAATTCAGAATAATGCCAGGGCTCAGGGTTTTAAAGACAGTCATGTTCTGGGCGCCGGTTCACGAAGCGCCGTCGGATTAACCCCCTGGAACTATCTAATTTTTCTTTCAACAGATCAGGCCCTGACATTAAAAGAGTTATCGGATATTCTACTGAAACTAGGATGTATCGAGGCAATGAACCTGGACGGAGGAGCCTCCACAGCCATGTCATACAATGGACAGGTGATTGTCCCCGCAGGAAGAAAACTGACCAACCTACTGGGCATTTATCAAAATTATGGAAACCGTCCAGACATGGGAACACCAGTGGTGGTAAACGATACAAATGCAGTAAATGCAACCCTCGAATTTTCTCCGGATAAATTATACAAAAAAAGTGTTAAATTATATAACCAAGGTAAATACCCAGAAGCCAAAAACATGATATATAAGGCAATAAAACATAACCCCACAGCAGCGAATTATAAACAACTGGCCCTTATTGAAATAAAAATGGGAAATACCGGTTCAGCAGCAGATGCTTATGCCCAGATGGCCCGGATTTATTATGAACATGGCATGTACAGCTTCTCGGCCGCTAATGCTTCAAAAGCCTTGAAATTTGTACCTGACCACCCCGAAGCAAAAAAATATTTTAAATTGTCACAGCATAGAAGATAGTATTTATCTTTATTAGATGTATATTCATTCAAATTTTAAAGGTATTTTTAACAGGGCATAAAACTAGTAATCAAATGTATTCAGACTAGAATTCAAAAGCCATATTTAAAGAACCCACCTTTTCCGTGGAAGTTTACGGAAAACAGAAAGTGCCCGGTTTTTAACATGAAATTTTTAAAATTGACGTAATAAACAAAACAATAAAATAAGCAATAAAAGGAGAAATGTCTATGAAAAAAATCTTTCTGGTTTCAATTGTTTTACTGGGTGTCATATTTGCAGGTTGTTCAGGCTCGAACAGCACCAATGAAGTGAGTTCAGAATTCCAGACATACAGTATTGACGAAAAAGCCCAGGGTGGCATGGAAATTATCGACAACATTCAGAATGTAACTGTGGTTTCCAAAGATGACAATGTACTGAAAGCGGAATACAGAGCAGGTTTTGTACAGGGAAAACTTCAAAACGGATACCTTACTTCAACCAGGGATAACCTTTGGGACATGATGTATCTTCTCGATCCCTCACACACCTACCCCGCCCAGCAACCTCCTTCCCAGGCTGAACTTGACTGGGCAGAGGGGGTTTTAACAGAAAACCTGGATTATACTGCCGACTATATTCAGAATCAGGAAGATTCAGTTATAAAGGAGCGACTGAACAGAATAATGTTCAGAATGCTGGGAATATACCACGGCGCCACTTTGACCACTCCGGAAAGCTTGGATTTCAGCGGAAACTGGACCCCCAGTTCTTCTTATTTTAACACCGACGAATTACAAATGGGTTACGAAACCAACTCAATAAGCTGGTTGGATATCTACTTTATTAATGCCTATTCAGATTTTGGCGATATTGTTGCTTATGAAAAAGGAATAGATCCAAAATATAGAAAAACCAAATGTTCAGCTTTCGTAAAGAAACTCGAAGATGATATTCTGATAACCCACAATACATGGTTCGGTTTTCTTTCCCAGACCATGACAATGTCACTGGCCGTCAACGACGACTTTATGACCTTCAATGCAACTTATCCCGGCATAGTGGGCTCTCTGTCAGATTTTGGATACAACAACAAGGGAATCTTGTTTAACGAAACAACTCATTATGCCACATACAGCGAACCCAAAAAATCTGCATTATGGATGTACATAAGAGGTGTCGCGGCTGAACAGTTTGCATCCTCAATTACCGAGTTTTTTGAATATGTTTCACTGGAACCTTCTGGTACCTACATGAACGGTTACATGGTCATCGACGCTAAAACTCAGGAAATTGGGCTGGTTGAAATGTCCTACAAACATTTTGTATGGTATCTCCCCAATGGTAACGGTTATACAGTTACCACCAAACCTGAAGGGGGCTCTACTGAATACGATACCGAAATGGTTACTCCCACATATTTCCTGGGAATCAACTATCCTGCTTCCTATCAAATTCGGGAAGACTTGCAGTCCATTGACAGCCGGCCTGCCAGAAAAAGACAATTTATGGCTAAAATCGGCAATGTTACCGATATTGAAACAGCAAAAGAATTAATTACCTATACCGACCCCGAAAACCCGCTATCAATTTTCGGCAGATGGGATCCTGGCTATGGAGACACCCCGGTACCCAAGACTGTGCCTGATGGGTCTATTGATGCAAAAGCTGTTTCTATGAAAAAAGCCCTTGAAGCTATGGGCCTTCAGTTGGTTTTCAACCAGAATTCAACCAATAAGGGAATATGGATGAAATACGGAACACCTTATGTTAATGGCCTGCCCTTTGTATGGAGCAAATCCCAGTGGAGCAGCCAGAAATTAAGAAATGTCCCCGACCGGGTTGATGGAGATTTCAATTTGATGAAGACTTATATAGATTAACCAACAAGAAAAAAACAATTTCTAAGCTACTTAACAAAAAGCCGGCTCGAAGCCGGCTTTTTTTACATTAATACTATCTCACCAGCAGCTTCGCTGATTTCTGAGGGGCTGTAATAAGTGCCAGGCGGCAAATCCATAACTGCTTTCTTAATATCGTCAGGCGCACCGGAATTTGTAATGCGAAGTACAATGTCATCACGATTCATGGGATAATCCATGCCTTCCAAATACTCCTGCAGTTTCATTGGATTTAATTGTGTCATATAGATTCCTCCCCTTTTTTGTGTAATAGTTACAACAGCCAGGCTTATAGAAAGATTCCCGGTAATGATAAAAAAAAGAGAGAAAACAATAAAAGATGCCTTCCCTCAATTTAATTTTAAAGAAATTTTTAAAAATGATAAAATGTTTACTCTTTATCGTCTGGCTTATATAACATAACCCCATCGTTAAGGTTGCTTATTGAAGAACAGCCCAGGCCGCCATATACTCCCCATATATCGAAATATGGTTTTCCTTTGTAAACAGTATAAAACATTTTTCCAAAAACAAAAGAATCTTCCCTGGTGGGGCCTGCTTTTAAAAGGTCCATTTCATCGTCACCTATTATAAATTTTTTGCCTGCTTCATCATATTTACATTTTACATTGAATTTTTTACACAAATCTTTCATATCATTTAAACTTATAAAATAATTGTGAGAAAAAAACAGATCTTCCTTATTGTTTACTCTAACCAATAAACCGTCATATTTGGCAAAATTATCGTTGTCATTATACTTTACCCTTACTTTTGTGGGCACTATATCAGGGGCGGGTTTCTTATCCTCAGCTTGAGCCAGGCCAGCGATCATAACAAACAATAAAACACCAATCAAAAGAAATGACCAGATTTTTTTCATAAATTCTTCCTCCAATAGCAAATTGATATAGACTTATAATTATTTACACAAAGCATTTTTCCTTTACCAAAACATTAACAGGAAAACAATTTCTAAATAAGAATAGATTTATGAGGTGATAGAAATGGATTCAAATAATATTGAACTGGCAAAATTCAAATTCAGGGGCTTATAGTTGTAGCTGCAGTAATAGCTATTATCGGATTATTCTTTCTGCAGAGTTATTTCCGTTTCTGCAGGGCAAAGAGCAATATGAAAGAAGCTGAAGAAGCTATAATGAATCATCTGCAAATAGAACAGGGCTCCGAGTTTTCAAAGAATTTGGACAAACTGGGTGAAGATGCAACATTAAAGCAGAAAGCTGTTGTTGGAGTAGCAACTGCAGAAAGCATGGACATAGAAATAGACACTTTAGAAATCCGGGGCCAGCTTCCCGGCTCTCCTCTCATGAAAATAACTTACCATGTAAATGAAGAACCTAACCCTGTTACCGAATATTATTGGACACCCTACGAAAGAATAAGAGGCTGGGACTACTTTCATTTCAGATCAACCACTAAATCAAAATTTGACAGTGCAATTTGGAAATAGAAAAGAATAAATGTATTTAAAAATGCCCGGAGTGTGCTTTTTTGGGAACAAAATCTCTTTTTAATTCATTATTCTAATCGGGGGTAAAAAAACAGGCTGGTGATAATTATGCATAATGAAAAAAGAGAAAAGTTAAATGACATTTTGGGAGTTTTTGCCATACTCCTGATTTTTGTGGCAGCAATTTTCACCTTTAACACCTCAGCCTCTGAAAAAAAACAAAAAAATGATTCAGTAAAGGCGGTAAGCAAAATGGAAGTTTTTAATGGTAATAAAATAAAAAAAACTGATGAAGAATGGAAGAAGGAATTAACTTTTGAGGAATTCCGGGTAACCAGGCAAAAAGGTACCGAGTTGCCCTTTACCGGAAAATATTATAAGAACGAAAAAGATGGTATGTATCATTGCAGCAATTGCGGATTACCGTTGTTTTCTTCGAATACCAAATTCGAGTCGGGAACCGGCTGGCCCAGTTTCACCGACCCGGCAGTAAATAAAAATATTGAAACAAGAGTGGATAAGAGTCACGGCATGATCAGAACTGAAGTAATTTGCAACCGGTGTGGAGCACATCTGGGACATGTATTTAATGACGGGCCAGGAACATCTGGCTTACGCTACTGCATAAATTCCGTATCCCTTGATTTCGAAGAAGCTGACGAAGCAAAGAAAAAGAAATAACGAAAGATGAAAATTCAAAAGAAAATCAAGTTAATTCGAAATATGTTAAACATTTTTTAGATTTTAGTAATGCTACGTTTTTTTAGTGGCATTTTTTTGCTCGTATTCAGGGTTGGTTCCATTCCCATTTACCTTGCGTTTATGAGCGCCTGGATCTTTCACCTGGAAAGTCAGCCTTAATCCAAACGTTATATTTTGCCATTCTTAATGGAACCAAAGATATATTCTTCAATTCTTTATTGGAGAGAGCTTCCCATGCATTCTACGAACACTCATCACAACCATGTTCTGGATTGTCATATCCGGTACTCTGCGAAGATGATTAAGAAATTACAACGCAAAAAAAAACCTTAAAACACTCAATTTAATTACAAACATTAGAACTAGTAAATTTCTCTGTATGATTGGGTTATGCCCAGAAAATCTTCCAGATTCTTGATTTTATCCTCATGGTTTTGGATAAACCGGTAATTAAGTTCATCCATCTGCTTATAATATTCCAAAATCTTTTGTTGATTCTTTTCAGTAATCAAATTATCGCTTAATGGAAATAAAACTCTGTCTTCATGCCGGCTATGCTGAATAAGAACATCCATTAATTTTTTCAGAACTTCAATCTTTTCCGGATATTTATTAAGATAACGAACATTAAAATTATTTTTATGGTTAATTATGAATTCCAGATATCGACGGGTGGTATCATGCTCGGCCTGGATTTCCTCAAGAGGCAAATCCTGGGTGAAAACGCCAGCTTTTTCCATCTCGTCAAACAGGATACCTTCCTCTTTCTTATAATGATACTTGAAAATAAAATTATCGATAAAATCAATAATATCTACAAAAAAGTCTTCAGGCAGGTTTTCACCTTTTTCGATTTTTTTGATTCCTATTACCAGAATCATCAGGGCGCGCTTAAAAAGAGAATGTTCTTTCCGTAAAATATCCGTAGGTTTCATTATTATTCCTTATAGTATGCTGCTATTGAGCTATCAGATTGATGCTCTTGGTTGCAACTTCCTTGATTGACTGCTGAACTTCCTGATCGAAAATTCGTTTCGACAACTTGAAGGCATTATAAATAG
>CAZSLZ010000113.1:0-11851 GCA_964607865.1 uncultured bacterium
TATCGTTTTTTTTCAATTCTTTCAGTTGGTGAAATATAGCGAACTGGGTTTGAAGCGCGCTGTCAACCTCGGAATTTATAAATTCGTCAATTACATAAACAGGTTTTACCGAGTTCATTGCCTTGCTCTGGGCTTCCCTGGTGGCGACTTCATTTTCTACTTCAAAAGTCTTTGAAGCGGTGATATCCCTGGGTGCCACTATGCCAGCCTGATAAAAATGGCGGGGGAAGTATTTCCAGGAAAGAATAAAAGTAATTGCAAAAAGAGTAAAAATAAAAAGAAGAGGGTAAAACAATTTTTTGTTCTTTAACAAATTGTTACCGGTAAAATTCACAGCTATGATATTATCGATATTTTTTTCCGTCATATCAACTCAAACATTTTTATTTATCTAAAACTTTCATTTTCCTTTATTTACCTGATCAAGCAAAGCTTCTTCAATCTTCTTTTCGTTATAGCCGATAATAATTCTTGTATCGATTTCCGTTACCGGAACACCGATTTGTCCGGTTTTTGCCTTTAAATTTCTGAGCCCTTCCCGATCTTTCAAAATATTTATATTGGTGTAATCAATGTTATTTCTGTCAAGAAAATGAATTAACTGGATGCAGTGAGGGCAGGTGGGGGTAGTGTAAACCTTAACCATTAAAAACTCCTTTTTATTATTTATTTTGCAGAAACTTCAAGGAATCCTTTATATAAAAAAGATTTCCCAAGAATTGTCATTGGTGATGAACTATTATTCTGAAGGGTTAAAAAAATAGTGGAAGAATGATAATTCAGGAGGTTAATATGTTTAAATATCAAGTTGACGTAGATGAAGAATACGGAAAACATCTGGCCTGGAAATTGGACCTTCCCGGCATTAACGATAATACCCTGGAGTCAATAACCACATATTTTTATGTTAACGCCCAGTTACTGGATAGAATAATTGAAGGTTACAAGATCTGGCTTTCCGATAAAGAAACCGAACCAAAAATAAGTAATGGGGTCTTCTTTCTCAGTCTTCTGAAAATTTTTGATATTTTCAAAGAACACAAAGACAGATTTGATGGAATAGTTGAAAAATACCTTGCGGATATTGACCGGAGTTTTACCCGCAGGGAGGGGGAGGGTGTGCCGTGGCAAGCTGAGGGCCACGCTGAGTTGCATTCCCAGGTGAAAGGCCTGTATAAGCGGCTGGTTGAAGGAGGTTTGAAGCAGGACTTTATCGATAGATATTATTTTGACGGTAATTTAATTCAGATATATGAGCTTTGCATTGAAGTGGTCTGCAGCCTGGAATATCTGGGAAAAACAAGGAACCCCAGTGTTTCTGATGTTATGGATGGCCTGATGATAAATGAGAATAAGCTTACTAAGTTATACAACATTTTGTTTGTAGAAAAATTTGACAGAACCAGGGGGTTCTATACCTGTATTGAACAAATTGTGGAGATGGCCGCGGAATAGGAGAATATTAGATTATGACTTTAAAAGAACAATTATTAAATGATATGAAAACTGCCATGAAGGAAAAGGATAAGGTAAAGCTGGCTGTAATCAGAATGCTTCGGTCCAGTATAAAGAATATGGAAATTGACAGGAAGTCTGAGTTTGATGATGATCAGGTTCTGGAAGTAATCCAGAAGGAGATAAAGAAACGCAAGGAATCCATTGATGGCTTCAAAAAAGGCGACCGGCAAGACTTGGTGGACAAAGAAGAAGCTGAGATGAAAATTCTTTATGATTATCTTCCCAGCCAGGCCAGCGATGAAGAAGTAAAAGCTGTGGTGAAGGAAATTGTTGACAGTTTACCTGATGGGGCCAGAATAAATATGGGAATGATTATGCCCCGTGCCCTGGAAAAACTGAAAGGCCGGGCTGACGGTAAACGGATCAGTTTTTTTGCCAAAGAATTTCTTTGATACTTGTTTTCAGTGAAATAAAGTGATTTTATGCTTAGAACAGGCGATATTGTAAAGGACAGGTATAAAGTTCTCCGTGTCTTGGGGCAGGGGGGGATGAGTACTGTTTATCTGGTGGAAGACCAGGTACTGGAGAACCAGTGGGCAATGAAGGAAACCCTGGATGTGTTTCCCGATAAGGATAAGTCTGAAATACTGGACCAGTTTAAGAAGGAAGCCAAGATTCTGGCAAACCTTTCTCATTCTAATCTGCCCAGGGTCATTGATTATTTTGAGGAGAACCAGGTTCATTATCTGGTGGAAGAATTTATCGAGGGCAAATCTTCCGAGGAAATCTTAAACCAGGGTGGCAATTTCGATGAGGTTCGAATTATCAACTGGGGGGTTCAGATCTGCGATCTTCTGGATTTTTTGCACGAAAACGGTATAATATATAGAGATTTGAAACCGGGCAACATAATGATTGATGCCAATGATCAGGTTTACCTGGTAGATTTCGGCATTGCACGTTTCTTTCAGGGTGGCAAAGCCCGGGATACGGTAATTATCGGTACACCTGGTTTTGCTTCACCGGAACATTATGGCAGGGGGGAAACGGATCAGAGATCTGATATATACAGCCTGGGCGCCACTCTCCATTATATGCTTACCGGTGTTGATCCTGCTGATAAGCCTTTTCATTTTGAGATTCCTTACTTTGTAAACTCTGCTGTTTCTTTTGAAACCTCATCCATAGTAATGAAATGCCTGGATCTGGATCCCAACCGTCGTTTTCAAAAAGCCGGCGATATAAAAAAAGCTTTGGAAAACCGCGCCCTGCCGAATTTGCAGAAAAGGACAGCGCCTTTATCTCCGCCCGCCAGGCTTATCAGGAAAGAAAGTTTTGCCAACCAGACCGACTTGCTGGGAAAAACCGCCCAGTTTCTGTCTTATTCCTCTGTGTTTCCGGCGTCTATGGGAATTTCGGGGGTTCTTGCCTTTGTCATGTCGGCGCTGGGGCCATTACCTTCTTTCTTTCTCGGGTCCATATCATTTCCTTTATTGTGCATCGAGTTCTGGAAAAGGCTGGATAATGTTTTTGAGGATCAGAATGTATCGATTCTGACTGAACCTGAGGAATTGGTTTACAAGAGCAAAAAAATGAACCTTGAAAGCAAATGGAAAGAGTTTATTGAATTAAGAATTATAAAAAACACCGGCCTGGCTGTAAGGCCCATAAGAGAAGTACGGGTGAAAACCCGGAGTGGGGAATTTTCTTTCGATGCTTCCTATAAGGATTTTCATAGATTGATAGACACCATTATAACCCAGGCCGGATTGAGCCTTATTGAAGAAGGGCCTGGCACGGCAATTTACCGGCGTTTATAACTACGGTTATTCGTTGGTGGGAATATGAAAACTCAAATCCCGTCCCAGCATTTTTTTAAATTTTATTTTTTTTAGTTCTTTTGATACCAGATTATAGATTTTTGAAGCCAACTCGGGAACAGGTGTGTCTGCATGTAGCATTTTTACACGGTTGGGTTCATCCCTGGCTATGGAAAGATAGCCTTCTCTTACTTTCTGGAAGAATTCAAGCTGTTCTTTTTCAATTCTATGGGCGGGGATTTCCAGCTCCTGGATTCGCTTTGATACCCTGGTAAGCCCTCGTGAGGGTTCAATGTCAAGGTAGATTGTCAGGTTGGGGCGGACATTCCATGATGCTGAAGAACAGGTTTCCCGGACCAGGTTTTCAGGAAGGCCCCGGCCATAACTCTGATAGGCTATGGTGGCATCTACAAACCTGTCACAAAGCACAATGCTCCCCTCTTCGATGTTTGGCCGGATAACCTGGCTTACATGCTGGGCACGGGAAGCTGCGAAAAGATATAATTCGGTAAGGGAGGACATATCCTTAAAATCGTTATTGGCAAGAATCTGCCTTATTTCGTTTCCCAGAGGCGTGCCGCCGGGTTCCGATGTTAACAGGCAGGGAAACCCTTCCTTGATTAATCTTTCATTTAAAATTTTTGCCTGGGTCGATTTGCCGGCGCCCTCCAGGCCTTCGAAACTTATAAAATAACCCTTCATTCAGGGACCTCCTGATATATTAAAAATAACTATTTTTTCACAAATACCCCTGGAAATATTTGATATTGATTCCAAATAACCTTTAAAATATCTTCTCATTATAAATACGTATTCTTCGAAATGGCTCTTTTCCCATACTTACAGAAGTAAGATTGTGCTTCTCGATATAATTATGCTGGAGTCTTCTGACGTAGGAATTCTGGGGCTTCAATTCCACAGGCTCAGCTGTTTTTATTACTTCCTGAATTGCATTTTCAGCTTCCTTCAAGGCAACCTTTTCATTTTTTTTTAAATCATTCTCATTGATATCCAACTGGTTAAGGTTGGAATAATCAACATCTTCAAAAGGAACATTGAAGAACTCTCTTAAGAAATTCTTAACCTGGGTAACCGTATTACTGCGGATGGCATGAATGGGGACATTGGTTCCGGCAATCTCCCGCAATTTCTTCGGGCCCCGCTGAAGCTGGCTTTTTATAGTCAGAATAACATCGGCTTCCTCGAAACGTTTCACAACCTCAGCTTTTACATTCATGCTTTCAATAGCTTTCTCAATGCGATTTTTACTTACCGCATAGGGGAAAATTCTAACCGGCCTTTTTCTTTCAGGGATAGGCCTTTTCTGTGGCAACGCAAACATCTGTTTTTTTTCGGGTTTGGCTACCGGTTTTTCCATTTCTATTGCTTCTTCAAGAGAAGATGTCTGGGTTATGGTGAAACCTTCGTCGTCGCGAACTCTCATTTCCGGGTCGGGTTCGATTCCACGCAGCATAAGATCAACAACCTTATCTACCTGTTTGTGAATTGCCACCTTGTCTTTTTCCTTGATTTCCACAACTATATCAAAAGTAGGCGGAGCTTTTCTCTCAAGGACTGTTTTCTGGGTACCTCTTTTTCTGGCTACTTCATCGGAAAGGGTTACTGATTGAATACCCCCGATTAAGTCTGACAGGGTGGGGTTCATAAGAAGGTTTTCCAGGCTGTTGCCGTGGGCTGTGGCTATAAGTTGAACTCCCCGTTCAGCTATTGTCCTGGCAGCATATGCTTCCCTTTCTGTGCCGATTTCATCCACTACAATTACTTCGGGCATATGGTTCTGAACTGCTTCGATCATTACTTCATGCTGAAGGTCGTGTTTCGAAACCTGCATACGGCGGGCAGCGCCTATTCCGGGGTGAGGTATGTCGCCGTCACCTGCAATTTCGTTAGAGGTATCCACTACCACTACCCGTTTTTCGAAATCATCAGCCAGAACACGGGCAAATTCTCTGAGCATGGTGGTTTTGCCTATTCCAGGACGTCCCAGCAGAAGGATGGATTGTTCGGTTTCCATCAAATCTCTGATGATTTGAATAGTACCATAAACTGCCCGGCCTACTCTCATAGTGAAACCGATAATGTCCTTCATTCGGTTTCTGATGGCTGAGATGCGGTGCAGGGTTCGTTCAATTCCCGCCCGGTTATCGTCGCCGAATTTTCCTATATTCTTTTTTACATGCTCTATGTCTCCCCGGGTTATAAACTCATCACTTAAATACAGAATTTTATCTTCGAAACGGGCCTCGGGTTTGCGCCCCAGGTCCATTACTATTTCTATTAAATCTATTAAATCGTCCTGTTTTTCCAATTCCCTGGAAAGACGTTCGGGAAGAATGCCTAACAATTTATCAAGATCGTCGGTTATTCTGATTTCTCCGTCAAACAATATAAATTCTCCTTTAATTTCTTTATTTTACTACACGGATAGTTTCCATTGTGGGGTCGTCGGGGCCCTGAATATGAACGCCGGCTTCCATTTCCAGTATTAAATGGTCTATGATTTGCTCGGTAATTTCATCTCCCGGCCTTAATATGGGAATGCCCGGAGGATAGGGGGTTATTACCTCCCCACAAATCCTGCCTGTAGATTCTCTGAGCCTGATTTTTTCAAAAGGCCTTACAAAAGCTTCCCGGGGTGTCAAAATCTGATTCGGCCAGTCGGGAAGTTCCATCTGCTTTTCCTTTCGCCGATAAAAAAGCCTTACTTTCGACAGGTTATGATGCTGCCTTTGCCAGGATTTAACATCACCGAAAGCTTCTATGATTTTTTCTATGTCCTTTTCTGTGGTACCTATGGTTATCAACGCCAGGCAGTTGAATAGATCGGACATCTCAAACTGAATATTGTAATTATATCTCAGTATATTTTCAATTTCGTAACCGGTTATGTCCAATTCCTTGGCTGAAACCGTGAGTTTGGTAAGATCCAGTTGATGAACACCGGACCTGCCTATAAGTTCTTTCCCATATGCTTTTAAACCAGGAATCTTGTTGATTTGTTCCCTCGCATAGTTGGCAAGCTTTATGGTTCTGTCCAGCAACTCCCTGCCGTTTATTGCAAGATTCATACGGGCAACATCCAGTGATGCCACCAGTAAACAGGATGGGCTGGTGGATAAAAACAGGCGTATTACCGAACGCAATCTTCCCAGATCGATTCGGTTTCCCTGGGTGTGAACCATGGAAGCCTGAGCCATACTGCCTACTAACTTATGAGTACTGTTAATAATAATATCCGCACCCGCATCGCAGGCAGAATCAGGCAAATCGGGATGAAAATGAAAATGGGCACCCCAGGCTTCATCCACCAACGCTGGCAAATCATATTTATGAATGATTTCAACCATCTTTTTTATGTCGCAGGCTGCACCGTAATAAGTAGGCGACAACAGCAATACAGCTTTGGCATCCTTATTCTGCTGAATGGTTTTTTTCAGGGCCTTGGGGGTTACCGTATGGTCAACCTGCATTTCATAATCATATTCTGGTTCAATATACACCGGGATGGCGCCGGTAAGTATTAAAGCTCCGGTGACTGAACGGTGACAGTTCCGGGGAAGAATAATTTTATCTCCCGGGTTGAGGGTTGCCAGCAGCATGGCGTGAACTCCCGAGGAAGACCCGTTAATCATAAAAAATGAATGCTCTACGCCGTAAGCCTGGGCAGCCAATTCCTGGGCCTGCTCCACCACCGAGGTGGGCTGGTGAATATCGTCCAGTCCCAGAACCTGGCTCACGTCGGCTGCAAGCCCATGCTTTTTTACAAAGTTTTTGAATTTTTCATGAACACCCATTCCCTGCCTGTGGCCTGGAACATGAAAAGGGATCACCCCGGTTTCAATATATTTTTCCAGGGCGTCAAAGTATGGAGTTTGTTTCTGAGCTACAGTTACCTGGTTTTCAGATGCTTTTTTCTGAGTTATATCTAAAGGGGCCATTTCTTGTTTTCATACCTTTCTGACTGTTTCAAGCAATTTAAACAAAATCTTCCAGTTAAATGGAACTGTATTGTATAAATAAACAACTTCAATCTGTACTGATTAGTTCTTCTAAAAAAAGACCTGTTTTTCCTTTCAGGAAAAACAGGTCTTTTCACGGGGTTATCAGAACTTTATTTGTCGCTTAGATATTTTGAAATACCCTCTGGAGTAGGCTTTATAGATTCTTCTCCCGGTTTCCAGTTAGCAGGGCAGACGTCGCCATACTCCTCGGTGAATTGCAGGGCTTCCAGTACCCGCAAAGCTTCGTTGACATCCCTGCCCAGAGATAAATCATTTACTACCTGATGGCGGACAATTCCGTTTTTATCTATGAGAAATAACCCCCGTAAAGCTACTGAATCCTCATGTAATATGCCGTATTCACGGGTAATCTTCTTTGTAATGTCAGATATGAGAGGATAATTGATCTTGCCGATTCCTCCCTTTTCAACCGGAGTCTGTTTCCAGGCAAAATGAGAATATTCTGAATCAACAGATATACCCAGGACCTTGCAGTTTCTTTTCTCGAATTCTTCCAGTTTTTCATTGAAGGCGATTATCTCTGTGGGACATACAAAAGTAAAATCCAGAGGATAGAAAAACAATATCACATACTTTCCCCGATAATCTGAAAGATTGATACTGGCAAAACTGTTGTCAGGCATTACTGCCCTGGCTTCAAAAACCGGCGCCTGCATGGTAACAAGATTCTTCATAAAATACCTCCTTTTATCTGTAACTGTTTCAACAGAAAAAGGGGGCAAAAAGTTCAAAAATCAAATTATTCCTGCATGACACTTTTCAACCAGCTTCCCTCTTTTTCGATAATTTCCATGAAAATATCCACGACTTGAGGGTCAAATTGAGTGCCTTTTCCTTTTTTTAACTGCTCCACTGCAAAAGAAAGAGGTTGGGAACTCCGGTATGGCCGGTTGGAGGTCATTGCGTCAAAAGAATCGGCTACGGCCAGAATCCTTGAAGCCAGTGGAATATTCTCTCCGCCAAGTTTATCGGGGTAACCTGTTTTGTCATATTTTTCATGGTGATGGTAAATAAACGGAAGAATGGTTTTGAATTCCAAAACCGGTTCAAGAATTTTCGCACCATGGCCGGGATGTTCTTTCATCTGGGCAAACTCATCATCATTAAGCTTGCCAGGTTTGTTCAATACGTTTTCCTTAATTTTAATTTTACCGATATCATGAAGTAGGGCTGCATATCTAAGATTTTCAATTTCTTTCTTGTCCATTCCCATTTTCTGGGCGATTCTCACCGAAATATCTGTGACTCTTTCAGAATGGCCCCGGGTGTATTCATCTCTGGCTTCTATTGCATTTGCCAATGCAATAATCGAAGAAACAAACAGTTTCTGCTTTGCCTGGTTGGCTTCGTTCAGCTGGTTTATATGTTCATTGAGTTCATCGATCATCTTGTTAAAGGATTTTTCCAGGCTGCAAACTTCGGCAGTTCTGGTGTTAATATCAATATGGTGGTCCAAATCGCCGCCCGCCACTTTCCTGGTACTGTCCACAAGTTTGGAAAGAGGATGGGTAATAGAATTGGAAACCGCCATAATAACCATGAAGAGAACGATTAAACCAACGGAACCCACCAAAGCAAATCTTTGCTGAAGGGCATAAACCTGGCTTAATATTTCATCCTGAGGATAAACCAGCCCCAGATAAAAACCTGCAATTTTTATGGGGTAGAATGCAATCCAGGCTTCCTCATTTCTGAGTGGGTCCAGGGTTTTTATGTAGCCTGCTGTGCCGGAAAGCAACTGTCTGGCAAGCTGGGGATTCAAGTTGTTGATGTTGCCTTCCAGTATTTTGCTTCTATCGGGGTAAGCAATGAATGTCCCTTTGTCATTTACTATGAAACCATAGCCTGTCTTCATAAGTTTTATATGCTGAATTTCCCGGGTCAGTTCTTCCAGTGAAATGTCAGAGGTGGTTATACCCATCAGTTTTCCATTTTTGTAGAAGGGAACTGAATAAGTGGTCATGAGTATTTCCCCGCCGCCCTCATCAAAATATGGGGCGGACCAGCGGGGAATTCCGGTTTCAGCCGGGGTTTTAAACCATTCTTTATTAAGATAGTTATAATCCTCGTTTCCCAGATCGGTGAAAAGAATGTTTTCCTTATTCCTATAGCAATAGGGGGCAAAAAGTTTTCTCTGCTCTGAGGTTGCATGGGGTGTGAAGCTTATGCATGCCCCGTAAATATCTGGATTGTTATTTACTGCTTTTTCCAGGTATTTCTTTATTGATTGCGGGGAATAATTATCCAGGCTTTCAAGGTGAACTGCAGTTAAACCGGGCATAGTCATGGCGGCGGCAAAGAGGTTTTCAAATTTTTCCTCGTACATTTCGCCCAGAACATAGGCATCTTTCTTTATTTCTTCAACCTGTTGTTCTCTGGCATATTCGAAATTGAAATATAAGCCCAGAACAAAAATAAGGGCGGTGATTCCCCATATCCAGAAAAGCATGACACTTTTTAAACTTCTTTTCATCTTTGACTCCCTTATAAAACATTTTACAGAAAATTTATGGAGGAATTAAAAAAAACCCGGCTAACCGGGCTTTTTTGTCTGGTTTATTCGGTGGGCGGTGCCGGGGGGGCGCCGATTTCTTCTCTCAGGGTGATGGTTTTTGTCTTGTCACCTTTTTTGAGAACTACAGAGCGATCTTCGATGGAAGATACTACCCAGCCATCTTCCAGAACCTGCCCCACAGAGGCATTTATGGTTTTTCCGTCTTTTTTCATCATTGCATGTTTTGAATCTCCGATTGTCATTACACCGGTAAGGTTGTAAGAATTTTCTTCGGATTCCACTGCAGGAAAAGACGGGGTTTCGCCGGTATCCTTGGGCATTTCGGTCTTTGTAGCTTCAGGTACTGGTGAAGTGTCGGTGGGGGGCATAATGTCAATGTCAACCACGTCGGTTTCAACTTCCACACCCGGACTTTCCACGGGAGTATCCATGGGTGTTTCGGGGGGTGTTTCGGGGGTTGCTTCCGGGGTTTCAACCGGAGTAACCACCGGGCTTACCGGAACAGCAGTGATGGTTTCTACCGGGGTTTCAACAGGTGTTGAGGTTACAGTCTGGGTGATGGTTTCCTTTGGGCCCGCATCTTTCGGCGGAGGGGTTCCGCAACCCACCATTACTACCAGTGTGAATACAACAAACATACACAAAATAGTAAAGATCACGTTATGTTTTTTCATGATTATTCTCCTTTACTTGCTTACATTTTTTAATAATACTATTCTAAGATTTGTTCCTCTATCCTCTTTTTAACCCATTAGAAATGAATT
The DNA here is from genome assembly GCA_964607865.1 of uncultured bacterium. Classification (GTDB taxonomy): domain Bacteria; phylum Vulcanimicrobiota; class JAJTBE01; order JAJTBE01; family CAZSLZ01; genus CAZSLZ01. Next base: position 10,601 of record CAZSLZ010000113.1, read on the forward strand.
TTTAGGAATTAACAGGTAAAATAAATGAAGGATAGAATCGACTGTTAAGTAATATAAAGTATAAACTTATGTATGGAATGATATATGGAATCGGAAAAAAATAAAGATTTTAAATTTATTGTCCTGAGTATAATTTTTGCTTTTACATTTTGGCTTATAGATGCTTTTGTAGTGTTTAAATCTACAACAGGGATATCTTTTTTACAGGCATTTTTTCCTATAGATACGTTGATTTTATTGAAACGGGGAATAATAACCCTGATTTTTATAACTATGGGCGTTCTGGCAGATCGTTTCCTTGGGGAATCGAAACAGGAAAGAAGCAAATTGCTGGAAAAATTTACTAGGCAGGAAGAAATACTGGATTCCATGCCGGAACAATTATGGATAATGAACGAAAACTTCAAGATAATTTTTGCCAACAGGGAATTCTGCAAATGGTGGGGGTATCGAAAAGAAGAGGTCGCAGGCAGGCTACTGCAGGATATTTTTACACTGCCGGATTATGAAAAATTTATTGAAACCACCCGGGAGATAAAAGAAAAACAGTGTGAATTGACTCTGGAAGTTGAAAAAAATGAAGAAACCCGCTATGTCAAAATCAGTGTGGCAAAAACTGATATTAACGACGGAGAGTATCTTTGCTCTTCCACAGATATTACGTTTCAGAAAAATAAGGAAAAAGAGATTGATACAAAGCTCAGAAAATGTGAGAAAATCTTTTCTATATCTCCCAACGCAATTCTCCTTTTAAATGAAAAGTTTGTAATAACCAGGTCGAATACCCGTTTACAGGAATGGTTTAAAATTGAAGAGGAACTTACCGGCAGAAACTTGCTGGAGTTGGATTTCATGCCACTGGAAGACCCTGAAACATTGGAAGAGTTTTTTAACGATAACCACCGGTGGGAAAAACATTTTAATGCAAAAATGGAGACCAACCGGTTAAGTTGTTTTATTAAAATTGAAAAGCTGAATTTGAACTCCGGTGAGGATTTTCGCTACATTGCAATGATTGCCAATAATTCCGAAACGGAAAAAACCCAGAAAGAACTGGCTCAACGAATAAAGGAACTTAACTGCCTTAACCAGATTAATCAGCTTTTTGAAGGCTTGGGAGCCGGAAATAACCAGATATATGACAAGATTGTCAGGATTATAAATAACTCGTTGAGGTTTCCGAAACAGTCAAGAACTGAAGTAACAATTAATAACAAAACTTATAAATACGGCACGGTTTCAACGTCGCCA
>CAZSLZ010000114.1:0-11775 GCA_964607865.1 uncultured bacterium
GATAAGTTATGACCCTGGCAAGGTTCTTTAAAATGTAACCTTTCTGAGAATTTTTATACTGTTCCAAATCTTCATTAATAAACATGGAAATCATTTTTTCCTGCCCATTCGAATCGTTGGTATTGAAAGGAATCTTCTGCATCTCTGCCAGAAGTTCAGCTTTAATTTTTCTTGAATTCTGGCTGAAAAAGCCTTTTTCAATACTGGAATAAACCGTCAGAACCCACTATTTCATTCCAAAATTCAGGGAATTCTTTGACAGAACCGCCATACCCCTTACCCGGTCTGATACCACTTTAATGCCCTTGGTAACATTAACCAACCTGTCCAGAATTTGTTTCAGCAGTTTGCCTTTTTCCATGTTATCGATTCCTCTGGAAATGGCTATCACACAATTTATCTTATCAGTTGGATTATCAAGTTTTTCTATTAACTCGATGGAACTTTCACTGACCCTCAAACGGGAATCTTTTGAAGGCAATTTGTGTAAATACTTGAAAACATCTTCAATATACTCGAATAAATAATAGGCTGAAAGGTTGGAAGCCGACTGGAGCAAAGCATTATATGCCTGATCCAGCCATATGTAATCAATCTCCTTGAATTTGAAAACATTAACTGCAGCTTCCGCCAGAGTTCTGGCTTTTTCGCGGCCATAATTTTCTTCATCCAGAATTGTCGCAATGGAAATGGTTTTTTCCCACATTCCCTTTGAATTATCATATTTATTAATATCGAAGAACGCATGGGCAAGTTTTTTGTAACCCACCACCTTGTTATATTCGTTTTTGAAATCATTAATAATATTTACCAAGCTCAAATAATAAGCGTTCAGAAGCTCCTTTTCCTCCAGAACAGACATGCCATCAATTATCCCCTGCAAAACCTCAAGCCGCTTTCTTTCGGGCAGAATAAATTCAAGCCTGCGGACCAGCTTGTGATATATTTCCTGGGCCCAATCTTTTCTGGCAAACTTTGCCAGCCCTCGACATAAACCTGCCATTACACCACCCAAGGCGTCAGGCGCTTTTTCTTCCTTCAAAGGTATAAGCGACAGAGCTTTTTCATAAAGGTTGATTGCCCAATTCTCTTCTCCCTGTTTCAGCAATCCCCCCACAATAGACGATAAAACCTGATATGCCAAACGCCCATCGTCAAAGTTTTCTGCCAGGTATATCAATTTTTCAATTTGTATTTCCCGGACAGCTTTATTCTTAATTCTTACAACGCCCTTTACCAGGCCGGCAAGGGCAGAAGCACGATAATGAGGGGAACGAATTTCCCGGATCACCGATGAGAGATAATCAATAATCACTTCCAGATCGGCAGAATCTTCAAAATAATAGAGCTTTTCGCCAATCATCTTATAAACCATAGCTCTGGCTTCATCCAAATTGATAACCAAGGTATTCTGGAAAATAATTCTCAGAATTTCCGATTTTTCTTCCACTCCAAATTCTGCCACATATTGCCCGATACTGCCCAGAGTTTCTCCCAGCTTAAGTTCACCCTCATTGTTAACAATTGAACCTGCCAACTCGATGAGCCCTCCAAAAAAGTCATAATGTTCACTGGCAGACAAATATCTGGAGGATGCCACTCCCTGGGCAGTAGCTTTTAACAGGGCACTTTTTTCATCAGGTGTGGAAAGACAATCTACCAACCCCGCCACAATTTCATAAATTTTTTCATAATCTTCGATGTTTCTGACAACTTTCATATTTCTGGCAATTCTCTGAACCGCCTCTGCAGCCAGGTCCACAGGTAATTCCTCGGTATATTTGTAAGTTTCCATGTAAATGTTAAGCAGGGCTGAATGCTCATCTGAGGTATCCAGAACCTCGGATATCCCCACCAGCACATCTACCTGTTGAGCCGGATCTTCCAGATTTTCCGAAAGAGCAAAAATCTGCTCCAGATAATCGGCCATGGCTCCGGGATCAGCCAGGCTGGTGGTGGCAGCTGCCACTGCCTGGTAAACTTCTGTCCTGTCCTGTGAAGAATAAAGGCTTGCCGATTCATCAATTATTTTCTGGAAAATTTCCCTGGCCCAGTCTTCTTCACCTATGGAAGCAATCTCACCGGCAACCCCAGCTTCCAGCTTATATTTTAAACCGGGATAATTATCCAGTTGTTTTAACTCTTTAAGAATATCTTCTGCCAGTGAATGAGCCCTTTCAGGATCTACCCTGTTAACTATCTTAATCAGCGAACTGAGGGTTTTGAAGGAGATAGACTTATCGTCCAGGTTTCTGGCTTCAAAAACCAGGTTCTCAAAAAATTGCCTTTTTTTGATTTCATCATCCAGACTTACTACTATCTGGGCAAATTCCTGAATAAACTTTCCTTTTAATTCTTCGTTGCCCAGCCTTCTCAACTCCATGGTGGCGCCTGTAGCAACCCTCAATATTAAATCCTGATGGTCTTTTAAAATATCGGCAAGCCTGGAATAATAACGTACCATTCTTTCTTCGTCTAAACCGGTTTTCAGTATATGCAGACCTTCAGCTATACCCAGGTTGAGAATAGTTTCCACGATTTTAAAAATCAGGTCCTCATCATCTTCACTGAAAGTAGCGCCGTGTAAAACCAGGGCTTCGTCCAGAACCTCCATGCAGTTAATATAATCATCCTGTCTTGCCAGCAACCAGGCGATTACCAACATTTGTTTGTATTGGAAAGTTTCATCGGGTATGGTTCTTACCAGGTCCATCGCTTCTGTGAAGTTTCCTTCCAGCACCTGGGAAACCACCATGGAAAGGCCCCCCTTGACCCCGCCTCTTTCAATATCGTTAAACAGGAAGCCAAACTGCATGAGATAATTAATATTATTCTTTTCCACTGCAGCGTGAACTGCCAGCTTAAGGCTTTTTAATACCTCGTGAACACCCACCCTGAGGCCCTGCTCCAGCCTGAATTCATCATCATCCTCCAGGTCCCATAATCCCTGAAAATTGTCGGTGTAATGGCCCAACTGATAGTAATGCTTGGCAAGATAGGTGAGGGCATTATCGGAAAGAGCTTTACAATCACGCCTGACCACTCCTTCAATCCGGTTGATTTTTTCATAATAATTGATAATCAGGCTGTGAAACCTTATATGATCCTGTGGTGAATACAAATAGGAAAAAACATTCTTCAAGTGAGAATGGCGTATGCTGTAAAAGTTATTTTCCTTTATTAAGAATTTGTTTAAAAGCCGGCGGTAAACTTTTACTTTATAAATATCACTTCTTAAGATTGAAGCCAGTTCTGCATCGCTTATATAGTGCTGCAAATGCACCAGAAGCCCCAGAACCTTGAAGGAAAAATACTGGACAACTTCACCAGGCAGGCTTTGAGGATAATAAAGCGGAACGTGGATTTCGCTGCGATAGAAATCATCCTGGTACTGCAGTTCCTTCCACTGGTTAAAGTCAATATCTCTGGGTTTTTCTTCTATTCTGAATATACCTTCCAGGTTTATCTGGTCGGTCAGGATGGAATCTACCAGAAGCCGAACCAGCAGGGGCTGTCCCCCAAAGGTTGCCATATAAATCTTTCGGGCAATTATTTCCTTACATTTATCCGCCTCGGAAATAATCTTTCTTTTTATAAGGTATTCTTCGATTTCAGGTATGTTGAAACCCTTAAGCGGGCTGAATTCAAAACGATGGGTCTTATTTAATTTTCTTAAATCCAGGGTTTCTTTTTTATCGTTTTTATCCAGCTGGGTGGTAATCAAGCCTACAGTATTTTCAGGAAGTTCTTCAGGTAAAATCTCAAAAAGGCTTCTGGGGAACCGGGAGCTGTCGATACCGTCAAGTATCAGAATAAGCCTCTTCCCCTGTTCTCTGGACAAACCGGCAGCTTTCTTCAGCAACCTGTTGAACTGTTCAATCAGAACATTAAGATCAATGGCAATTTCCTGTTTCTTGTCCTGATAAATGTCCAGAATAATCATCAACTGGCTGATAAAAGATCTCAACACAATGACTGGTTCATCCAGTCCGTTTACCTGTCTTACAAAATGGTGTACGATAGCATGCTCTTTCAGGAAAGTTTCCATATAGGCCATGAGAGCAGTTTTTCCTGTCCCCAGCCTGCCAGAGATAATTCCATAGTGCCTGTCCTTGTTTTTAATGAAATCAAGTATCCGGGCAGTATTTTCTTCCCGGTTTAGAAAATACTTCTGGTGAAACCCCAGAAAGTCTTTATAATCTACCACCGGAGATTTTGAAATACGAACTTCCCTGGGAGCATTTTCGCGCAGGTTCTTGAATATGTGATTTGCCACCGAAACCAATTCCTGGCTTAACTGATCCGCTTCAAATACCCGCCGGCTGACAAAATCCAGCATGGTCATGCTCTGTTCCGACACCTTCTGAAGAAACAGAAGGCTGCCTCTGGATTCAGATTTCCAGTCCTTGATTTCTCTTAAATATATAAAAGGGAACAAAGAAATATAATTTTTGTCATCTATAAGTAAAACGGGTTTTAAATGCAAAGTTTCCAGAGTACGGGTATTTATATGAAGTTTAATATCCTCGGGTTCTACGGAAATCCCCCGGGCAGCCAGGGTGTTAAAAGGAAAACCTGTAACCGGCACACAAAGTTTTAATTCCAGAATGGGCAACAACTGAAAAAGTATGTAATCAAGCAGGTTAAAATACTTGTTAAAATTCTTGAAATATGGATCTATATAGACAAAAACCCCCGAATCCAATTCCTTTTCTATAATGAAAAAGTGCTGAAACAAATTGATAAGCTTTTTGTGCATTTTTGGAAGCAGGCCCGAAGCTGAAGGGACTTTTAGCAGCAAATTATCAGGATTAACTATGGAAGGTATCTTCCGCTCTGCCATCTCGGTTATGATAGACTTGATAACAACCTGGGCTTTTTTTGCTGCAGGTTCGTTAAAATAATCGAGAATAGTCCGGTTAATTTCACTACTTGAGATTTTAGCCTCATAAAAATACTTGTAATATTCAGAAATAGAAATAGCAGCAATATATTTTAACAGAATGGAAGTAATTCTTATCAGTTCATATAAGGAACAATATTCACCAAGCTCTTTCCTTAACAACGCATCCCGGTATAATACACCAATGGGATAAGGTAAAATATTAGCGATGTATTTTCTGAAAAGTTTTAATTCGCTTTCCTTTTCGGGTAGCTTGTCAAATTTCATATCTCGGCTTGCCAATATTAAAACCTCACAAAGAATCTATACGCCAATTTCTTATAAAATCGGCAAAAGCTGGTATAAACAAACTGTATCTGAAAATTTCTTCTTTTCTCTGAATTCTTAAAATCGGGTGAATTTCATTCAGATGCTGAAGCACGATAGGGGCGGGAATCTTTATATGGCCGGCAATATCGTTTAATGATATTGCTCTTTTGTTATCTGCAATACATCTTATAATTTTTTCCCTTACCGGATTGAAGAAATTATAACGATACAATAGCCCTTTAAAGTTTTCAATTATCCTTTCAGGTATTTTATCTAACTGAATTAACCTGTCCCCCATAAAATCCATCAAATAGCCTCTCTGGCCTCCATAAAATTTATTCAACTCTTCAATTTTACCCAGGGGTATGCCCGAATCGGCAAAAAATTCTTCAGTTTCGTTTGAGGTGAGATCGGGAATTTTTATTTTTAAATCAAATTTTCTGGGATAATAACCAATTCTTGTGGTCATTAGAATTGTCAGGTTTCCGGGAAAGTCATAACTTAAAAATTCTTCAATACTGGTCTTTTCCCTGGAAAAAGTTTTAAATCCATATTCTATGGAATCCACTATCAATAACAATTTTTTATTACTCAGTACAAAATCTCTTGAAACCCTGGCTTTAAAATCCGCCCAGGCCTTTCCTTCCAAATAAACAGGATAAGGCTGTTCCAGGCAATTATTTAACTGGCGATAGAAGAAACGGCTGAACAGTGTGGTGGAAGATAACAGATGGTTTCCTTCCAGGTAATATTTGGCTATTACAAAATCGGAAATATCAAACAATCTTTCAAAACCCGCAACCAGCAGGGTCTTTCCGCCACCGGGATAAGATTCCACCAGTATCTTCCTGGAAGCCCCTTCAATGGCGTCAGTTAATTGTTCCTGTAAGCCTCCCAGAGGCAAATCATCAAACGAAAACAATTCTTTTTTCTCAAAACGGGGTTTTCCACCCAGCAAATTTCTGTACTCTGCTATCTCCTGTTTCAGGTTCTTGGTCTGCATTACCTTTTTGTAATCTTTTCTGTTCTCCAGAAAATTATTGAATTTAAGCCCCCATTTGTTATCAGCAGGCCGGGCCAGCAAGTTCAGCCGCAGTGTTTTTTCAGCTTCATTATCCTGTAGATAAACACTGCCCAGCTGATAGCTCTTCTTTCTTTGAACCTCTTTCGGGTTAACCCCTTTTAATTCCAGTAACCCTCTTTCAGTTACAGTAAACAAACTTACATCTTTTAAAAATTCAATATTAGAAAAATAGTCTGTCAGCTTTTTTCTGGCTTCATTAATCTCATATTCATCTACCGGCAAATAATCAACTTTAACCCGCTCCGTGAATCGGTTAAACCACTGCAGAATACCTTCGGGATCGCACAAAACATTTCTATAGAAAGTACCAAGCTTTCGAATATAAATCTTGTTTTTTAAAACAGGAATAATCAGGTTTATAAGATTAATCCACGAGCTGGTGTTCATATTTTTTAAAGATGAAACCAGAAAAAGGTTCACATCTGTGGAATCCACATCTTCTTCCAGGTAATTTGCCAGTAAGACATTACCAATAAAAAGCACTGTGGTATTGAATATATTCTTTATATTCAAAGGCCTGACTTCAAAAAGCTCATCATAAAGAACGCTGGCTTCCATGGCAATAGGGGTGGGAAATTCATTCAACACCAGGCTTTCTATTTTTTGTTGATCAATAACCGGCATATAAATCCAAACTCTCAAAACTATAGTCAACAAAAACAATTAAATGAACTTATAAATAGTCCTTCCTGTAGATAAAATGCTGCGCAAACAAAAAAACAGCCCCTCCGGGCTGTCAGTTTTTTTAATATCCAGAACTGGCTTTGGCTGGAGAGCCTTTCACAATAGCCACACTTGCCGAAGCCCCAATCCGGGTAGCCCCGGCTTTCACCATTTCATGAGCCTTGTCGAAATCGCGGATTCCCCCGGAAGCCTTTACTCCCATATATTTTCCCACAGTCTGCCTCATCAGCCTTATATCTTCAACAGTGGCTCCTCCGGGGCCAAAACCGGTGGAAGTCTTCACAAAATCCGCCCCGGCCTGCTTCGATAACTGGCAGGCTTTTATCTTCTCCTCATCGGTTAAAAGAGCGGTTTCCAGAATTACCTTTACAATCCTTCCCTGGGCGGCATTCACCACAGCTTCAATATCCTTCTGCACCAGGTCATAATCTCCGGCTTTTAATGCGCCCACATTAATTACCATATCAACCTCGTCAGCGCCGGCAGCGATGGCGTCTCTGGTTTCCATCGCCTTAACCACACTGGAATTTGCCCCAAGGGGAAAACCTATAACGACGCATGTTTTAACCGGCGAACCCTTCAGGCATTCCGCCACTGTGGGAACCCATACCGGATTTACACAACATGAAGCAAAACTGTAACGCTTTGCCTCGTCACACAATTTTAAAATCTGATCACGGGTAGTATCGGGTTTTAAAGCTGTGTGGTCTATAAGCCCCGCCATATCTTCGGGAACCATATTGATTCCCTGGGCAGCAGAAATTCTTTCAGCACCCTGATCCAGCAATTTCTTAACCCCATCAGTATTAAGGTTGGCGCAAAGGCCGCAAGCTGCGCAGTCGCCGTCAACACCGGCAGGGCAGAGAGCCGGAGAACCTGAGGTAGATGTGGAAGTCTTCTGAGGTGCTGACTTACAATCCAGATCTACGACTTTTATTCCCAGATTTTCGATTTCTCTCAAAAAATTTGATTTTCTGGCCTGAAGCGCCGAGCCAAAATTATTATCAGTCTTTACGTTTAACAGCCAAGCTTCCTTGTTGCTTTCCAGAGCTTCAACCATGGCTTCTATATCGATTCGGTCGGCAATGACATTTGCCAACCGTGAAACAGTCCCAAGATCGGGCGCCAATATGATGACCATGCCGGCATTTCGAACCATGGCAGAACAGTCGGCATAATTATTGCATTTGACTGCCTGGCTTCCGGAAACTGATATTGGAATTGAAGAATGGTATGCCACAGTTATATCGAAATTAAGAGATTTCAGCATAGATATAGCTTGATTAACCAGGTTGGAGTCAGCACGACAACTGCCCACCATCAGCACTCCCCGTTTTCCATTGGAAGAAGCCTTGACGGCAGGAGGAGTATATGAAGGCGCAGGGGTTCTATTGCCACCATTCATATTGCTCATAACTTCCCTGGTGATTTTTTCAACTAAGTTTTCCAGATCCACGAAATCACCTCTTATTAAAAAATATCCTTTTTAATTCTTGCAAAACCTGTTTCTCCCTTTTATTTGAACAAAATTTGATAATTAATCTTTTTCGGAAAGGAAATACAATTCGCAACATTTAATTAATTAGTTGGATTACATGAAAACTCACAAGACCGAGGAGGCGTAACCATTGTCCCTGAATGATGCAACTTCAGTAATTGATACCCTGGATAACCTGATAGAACAATTTACAGATCCTTTTGCTTTTTACCGGGAATTAATTCAGAACTCCCTGGATGCAGGAACCAACAGAATTGATATTTTCATTGAATTCATCCCTGATGAGAAAAAGGAAGGGCAGGGAGTTATGATTATCCATGTGGATGATTATGGCGAAGGTATGAACCGGGAAGTCATTGACAGCCAGTTAACCCGGCTTTTTTCCTCCAGTAAGGAAAACGATCTGACAAAGATCGGTAAATTCGGCATCGGTTTTGTTTCGGTTTTTGCAATAAAACCCGATGCTATCATTATTGATACTTCAAAAGATGGACAGGACTGGAGAATAATCTTTAATGCCGACAAATCCTTCGAACGAATGAAAAGAGATTTCCCGGTGGACGGAACAAAAATTCAAGTTATTAAAACTTGTACTGAAAAATTCTATAATGAATCATTGAGCAGAAGCAGTGAAACCATAAATTACTGGTGCCGCCACTCCGAAGCGGAAATTTACTTCCAGGACAATAAGGTTAACAAGCCCTTTGACCTGAAATCACCGGTTAAAATTCATGTAAATGAAAATACAGGAGAAATTGTCGCGGGATACACCCTGGAAGACCCGCCTTTCTACGGTTTTTACAACCAGGGGCTTACTCTTGTAGAAGGAAGAAGCCAGCATTTTGCCAACGTAGCATTTAAAATTAAATCGAAATACCTCGAGCATACCCTTACCAGGGACAACATACGACAGGATACCCACTACTGGAAGGCAATTGACCTGCTCAAAAAGATAGTTTTAGAAGAACTCCCCTTCAGCCTTTTTGAGGAAATGGAAAAACAAAGGCTGAACCACCCAAATGAAACGGAAAGATATAAGGAATTGATAGAATATCTCCCCCGTTTTATTTATAACCCGGACACCATACCAAAAAAATGCCTGGATAAGGCCATTGCCCTGGATATAAATAAAAGCCCGATTACCCTGAAAGAGATCAGGAAAATCATACTTGACAAAACAGTTTTTTATGATGAATCTCCCAATATTATCACACAACAACTGGCCAATGAAAATTATAAAATCATACTGGCGGAGCCTTCTTCAGAATTAATCTCGGTTCTGGATAAAATCGGCAGGGCGTTGTTTAACGAAACAATTGTGCTCAAAGCTTCAGCTGTGTATTTCAAACCCGAGGTTGTAAAACGCGATAAACTGAGCAAAGAACAAAAAGAGATTATTCGCGAAGTGAGCCAACTTAATAAGAAGATGAACGTCAAAATCTCTTCCCCTGTATTTGCCAATTTCGATTACCCCGAATCGATAATAGCAGATAAAATATATGTAATGCAGGAAAAACCCGGCTCCATGTCCCATATAAGCGAGCTGGAAAACAAAGAGAACCTGCTTGCATCGCTGTTTTCCTTATTCAAAAAGTCAAAAACCCTGGTATTGAACATTAACAACCCTTATGTAAAAGGATTGATGCAACTGGCAAAGACAGATCTGAACCTCTCAGCCTATCTTCTGACAAAACTACTTTATATAGATGACGGAATAGAAACGGAAACCGATATAAAACTCATCAATTATACTCTGGAAAGGAGATCATAAATGTCTGAGGCTCATTCAATTATAGAAGAACTGAAGAAGGAAGCGGTTTTTGATTCCAAAGGCCATTTTACCTTGGACAAAAGCAAGGCCAGGGAAAAAATGAAGAAATACCAGTTGATTGATCCTCATTATTATGTGTTGGAATTGATTCAGTCAGCAGTGGCAAGCAATGCCGATTTTATTGACGTATATATAGATGCCGATGACTTCATAATGACTTTTAACGGCGAATACTTTTCCCAGCAGGATCTCAACGACTTATACTCCAGCCTGTTCCAGTCCCAGAAAGACCTTTCCCTGGAACGGTTCAGGGAGCTGGCAATCGGAATCAACGCGGCGCAGGCGTTAAGCCCCCGATACATAAAGGTAATGTCAGGCAAAGATGACGAAAACACCTGCCTGACCATAGAACCCCCCGATATGGAATACTTTTCCGATGTGGAAGAAAACTTCAACGGCACAAAAATTCATGTAAAAGACAAGGTTTCTTTCTGGGTGGCTTCCAAATTTTTCAGTAAATTCATAGCATCGCAACTCCCCACCGAAGCAAAAGTAATTGAAGAACGTTGTATATATTGCAAAGTGCCCATAACCATAAATGAGAAGCCCGTCAATTCCCCGGGCAGCCTTAAGCTGGAAAATGTACTATGCCAGGTGGAGTTTGACAGAAACGGGGTTTCGGGAATTATCGGAATTCCCACCGCACCTTACGAGTTGTCCCATTTACACTTTGTGAAGTGGGGAGTTTCGATTACCAACCGGCACACCCGTTTATCTTTTGTTCCCATAGTGGGCATTATCCAGGCAAACCAGATTACCAAAAATGCTTCTCAATCAGACATTGTCGAGAACGAAACCTTTAAGGAAGTTTTAAATACTGTAAAGGAATCCATCGATGAACTGCTTATTACCCTTATTGACAAATACCAGGATTTTGATCCACAGACCGAATATGCAAAGAAATTCAAAGCCCGGGATTTGTTGACCGAAGTATGCGAAGCCCGGTTTAAAGCCAAGGAATACGGCCCCGATGCACCAGGACTGTTAAAACGCCTGGCGAAACTGGAGCTTTTTGAAACCACCGAGAAAAAAATGGTAAGCCTGGAAACCCTGATTGAACAATACAAAAGAACCAATGACCTTCCTTTTTCACGGAAATACTTTAACTATCCCCATCCTGACAGCCTCAAGGTTGTGTTTATAAGCGACGAAAAACAGACCAATTTCTTCGGTAAAATTTTTTCATCACGAATTCGTAATGCAGAACAGGATTTTTACAGAATTCAATTGAGAGATTCCAACATAAAGAAATGGGAGGAAACGAAAACTCAAAGAATGGTTCTTTCTGTAAATGCATTGGTGCGCCATACCTTTGACACCGAAGAGATAAACGGCGAACTGGGGCTTATGGCACGGGACCCCGAACCATTCTCCCGGCTTACATTGTTTTACCAGGACGGCAGAATTGGCGATAAGGCAATAAAAGCAGGCAGTTTATTCTTTAACGGTTCTGTTAATTCTTCTAT
>CAZSLZ010000115.1:0-11520 GCA_964607865.1 uncultured bacterium
AGTAGATTGTTTATGCGGATACCTCAAGTATCCAATTTTGTTCAAACAGTAAAAAATTATACCAAACCTCGTCCCACCACAACCGGGGACAGCGCAAAAGCTTCACCCGCCACTGCAGCAATTAGTGGCGGGTTAACAAGTTTTGTGGCTTCGGGGCATCCCGTGGGTGGAATTGGCGGTGCAGCCGGCGGTTATGTTGGTTTGAAGGTAGGGCAGAAAACCCAGTCCTTCACAAAAGCCAGTGTTGCCAGTGTTGCCACCGGCGCTGCCAGCAATGCAGCTGCCACTGTGGGACTGGTTGCCGCAAAATCAGCTTTAACCGGCGCTGCAGTTACGGTAAACCCGGTGGGAGTAGGTATAATGGCAGCCCTGGGAGGGGTTTCCGCCCTGAGCGGAACCTTGCAGGGCAGTTGTTCCGGCGATGTAAAGGACGCAGGAATTACCGGCATGCTCACCGGTTCGGTAATGAGTGCAATGGGGGGAAACCCCTTCCTTTCTGCTGCAGGGGCATTGTCCGGTTCTGTCAGCGGTTTATTTGAGTCGAAAAAAGGCAAGATCCTTGCAGGTATTGCTTCAGGGACAACCCTGGGGGCAGCTTCAGGAATTATAGGCGGCCCGGTGGGAGTAGGGGTTAACGCTGTAATGGGAGCTGTTGCCGGCGGAACCGCTGCTGTGGCGGGAAAAACCCTGGGCCAGGTACAACGAAACATTTCTGAGGATTTACAAAAGGGTGTTTTTGGAAAACTGCAAAAATACACAAAAGGCCTGGGCATAAAGGGAAGAACCCTGCTGGGTGCCCTGGGAGGAGCTGTCTCATCATTGCCTATGGGAATTCTGGCAGGAGCAGTTGGCGGCCCCATAGCTGGTGCCCTGGTAGTGGCTGGAGCCGGTGTTTTTATGGGGGTCAGGGTTAACCGTTTTTTGAACAAACGAAAAACCGCAGAAGAATACTCAAAAGTTTTTAAAAAGTTTTTGGAAAAAGATTTTACAGAGGAACAAATTGAACAGACCCCTCCCCAGGTAATGGGTGCGTTCAGGACCATGTTTGCAGAAAAATACGCAAATAAATCAGATTTTGAAAAGTTAACCCAGAAAGAGTTTCGAAAAGACTTTAAGGAATTTGAAGCAATGCTGGTTCAACCCAATGTGAATCATGCCTGATTAAAAATATTTATCTTTTTACCGGCACTTTTAAAAGGTGCCTTTTTTTTATGTCGAATATTTTTATTATAGAACTAACCGATAAAAAAAAGGAGAAAAACATATGAAAAAAACTATGATTCTGGTTATCTGTCTGGCGCTGACAGTTATTCTTATTACTGGTTGTTCTACCTCCTCCTCCTCAGGCATACCAAGGGTGAGTTACTGGGCATCCATGGATTCAGGGGTAACCGCCAATCTCCACGGTGTGGTTTTTGAGAACACAACTACTGCCTATGTATGTGGAGATAACGGTACAATTCTGAAAACCACCGATGCCGGTGAAACCTGGGTTCTGTTGAATACCGATACCACTAAGAATCTGAAGGATATTGAAAGTGAAGGCAATACTGTCTGGGCTTGCGGTGAAGATGCTACTTTGATCCGAAGTGATGACGCCGGCCAGACCTGGCAGGATGTAACTCTGGAAAATCATTCCGGTAGAACCGAGGATCTCTATAGCATAGTTGCCATTGAATACCCACGGATTTTCATCAGTGGTGAAGACGGCACCATGCTGTTTTCCAGCGATGGAGGCATTACATGGGCTCATCAGCAGACCGGAACCACAGCTACCCTCTACCGGGTCGTCAATCCTTACGAAAATAACGCTGTCGCAGTGGGAGGTAACGGAACCATACTGGTTACCCATAATGATGGTACAAATTGGACCCAGGCTTCTTCAGGGGTTACCGTTAATCTGTATGAAGTTGGCGGTTTTGCCAATGATCCCCAGGATAGGGATTTCTGGGCCTGTGGCGATACAGGAACCATCATTCATATGAACCATGGTGATGAGAACTGGACTGCCCAGGTTTCAGGCACTACAGAAAACCTGTATGATATAAGGTTTGCCGATATGCAGTTTGGCCTGGCCTGTGGGGCAAAGGGAACCATGATTAATACTGTGGACGGAGGAAATAACTGGAATGAACAGTTTGTGGATGTCCAGACCGATATTAACGCCCTGAACGGCCCCTGGGGACAGAAGAAACTGTTTCTGGCTGTAGGTGATAACGGCATTATATTGAAAACCCTCACCGGAGGAAACGCCACTACTGAAGAATGATCTGTTTCCCAGAAGCCTGTCACATTTCCATAGTCCGTTATGGCGTCATTGCAAGGTTTCGAAGAAACCGTGGCAATCTCAATTTAGATCAGGCTGGTTCCCAATCCATTTACCTTGCGTCTGTGAGCGCCCGAATCTTTCGGTTTTTTTCCCAGTTACGATGGGAACAACGTGTTCTCCCATTTAGAATAGAGTTCCCCCATTCTTAATGGGGAGAGATTCATCATGTATCCTGCGGATGCTCTTGATGACGAAATTAGAAATTTTCAACTTGCAACAATAAGGGCTGCCCTTTTAGGGCAGCCCTTATTGCTATCGCAAATTTTAAATCAGAATAATCTGGGAATGTTTCTCCATTTTTCCAGAGCCTGAACAATAAGCCCATCGAATTCTTTCCTGAGATCGTGGTTCTCATAGGCGTCTTCCAGCTCCTGGTAACTGAATTCAAACAGGATTGCCTTATTGCCGTTAACAAAAACAAATAGTTTCCAGGAATTATTATTATAAACGTTAAACCACTCGAAATCGTTCACGTTCACATCCATTTCCCTGGCTCTGGACGCAACTGTTTCAACTATCCAGTATTTGGTTCTTTCCATATCCGATTGGGGCATTTTATACTCCTTTATTCTATTTTGTAAGATCCGGCGAGGTTTTTATAAAAAAACCGGCAACCTGGTATTTACCCCCGGTTTCCTTTACAACCAGCCGTAAATAAAGGTCTTTATCTTTCGCATTTGAAAAGACAGCTTTCCAATGAATTACATCATAACCCTTATAAACCTGGTAATCATAAAATTTCTTTGATTCCAGCTTGCCAAGTTGATTGTTAATCAAATCACTGGCAGCTTCAAAATCCTTTCTGGTTAAAGTGGCTGCAATGGAAGGCTCCCAGGGTTCCTTATAAAGGGCGAAATCTTTTTTTTCCATAGCCTCCATAAGTTTTTCCACAATCGGGGTTGCAGCTTTCAAAAGAGCTTTTTCATCATCATTGGCAGGATCTTTGGCAGAAACTGAATTACAGGCCAGAACTGCGAAAACCAATAAAATTAAAACCAAATTCATTTTTTTCATAATTTAACTCCCCTAAATTTTAGTTACAATTCTAATTCTTCCTTAATCAATTATTTCCCTGCAGTTGTATCTGGTTCTGTAATAATGCGAAGAATCTCTTCTTTGCCCATTTTTCCGGCATAATCGGCGGGAGTGTTTTCATCCCGGTCTTTAACAGTAAGGTTGGCGCCCCGGTTAACCAATAACTGAACCAGGCCTGCATCTCCGGATTCAATAGCATAAAAAATCGGAGTTCTTCCCTTTCTGTCGTCAATAATATTAACATCAGCGCCATTGGCAATCAGCATCTCTGCCAAATTAACCCTGCCAACCAGAACAGCCATATGCAGGGCAGTCCTGCCGTTCCTCTCCTCTTTCCGGTTAATGTCAGCGCCCTTATCCAGCAATAATTCAACCATTTCAATCTTTCCATTATTTACCCCATAATGCAGGGGGGTTTTACCGTTTCTTATATCTTCTACATTGACATCAGCGCCGTTATCAATCAGAATTTTCACCAGGCCGTCTTTACCCTGCTCTACTGCATAATGCAAGGGAGTTTTGCCGTTGCGATGATCTGCTACATCCAGCTGAGCATCGTTGGCGATGAGAAGATCTACCATGGGTTTTTTTCCCTGAATAATGGCTATATGAAGAGGTGTCCGGCCATCCCGGTCTTCTCTGGCATTTATATCGGCGCCCCGGCTTATAAGGTACTCTGCTATCTCATCCTTGCCTCTTTCCACAGCATAGAACAGAGGAGTTTTGCCATCCCGATAATCAGTAACATCAATTTTTGCCCCCTGCTCCAATAACAGGGCTATCATTTCAACATTTCCTCTTTCTACTGCAAAATGCAGGGGGGTTTTACCGGTTCTCTGCTCGGTGGCATTCACATCAGCGCCATTTGCCAGAAACAACAGCGCCACTTCTTTTCTTCCTCTTTCCACTATCCAATGAAGAGGGGTTTTACCGTTCTTATTATCAGGCTCGTTAATATCCACACCATTTTTTATGAAGGTTACAAGAATTTCGGGGCGCCCCCGGTTTATTGCAAATTGAAACGGCGACCAGCAATTGTTAAAATCCAATATCTGATTACTGGCACCTTTGGCAAGCAATAACTCAACCAGCTGGTTTCTTCCGGTTTCCACTGCATAATGAAGGGGGGTTTTACCGTTTATCTGGTTCTGGGCGTTCACATCGGCGCCGTTTTCAATCAGAAATTCAACCATTGAATTTTTCCCCCGCTCCACAGCAAACATCAGAGAAGTTCTACCACCCCGGTCTTCATACATATCGATCTGGGCTCCTTTTTCAAGTAAAAGTAAAGCTATTTCTTCCTCTCCCCTTTCCACCGCATAAAACAGGGGCGCCCGGAGATGCTCCAGATCTTTCAGATTAACATCAGCCCCAAACTCAAGAAGCATTTCCGCCTGCCACTTTTTACCTGAATTGACAGCGTGATGAAGGGGAGTTCTTCCCTGTCGTTTATCCCTTGAATTTACCATGCCGGGGTCATTCTCAAGCATTTCTTTTACTTCGTCGATATCATTCCGGCGTAAAGCTTCGTTAATATCCTGTGCGGACAGGCTGGTTACAGATACCAGTATAAACAGAACAATGAAAGTTAAAATAACAGACATTTTCATTACTATTCCTCCTATAATTCAGGTTTTTTCCGCATGACTTGAAAAGAGTATATGAGGGTGAACAGGCGGATAAAAGAACCTTAATTTTAATATAACTGAAATATGAAATAACACAATATACAAAATATGAACTAATATGAAAAAAAGGTTAATATTCGGACAACTATTCATAAACATGAAAGTTGGCTTTGTAAATAATCCTGGTAAAATCCAGGGGTTGAAGGAAGCAGGTTTCTTAATGCAAATTGTGCAAAATCCAAAATAGAAAAGAATTGGGTTTATAATAAGAGTTCAAATAATTGGAACCAACCCCATCTAAATTGAGATTGCCACGGTTTCTTCGAAACCTCGCATGTAGCTGGGTTGAAAATGAAAGGGCTTCCCATAAATGCAAGCTACAGTTTAAAAGCAGGCGTTTTTCGTTGAACAGCATATTATGTAGTATTGTTGTTCATTGTATTATGCCGGTGGTTGTTCAGGCGCCGGAGTGGTAAAGGAAACCTTCTGGCTTACTTTGTAAGGCCCAATCTGGCGGTTGATTATATATCCACCGTCCTGGGATAATACAGCCTGGCCGGTTTCGGGCATATCTCCCATCTTGCCCTGAATGGTGGTGCCACCGGTCATGAAGTCAGGCACAGCTCTTCTCATAAAAGGTGTGCCGGCAAGGTTGCCCTGCATATTAAAAGCTCCGGTGTAATCAAGGGCCATCTGTTCCTCAACATTAAAACCGTTGATTTGGCCTTGTTTGGAGAAAACGTTCATGTTTATCTGGGTGTTTAAAACCTCGTTGGGTTCGGTGGAATCCTTATCGGTGGAAACTGAGCCGGTGGTGCTGATAAGAAATGGATTTGAAGGGTTATGGACAGATTTTTCGTTTATATATGTCCCTTTTCCGTTTTCAGCATCGGCAAGAAAATACCCCTTTGTTTCAAGGGCCCCGGAGGACTGATCCATTTTCATTTCATAATTTACACTGGCAAGTTTTTTATTGTCATCGCCTTCAGTTACCTGGCCTTCAACCTTTACGGCCTTGCCTTCTTCGATTCCCCTGGATGCCAGTTGTCCTATGATTAAATCCACTGAAGGTAATAAAGACAGCTCTACCGGGTTGTTAGCACCGTTGTTGAAATCGACGTGATCTTCCACCTGGGGCGGGGTTGTTTCACGGCCCCTGGCCTGGGAAGAATAAACCGGCTGCTGTCCTGCATTATTTATTCCAAAATTATTTATGGGTTGCATCTGTTTTCACTCCTGACAGGGTATAATTACCTGTTTAAATTATACAACAATATCGGTAGAAAAACATATCTTCAATGTTAAATTTATATTAACAATTCTAAAAGAAAAAAAATTAAAAAATTTTTAAAAATGTGACTAGAATTTTTAAATCTGGGTATAACATAATATGAAGGTCAACGAAAGGCTTTGCATTAAAAACATAAAAGGAAATACATTAATCGAACTTTTGGTAAGTTGCACCGCGAAAATCCCCTGTTCAGGGGATTTTTTTTGCTCTTTAAGAATTTGTCCGGGTTATTACATAGAGTTTCATAAATTGGGTTGCGAAAACTATGTTCCCGGCTTAATATGAGCCTGGCAATTTAATTTTTTCTGTGATGATTTTTAAAATTACAGTGAACCCGGACATTAAAATAATGTTTTTTTCGGTATATAAGGTGGTATCAGGCGGAAAAAGGCGACATTTTTCGAAGTTTTTCAACAATTCCCACCATTTTTTCCACTACAAAATCTACTTCTTTTTCAGTGTTTCTTTTGCCCAGGGTAAATCTTATGTTTCCTCTGGCCACACGGAAGGGCACTCCGATTGCGGAAAGGACATGGGAAGCTCCCTCACAGCTGGCCGTGCAGGCGGAACCTGCCGAGGCGCAGATTCCCAGCATGTCCATATGAAGTAAGATTGCTTCGGAATCGATAAATTTGAAACAAAAACTAGCATTATTGGGTAATCGTTTAACGGGGTGGCCGCTGTAAACTGTATGGGGGATTTTTTCCATAATTTTTTCTACCAGCCGATCTCTCAGGCCGGAAATTTTTTTGTTATTTTCTTCCATATTCTCGCATGCCAACTCCAGGGCTTTTGCAAGTCCCACAATGCCGGGGGTGTTATAGGTGCCTGCCCGGCGGTGGTTTTCCTGGCTGCCTCCGCTAAGGTGGGGGATTACAGCTGTTCCCTGGCGCAGGTACAAAGCGCCCACACCTTTGGGGCCATAGAATTTATGGGCTGAAATGGAAAGGGCGTCAACATTTAATTCATCTACATCAATGGGCAATGCCCCAGCTGCCTGAACTGCATCTGTATGAAATAGAATTCCCTTTTCGCGGGCAATTTCTCCAATTTCCCTTATTGGTTCTATAGTGCCGATTTCGTTGTTTGCCATCATTACCGTAATAAGAATGGTTTTATCAGTTATTGCCTTTCTGATGTCCTGGGGGTTAACAATTCCATCTTCGTCAACGTCAACAATGGTGTGTTCGAAACCCAGTTTATCCATAGCTTCCACTGCATGCAAGACAGCATGGTGCTCAAGAGGAAGGGTAATTATATGGTTGCCTTTGTCCCGATGCGCCATTGCCATGCCGAATATAGCCAGGTTATCGCTTTCCGAACCACCTGAGGTAAAAATTATTTCGTCGGGGTTCTGGGCGTTGAGGTACCTGGCAACGGTTTTACGCGCATCGGCAATTGCCTGGTTGGCATCTCGAGCTGGTGAATACAAGCTGGAAGCATTATAAAAAATATCTGAAAAATATGGCTTCATATATTCAAAAACCTGTGGGTCAACATAGGTTGTTGCTGCATGGTCCATATAGATGTAATTGTTCATTGATGTATTACCTCGTTTTTTTCTTTATCGATTTATTCTTTTCCGGCAACCGAACCCCTTTTATTGGTGAAGTCTATTCGTTTCTAAATAAAAAAACCCCTGAAAGGGGTTGTTTTTTAAATCTTCATAAACCTAAACCTGGGCCTGTTCCTGCCCGGACATCTGATTCAGTTGTTCAAATGTTCTGTATGCTTGAATTATAGAAGTAGTAGCAGTTTCCAACTGGTTTAAACCCACGTTAATATGATTTGGGTTGTGATCATCGAAATATTCTTTCATATTGGATAGCGCTGCCAGGTTTTCATTGATGGCCTCTATGGTCCCGTTACAAAGTTTCAGGGCAATTTCTTTTTCTTTTTCATCTTTAATTTTAGTTAAATTTTGATTTTTTTCGCGCTCCATATCCTGTCGGAACCCCAGGAAATTGCCTTCCACTTCCAGAATTTCGCGTTTCAGTTCCTCGTCGCCTATTTCTCTGGCTTTCCATGCATTAACCGCATCTTCAATCTGCTCAAGGTTTGGGGTTGTTTCGTAAACTTCTTCTCCCACCATCCCTTCTTCAGTGGCGATAGTATCTGCAACTTCAACTTCTTCGGGAACCTCATAGGGAAGTTTGTTTCCGCATTCGTGGCATTTTTCCAGCCCACGGAAAGTTTCCTTCCCGCAACAGGGACATGAAATATACAGAGAAGCTAAAAATTTATTGCGGAATTCATTAAAACCATCCATTAAAATATTGGTAGCTTCCTGAACCATGTTTAAACCTTCTTCAACATGCACTGGGTTCTGGTCTTCGAAATATTTTTCCATAACCTCAATTGCTTCGCGGTGAAGTTCAAAACCTTCAAAAATCCTGGCGTTAACTTCATCTTCCAGGACCCCTTCCTGCTCCTGCTCAACCATTTCCATGGTATCCAGCTGTTCGTCAATTTCCTTTATAATTTCATCCATAGCCTGCCTGGCTTCAGCTGGGTCACCACCTTTTTCCAATACTTTGCTCCAGGCGTTATTTAATTTTTCCAGATGAGGTGAGGGATAATTTCCTTTCTTGTCAGCCTGGGGAATTTCCATATCAGGTTCCTCGCCGATTCTTTCCTGAACAACAGTTTGTTCCCAGGTTTCCCCTTCCGAGGTGAATGTAGAATCGAACATCGCCGCAACTATTTGTTTGGCATTGGTTTTGTGGTTGTTTTCCCTTTCTTCAGACATATGAAGCCTCCTAGGTGTTTATAATTGATTATTACTACCATTAATGTAGAAATCCTTTCTAAATTACTTAATGTAAATAAAAATTGGGATGCAGCTTGCATCCCAATTTTTGTAAATTCTAATATTATCAGGAGTTGGGTTTAGAATTTCATAAATCCGGCCACGCAGAAGCCACCAGCTCCGCCGCCCATCATCATTCCCATTCCGGGCATGCCCATTCCCATGCTCATTCCGCCCATCATCGGGTTCATTCCGCCCATTCCACCCATCATCGTGTTCATTCCGCCCATCATTGGGTTCATTCCACCCATTGCCATTCCCATGCCCATGCCCAATCCGAGGCCCTGAGCAAATGCCTGGTTCATGGGGTTCATCTGTTGCATTCCCTGCTGTCCGCCGGTCAGTCTGGCTAATTTCTGGTGTAGTTTAGCCATCTTTTTTCTAATATTATTGATCTGTTTCTGTTTACCTCCGCGCTGGCATTGAGGGCGGCAACCATGTTTCTGGAATCCACCCATTGCTCTTCCTAAAAATCCACCCAGCATTCCGCCAGCCATCATACCCATGGGGCCCATGGCTGAACCGGCTATCATTCCACCTATTGATCCTAACATCTGCATATTCATATTTGCGTTCTCCCTTCGAATTGATTTGTTATCATTATTATCACATATAAGCTTTCAAATGTAAATTAATATTCTGTAAAATAAATGTAACAATCTTGTTAAATGTTCAGAAAACCTTAAAAAACCCTTGGTTACGGGAAATTTATGGATTTTTTAAAGGTGGGTGTTAACAACTTTGTAACTTAAAAATGGTTTTCTTAACATGTTTTGTAACTTAACCAGGGGTTTCTGGTGATTTTTTATCAAAATGGCGGAAAAAGAACTCCTCCAGATGCATCTTTTCATAGTCAAAGGTGTTGATGGAATACCTGGAAATTCTTTCCAACACCGAATTGAGCTCGCCTGTCACCACAATTTTATATCTTTCATCAAGTTTTTCTACTTGTTCCACACCTTCAACCATCAGCTCCTTCCCGGCAACTGCTTCATTAAAAGATATGTAAATCGCTTTCTTCAAGCTTTTTCGCAGTTCTTCAATGCTTATCTGGGTTGCAACCCGGTTGTCCTTTACTATGCAAATATTATCGCATATTCTTTCAACTTCGCTCATTATATGGGAAGAAAGAAAAAAGGTCTTTCCCTTCTTCGCTTCTTCCTCTATTAATTCATACAATTGCTGTTTCATAAGAGGATCAAGATTCGCCGAGGGTTCGTCAAGTATATATAAGTCGGGTTGCGCCATGAATGCCTGCATAATTCCTATTAACTGTTTCATCCCCCTGGAATAGGTTTTTATCCTGCGATCCAGATCTACCTTGTAAAAACGCTCTCGCAAATTTCTGATATTTTTACCCAGATTCAAACCCCTCAATTCACAGAAGAAATTCAGATAGTCCCTTCCCTTGAAAGCTTCATAATAACCCAGTTCACCGGGAAGATAACCTGTCCGCATTTTTATATCCTTACCCTTATTTGCCGGATTCAGCCCGAATACCAGAGCTTCGCCACTGGTTGGGCTTATTAAATCCAGCAATAAATTTATAGTGGTGGATTTTCCTGTTCCGTTGGGGCCCAGAAATCCGAATTTCTCACCGGGTTTGATCTGGATATCCAGGTCAATAATACCCGGAGTTGAACCGTACATTTTGGTCAGTTTTTTTGTTTTAATTATATTCTTGTAGTCTTGCATCTATCTTTTCAAACCTGCAAAATCTCCCAGGGGTACTTCCATATTTGGGGGGCGTTTTACATAGGGGACTACCTCAGCCGGGTTTACCCCCTCCTGTCGGAAAAGCCTGTATATCAGCTGTTCGCAGGTTCTTCCTCCGCATGCTCCCATTCCCACATTCAGTTCCGCTTTCAGCTGGTTCATATCCCTTACCCCGGCGCGAATTTTCTCTCTGACCTCGCCCACGGTTACTTTCATGCAGTTGCAGATTATTAACTTATCATCAGCTTTTTCATTTAAAGCGACTTTTTTCGACAACGGCCTGGTAAGGCCATCGGGTTGAATCTTTACGCCTATAACCCGGGTTGCCACCTCTGAGGGTACTTCCAGAATTAATAAATTAGTCCGGTCGGAAAACCTGGGAGAAATTACTTTCACTATCCGGGCTTTTGACAATATTTCTCCCGCCACATCCACAGCTTCGATTTCATCACCAGGTTTCATGTTGTCGGTTAACAGCTCGAAAGGAATGGTTACCCTGGCTTTGCCATCTTCTGCCTTTTTATAATTAACGATGGAAATGGCTAAGCCGGGGCATATGGCTACACATCTGGAACAACCGGTACATTCTTTTTCCCCGGTAAACTCGGGGATTCCCATCAAGTTACTGTCTTTTATGACGATGGAGTTTTGAGGGCAGACCTCGGTACAGGGGTTGCAGGGTATTTCCTGGCTGCAGTGAAAAACCGGAAAT
>CAZSLZ010000116.1:0-11279 GCA_964607865.1 uncultured bacterium
CCAGATCCAGAATTCTTACCGGTTGCCCCATATCCAGAATGAAAATTTCACCATCCCTGCCCATTGCAGCAGCTTGTATCACCAATTGAACCGCCTCGGGAATTGTCATGAAAAACCGGGTCATATCCTCGCTGGTTACCGTTACTGGGCCTCCCTGGCTTATCTGTTTTCTAAAAGTGGGAACCACGCTTCCCCTGGACCCAAGAACATTACCGAAACGAACTGCGCTGAACCTGCAATGATGAGAGTTTTGGCAGAAAGATTTCATAAATAATTCGGTCATTCGTTTGGTGGCGCCCATTACACTGGTGGGGTTCACAGCTTTATCTGTGGAAAGAAAAGTAAAACTTTCCACCTTGAATTCTTCCGCCAATTCCATCAAGGTTCTGGTTCCAAGAATATTATTGGCCACAGCCTCGGTGATATTTTCCTCCATAAGGGGAACATGCTTATGGGCTGCGGTATGAAATACAACCTGGGGCTGGTGGGTTGAAAAAAGGTGCTTCATCCGGTTTTTATCTTTTATATCGCCAATGAACTCAATTAAATGAACAGCTGCTTTGTTTCTTAATTCCACAGCTATTTCATAAATGGAATTTTCACCTCTGCCCATTAGAATTAATTTCTGTATTTTGTGTCTTACCACCTGCCGGCAAAGCTCAGAACCGATAGAACCTCCAGCTCCTGTTATCAGAACGGTTTTATTTTCCAGAAAATTTTTCACCGGTTCCATGTCCATATTAATGGGTTCTCTTTCCAGCAGGTCTTCAACCTCAATATTTCTTATCTGGCTGACACTCTGTTTGCCTTCAAGAATATCGCAGAGCCTGGGTACCACCTTGAAATCAACTTTTAAATTTTCTGATTCCTTAATAATTTTTTGAATAAGCGAAGGGGAAGGTAAGGCAATAATTATTTCCTGGATCTGTCTTTCCCTGATAATTTCAGGCAGGTCTTCAAGATTTCCCAGCACCGGAATATTATGAATTGTAGTATTTTGTTTTGCCGGGTCATCATCAATAAAACCTACCGGGGTTCTCTGGCTGTCCCTGGTTCTTAATATAGTTCTCAGGGTTGCTTCGCCGGCGTCGTTGGCGCCCACTATTATGACTTTTCTACCCCCCGAGCTGACAGCCAGGCTTTCGTGGATAATCCTCAGCAACAGCCTGACCCCTCCTGTAAAAAGGAAGGCAAGGATGAAGGAAATAAAAACTATACTGCGGGAGTAGTATTCTCCGCCGGTAACAATGGTGATGAAGCCGGCGGAAAGATAACCCAGTATATTAGCAACCAGGATGTTCTTTAATTCCTGTATGCCTGCATATCTCCACAGCTTGGAATAAAGTCCGGCGCGGGCAAAGAAGAAGACGCAAAGGCCTGCGGTCATTAAGAATAGCCATTCGAAACCATATATATACTCTGAATTAAACCATCCTTCGAACCGCACCAGCACAGCAAGTAAATAGGAAAATAAAATCAATACAAAATCAATAACTGCCAGGACAATTTTTTCTCTCAATTTCATTAAAAAGTATTTCCTTTATTTATTGAAGTTTGTTTGTAATTTCATCCTTGTATTTGTATATCCGGGAGACAGCTTCCACAACCCTGGTGGCCTGCTCTGTATTCATATGGGAATAAATTGGCAGTATGAGAATTCTTTCAGATATATAATCAGTGTTATTAAAACTTTCCCTGTTGTATCTCGAAGCATATTTCTGATACACTGTCATTTTATGCCCTGGTGGGTAAAAATATTTCTTGGTGCTGATATTTTCAGCTTCAAGGCATCGGGCCAGCTGATCGCGATCCATACCAAATAAAACTTCATCAACTACAATGGCGAAATCCTTATATGAAGAACGGCAGCCATCCCTTGTTTTCTGAAAATCTATGCCGGGTATGTTTTGTAGGCTCTCGATGTAAAAACGGGCAATCTTGTTTCTTCTCTCTGCAAGATCCTGTATTTTGGGAAGCTGGGTAAGCCCCAGAAGAGCGTGAAACTCGCTCATTCGGCCGTTGATACCGGCTATCTCGCAGTCATAACTGCCGTTGTTGCCATATTCCCGAAACATTTTAATATATTCATAAACATTTTCGTGGCGGGTGGTAACCAGCCCGCCTTCGCCAACTGCCAGAAGTTTGGTGGGTGAGGCGGAAAATGCTTCGCCGTCGCCGAAACTGCCCATAGGTTGCCCATAGAAAAGAGACCCGAATGAATGGGCAGAGTCCATCATTAGTTTCAGGTTATTATCCCGCGCCAATTTTTTCAACCCTTTCATGTTGGGTGGATTTCCAAAAATACAAACTCCAAGAATTCCCGAGGTTTTTTCTGTAATGGCAGATTCTGCCTGGTTCAGGTCAAGGGTGAAGGTATCTCTTTCGCAATCCACAAAAACCGGGGTAAGCCCTGCCAATTCAATTATATGAAATGTTGCCATGAATGAAAAAGAAGGCACAATGACTTCTCCGGTAAGTCCCAGGGCTTTTGCCAGCATAAACAGGCCCATTGTACAGTTTGAAACACCCAGGGCATGAGGAACTTCCAGTACTTCTCTGGCAGTTTCCTCAAACTGGTCTAAATATTTCCCTTTAGTCAACATTCCCGATTCCAGAATAGATTCAAAACCTTTTTCAACTTCCTTGAAATCAGGAACCGTGGGAGAAGCAAAAGGCAAAGGTTTCTCAAATATGGGGTTCCCACCCAGAATTCCCGGCCTGGAATGCATAATTAACCCTCCCTATTATTTAATATCTATGCTGGTTAATAACTTTAACCCTGTAAAGGGAATTCCTGTTTTAAAACCAGTGTCATATTCAAAAGGCAGGCTTAACCCTTTTTTGATTTTACCGGAAAATTATGCGGGATAAAAAGATTAACCAGGATGGCTCCTGCCACGAACCCTCCTATGTGCGCCCACCATGCCACTGATTCTATGGCAATACCCTCAAAATGCATAATGCCCCTCAGCAAATTAAATATGAACCAGAAAAACAGGTAGAAGAGGGCTGATATTTCCTTTATTGAAACCAGCAAAAATGTTTTTACCCTGGCCCTGGGGTAAAGAATATAAAACCCTCCCATCACACCAGCTATGGCGCCGCTGGCGCCTATTACCACATTGGCGGAATCTCTCATGGAATAACCCTGGGTCAGTAAGGAAATTATTCCTGTTACGACAAAAAATACCAGATAACGGCCGTTACCCAGTTTCTCGTTTACATTATTTCCAAAAACAAACAGAAACAGCAAATTGCCGGTTATATGAAAAAAATCAGCGTGAAGAAAGTTTGCTGTAAGTAAGGAAAGATATTTATGTCCATCAATAAGGGGGTTCCAGGAAGCCCCAGAGAATTTTACTGGGACAAAACCATAACCGGTAATCAGTTTTACAGGGTTGGGGCTGTAAAAATATACATAAATAAATATCCCCAGGTTGACAAGAATTAATAAAATATTGACATAAGGAAATTTTTTAATCTTTTCGGAACTGGCAATAGGTATCATTATCATTCCTTGCTGTTTTGAGCCTGGTTTATAAGCCAGGTGATAAAATCAATCAAATCCACACAGCGGGTTTCAAGTAAATCTACAGGTTCTTTTATTGCCAGATAAAACCCGGTATCCGGTGTGAACTCAGTTTCCAGTAAATCAGGTTCCACCAGGGGTGAAATTAACAGGGTGTAGCTGTCGTCTTTGTTCGTTTTCTTTATTTTCTCCTTTATGAAACCTGAAATTTCATGGTAACCGGGGTTGTCCTGCTCCAGAACCTTATAATGAAAACTGCCTTTTAAATGGGCCCATAACTGACGCTTTATTCTTTTGGTTTCCTCCTGTTGCAGCTGGCCGAAAATTTCGTTCAGGGATTCCCACTTTCGCAATAAAGCCATATTTACAATTTTTTCATTGAACAGGCCCATGCAAACCGTGATTTTTTTTCCGTGATCCAGAGTAAGAATCAATGTTTTCTTTTCATTTACCGGGTTTGTGGCAATCTCCACGATTTCATCATAAGAATTCTGCGGTGGAGGGGTTTCCCAAAAAAACCGTTCTTCTTTCCGGAAACTGAAGTTTGATTCGGGTTCATCTTTTTTTTGTGCTACAAAATAATTATCGGTTTCGGTTAAAATCCAGCTGTCATTATTCTGAAACCCGTGTAATAGAAGCAGGAAATTTACATTACGCCATAGCTCGAATTTATCGGGAAACCGTGTTATGTTGTTTCTCATATTCATCTGGGTATATTTGTCTTCGGCCTGCCTCATCCGGTTCAATAAATCTTCAGTCTGGTCCTTAATTATGCCGAAAAAATCAAATAAACCTTCACGGTTAAGTACAATTTGAATGTCGTCGCCCTGTAAAAGTGCCTCGCCTTTCTGGGTTTCTTTGCGGGCAAAACCCTTTTTTTCCAGGGTATCCATAAACTTGGAAATAAAGGGAAGCCCTACCAGAATGCTTCTTTTTTCCATCACCTGTTCTTTTACAGATACAGGTTCATCACTGTCTATCTCGAGTTCTTCCAATACTTTTCCGGGCAGCCCCCATTCTCTTACTGTGGCTATTTCCTCTTCATAAGTTTTGCAGGCCTTATATTTCGCATTGGATATCTGATTGACCCGGGCCTGGCATTTATCCCAACTGGAATGCCGCGCCAACTGTCGGCCTATCAGGCTCAAATAAACTTTTTTTGGACGGGGTTTCTTCCTCCCGGTTTCCAGAGATAAACTGCCGTGGGATAACTCCACAGGTTCGTTTCGGGCAAAAGATTGAGCTATGGTATCAACCCGGTTGTTAAATTCGTTGTCGGCATGCCCTTTTACCCATTCCCATCTTATTCTGGGTTCGTTCAGCCTGTCCAGTTCTATCCACAGTTCCTTATTTTTTACATCTTCTTTTTTGGCAGTCTGCCAGCCATTTATTTTCCATATATGAACCCACTGGGTGATTCCCTTTTTCAGATATTGGCTGTCGGTATAAATAACCACCGGCTGGTCATCATTTTGTACTCTCTTCAGACCCTCCAGGGCTGCGGTCAACTCCATAATGTTATTGGTGGTTTCTTCCACATGGCCACCGTATTCAAAATGTTTTCCATTCTTTATAATAAGGGTTCCCCAGCCTCCCGGCCCGGGATTTTTAAGGCAGGCGCCGTCAGAATATATTATGATTTTATCTTCCAAGTGTATCTCCTCAGTTCTTTATTTCTATTTTCAACAAAAAACAGTAATTCCTGGAAAAATTGTATAAAATCATAGAAATATGCTATGATACGGATACAGGCAATTTTTAAAGGAATAAACCCGATCTCGAAGAAAATGTAATTAGAGTTAAAAGGGAGGATTGTTGAAATGGAAACCACCAAGTGTCCCAGTTGTGGAGCTGTGATAGATGTGAAAGACCCTTCCCGGTCGAAGTCATTTTTTTGCAGTTTCTGCGATACCGCTATCGACCTGGGAACCGGTGAAACTCAGAAATTAACATCAGAATTTGGAAAACCAAGATTGCCTTTGTCAGCTCTGAGGTTGGGGTCAGAGGGTAATATAAATGGAACCATGTATCAGGTTATCGGAAGAATCCGCTATAAAGATAGCTTCGATTCTTCATGGTGGGATGAATGGCTTTTGCTGTCCAGCTCGGGACAATACCTCTGGCTTTCTGAAGACGACGGAACTTTTGTACTTATGCAGAAATATACCCCCAAGGTTCCTATTGATCCCTGCAGCGTAACTGCAAATTTTGAAATTGACGGTTATAGATTGGAAGTGGAAGATAAGTCCAATGCAACTATTGAATTCTTCGAAGGGGAATTGACCTGGAAGGCAAAAGTTGGCGAAACTATTGGTTATATCGATGCCTGGAAAGGCCAGGTATTTTTCTCCTGTGAATATACCGACAGGGAAATTAATTATTTCCAGGGTAAGGAAATACCAACGGAAATTATATATAAATCTTTTAAACTGGGAAAACCCCCCGAACCTGAGGATGAAATTCCCAGAACCGGCCTGCAGTTATTTGCAGATAAAGTCATAAAAGGCCCAGCTTTTTATCAGGCCATAATCTTTGGTATCCTTATGGCAATGGCTGCTTTTTTCCTGGGAACCATGGGGGCCAGGGCGACCATGCCCACTCCTGAGGTAAACGCAGGGGCGGTGGTTATAAACCCCCTCAGGCTGGAGTCGGAAAATAGAATTTATAAACTTGACACAAAAGTAAAAGGGCTGAACAACAGCTCGGTAATACTCACTTATGAACTGCTGAATGCTGAAAACCAGAGTATAATGGAAATTCAAAAAGAATATTGGGAAGAGCATGGAAGAGACTGGCAGGCTTCAGATACAGAAGGAGAACTTATGTTTACCGTGGAGCAATCGGGAGATTATACACTTAAGGTCGGGTATGATTCCCCAAAGACTCCCAATATTGTTCTTGATTTGCGAAAGAAGGTATATGATACCCGGCCGATGTGGGCATTATCACTGCTGCTTCTGGCATATCCATTCAGTATTATATTTTTCTGGCTCATAACCTATTCTCTGGTTCCCAACCCGGAACCCAGGTATTATTAATAAGGATGTGATTTAATTGTTAACCGGCTGGTGGGGTAAGATTTTACTGGTTCTTATGATAGGAATATTCACCCTGGGCCTTTATTTCGCCCATAGCGGAGCCATGGCAATTCCTGTTTCCCAGAAACGACATATCAGAAAAGACTCCAAACACTATACCACAGGCACAACTCATCGAAGAAGAGGTTTCTTTATTGGCGGAGGATTTAAATCCGGCAAGTAAATTACTATGGAAAACGAATTAATCCAGGAAAAAGAAACAGAAATAAACGAAGAAAATAATCGACCAGAAAATACTCTTGAAAATCCTCAAAGAGCAAAATTCGTCATTCTTGCCACAGCTCTGGTTATTTCAATATGCGGTATTTCCTATGAACTGCTTTGCGCTACTATTTCTTCCTACTTTCTGGGAAACGCCGTCCTGCAATACTCTCTTACTATCGGCATCTTCCTTTTCGCCATGGGCATTGGATCCTGGCTGTCTTCAAAATTCGAAAAAAATCTGGTTTTTAATTTTCTGGTTATTGAAATTATCATCGGCTTTATAGGCGGTTATTCAACGCTCATTCTATTTACAGCCTACCGTTTTACCGAAGGTTTTTCCATCATCATGTATGGCCTGCTCCTGGTTCTGGGTACTCTTATTGGCTTCGAAGTTCCCATTCTTATTCGTTTGTTAAAAAATTATGATGCTGTCAAGTTTTCTGTAGCCGGGGTTCTGACCTTCGATTATATCGGAGCCCTGCTGGCTTCCATAATTTTTCCCCTGGTGGTTCTGCCCCATCTGGGAATGATGCATGCTTCCTTTTTCTACGCCATTCTTAACATGGTGATTGTCTTTTTCAATATCTCTATATTCAAGGAAAAAATGGAAAAAGTCCCCCTTCTTACCTTTGCCACTTTTTTTGTAACCCTTTTACTATTCCTGGGGCTGGGTTTTTCCACATCTCTTGTTTCCTTTTTTGAAAGTAAACTATACGATGACGAGATAATTCTGAGCCGGCAAACAAAATACCAGAGGATTGTTATGACCCGTTATAAAGATGATTTACGCCTGTTTCTTGATGGAAACCTCCAATTTTCTTCCTGGGATGAATACCGCTTCCATGAATGTGAGGTAATTCCCGCCATGGAATTAGCGCAAAACCGGGAAGAGGTGCTGATTCTCGGCGGCGGTGACGGCCTCGCAGCCAGGGAAGTCTTGAAGTATGAAGATGTGAAACAGATTACCCTGGTGGACATTGACAGGGAAATGGTAGAAATATGTAAAACCGACCCGATGATCTCGAAACTGAATAATAACTCCCTTTCCCACCCCAGAACCAATATTGTAATTGATGATGCGTTCCGTTTTATTGAAAATATTGATAAACGCTACGGGGTAATAATCGTAGATCTTCCTGACCCTAACAATGAAAGCCTTTCCAAACTATATTCCCGGTATTTTTATATAACCTTGAAAAAACATCTTGGAACAGGCGGGGTTATTTGCGTCCAGTCAACATCGCCCCTGTTTGCCAGAGAAACCTTCTGGTGCATTGTCCATACCATCGAAGATGCCGGAAAACCCCGTTCCATGGGGGAAAAGGAACTACACGTTTATCCCATGCATGCCTATGTCCCCTCCATGGGAGAATGGGGGTTTACCCTGGCCTGTGACCAGGCAATCACCACCGATAAAATTAAAATCTCAGTCCCCACAAAATTCCTCACACCTCAAACTTTCAAGGCTCTCTTTGCCTTCTCCAAAGACAGCGACGAAGTGGAAACCAGAATAAACACCCTCAATAACCACATTCTGCTTGAATACTACAATAAGGAATGGGAACGCTGGGAATAAAGCATCCCCTCTTTTAATCTCTCTAATATTCAATATTTATTATAATAATTAATATTTTATTTATTATGTACATAAATTTATTTTAAGAGGTTAAAATTTTACTAAAAAGGATTTATATCTAACATTGTATAATAATTTATGCAGGTAGTTCAATTAAAAACCTGTTATTATACTGGTTAGAAAGGAAAGAACTATGCAATTTCTTGATTATTTAGTATTTGCAATTTATATGGTAGGTGTACTTGCGATTGGTGTTTATTATTATTTTCAAAACAAGAACGCTGAAGATTATTATGTGGGAGGCCGTAAGATGTCTCCATCTCATGTGGGAATTTCCATTGTAGCCACCGATGTAGGCGGCGGCTTCTCCATCGGCCTGGGTGGAGTCGGCTTTTTGATGGGCTTATCGGGAAGCTGGTTGCTTTTTACCGGACTGATAGGGGCCTGGCTGTCTGCTGTTTTTATCATTCCCCGAATTAAAGCTGTGGACAAGAAACATAAGATGATGACCTATCCAGACTTTTTGAGATTCCGATTCAACGAGAAAGTGGCTTTGACCGCAGCGTTGATTTCAGGAATAGGTTATATGGGCTTCACTGGCGGCCAGATACTGGCTGGGGCCAAGCTGGCGTCTTCAACACTGATAACCAGCGCGCCTTTTGGCTGGGACCCCATGCAGTTTGGACTCTATGTTATTGCTGTTATTATTGTGGGTTATACTGTTCTTGGGGGCATGAAGGCAGTTATTTATACCGATACCGTTCAATGGATTGTTCTTCTGGGAGGACTGGTTCTTGTAGCTATACCCCTGTCATTGAAAGAAGTGGGAGGTTTTGCGGGTTTGAAAGCTGCCCTTCCGGCATCTCATTTTTCTCTTATGAATATAACCCCGGTAAAATTTATAAACTGGATGATTACAATTATACCCATCTGGCTTGTTGGAATGACCTTATACCAGCGTATGTTTGCCCTTAAAGATGAGAAGGACGCCAAAAAGGCATGGTTTATGGCCGGCCTTCTGGAATATCCTTTAATGGCTTTTATGGGGGTGCTTCTGGGAATGTGCGCAAGGGTACTTTTTCCCACGGTTCAGCCCGAAACCGGTTTGCCTCTCCTGATAGCCCAGATTTTACCTGTAGGTTTGAGGGGTGTGGTGGTTGCCGCATTCTTCTCAGCTATCATGTCCACCGCAGACAGCTGCCTTATGGCTTCTTCAGGAAATTTTCTCAATGATTTTATCGAAAAATTCTTCATGAAAGATGCTTCAGATAAAAAGAAAATGAAAATGTCCCAGCTGGTAACTCTGGTTATCGGCGTTATTGCAATTTTAATGGTAAGCCATCTTCAGTCAGTGTTAAATGCTATTCTTTATGCTTATTCCTTTATGGTATCGGGGCTTTTTGTGCCTACAATTGGTGCTTATTTCTGGAAGAAAAGCAGCTCCACCGGAGCTTTATGGGCAATGATCGGCGGTGGAACCCTGACTCTGGCGCTGATCTTTATGAAAGCCCAGTTGCCTTTTGGACTGGATGAAACTGTATTTGGAATCGCATTATCAACATTGCTGTTTGTCCCTCTTTCTCTTGCATTCCCCGACAGCAGGGAAAAACAGGACCGTTTTGATATGCTTGATACAAGCAGCAATGATGATGACGAACCTCCTGTAAAAATCAAAGAAAACCTGGGCGCCCTGGGTGCGGAAGGTTAAAGAAAAAGCTCGGTAAACCGGGCTTTTTTTTATACATTAATGCTTCAAATGAAGATCAGTATCTGTGCATTTGAAGCATTTTTTCTTCCTGAATTTCTCTTTCCTTTTGTTCCTGCTCTTTTATAAGAATGTCCACCTCATCAAGCAATTCCTGGGTTTTCTCGGGCGCTTTTTCCACTGGAAATTCTTCTTCTATTTCCAACCCCACCCATGATTGAGCGTTTGGGCCGTTGCTAATTAACCTGCTTTTCTTGATTCGTACTTTTCGTGTTAATCCTGACATAATTCCTCCTAAACCTGAAATCCCTGAGCTTCAAAAAGCTCGGCCAAATCCTGGTTTAAATCATCGCCCCGGCGTAAAATCATTTCTGCGTCAAACATTGCCTGCCGGGCATGTTTTAATAACTCCGGGTCTTCATTATTGATAAATTCTATCAAGCAATCCACAGTTTCCATGTATGCATGCTGTCCATCCAACAATTTCTGGGTAATATCTTTGGTTATTTCATCCAAATTTTCCGTGGTTTCTTCCTGTTCCACTGTTTTTATGTCCTGCTGGAGTTCTGCAGCTATTTCGTCAAGCTGTTGAAAAGCCTGGTCATAATTAATCTTCCTGCTTTTCAGTTTCATCCTCTACCGATTGATTAATACTGTAAAGATCGTCAATAATGCTGTTAAGGTAATCAGCAATTCCAACCCCGGTGTTTTCTTCATTCTGTTTTGTCGGTCCGCCATTATACCCTCTAAATTTATTATTGGTAACAATTAATTATCAGAGGGCTATTTCCTTTTCCATGCAAAAAATATATTAACTGAATCTTGTCATCTATTTAAAAAGTTTACAATAATTTTACAATTTGAAACAAATTTAATTAATAAGGGTTGTAAATTACTAACATTTTTTGCTTTCTTTTACTATTATAAACATGGGATAATGGTTCTAATATAAAATTTTTTCAAGGGGTGATCTTATGTGGTGGATTAGAAACCTGATAAACAATTAAAAGGCCTCAGAAGGTTATGTTCAGCATACGCAGAACCGCCAGAGCCTGAATATGATGGCTGGGGCAAAGTCAGGAAGGTTGAATCGTAATGAGTTTGTTTCATTGGGTGGCATCATCTTTTTCAGGATTTTTTCTTTACGTTTTTTACTGTAATTCACGT
>CAZSLZ010000117.1:0-10886 GCA_964607865.1 uncultured bacterium
GATGGATTGTCTGGACATTACCGGCTACCGATTTGAAATTCCCGAAAATCAGGAAATAATTGCCATACTTCCCGGCAGCCGGGATTTTGCCTATTCAGATTTCCCCATAATTCTGGAAGCCCTGGAAATAATTGAAAACAGAGATAAACATTTCGCCTATGTTGCCCCCTTGGCAGGTTCCATTGAAGTTGAAAAACTGGCTGAAGTTTCAAAAAAAAGAGATTTTGAACTGATAGAGAAAAAAAATGATAAAGGCCTGATGGGAATAATCAGGAAAGGCCCTGTAGAAGTTCTTCTGGTGCGAGGCAGGTTCGGCGATGCCATTCACAAGGCCAGACTGGTCATAGGCCAGGCGGGTACCGGCAACGAACAGGCAGTGGGGCTGGGCAAACCCACTATAGCCTTCGACTCAGGAGGAAAGAAAAAATCAGGCTGGTACAGGGCAAGGCAAAAAGGGTTGCTAGGAAATTCCCTTTCGGTGGTCAGAAGAGACAGCCGGGCTATTGCTGATGAAACCCTGGAGATACTGGAAGACTCCCATAAATACCAGCTGATGTCAAGAATAGGCAGAGAAAGGCTGGGGCCACCCGGTGGAGCAAAAAATATGGCCGATGAAATTTTTAAAATATATAGCAAATTAGAAAAATAATAAAAAAACTCTCATTTCTGACAAATGAATGGTTTATTATTAGTCTATTTCTATCCAGCCATTGGTTCCACTACACCAGCCCTGATAAGAATCATCCGGGCAGCTCTGCACTGTATAACCAAAATAACAGCATAAGTCAGGATTAATAATCTTATGGACACCAGGACTGTCATCATCGGTGTGCAGGCGGAACCTTTCGCCATCATTACAACTGTTTACACAGGCGTAGTAATAGTTACCTGAAGCTGGACAGGTCGGAGCCAATCCTACATAATCGGGACAAAGACTATGATTGGTTCCAGCCAGACGGCCTCCGCTGAATTCGTCTTCCCGGCCGGGATGATCTGTAACCCACATGGTTAATACAGTAATTAGAGATTTCTGGTTGGCCATGCATGTGGTAAGTTGGGCCCGTGCCCGGGCTCTGGAAATGTTGGGAATAATAATAGAAGCCAGAATTGCAATGATTGCGATAACAATCATCAACTCAATAAGGGTGAACCCCTTACTTTTCATAACACTTCCCCCTATTTAATTGTAATTTTTTATATTTCTTTATATATTTATTATATCAAATATTTTTCTGTTTTTCAAGGTAAAAATTTTCAAACTACCACTGCAACCAAAGCTTTATCTCTCATAATTATATAGATTATATACAAAACATATAAAACCACAAAGCTGATGCCCTGCCATCTTTCCAGCTTGTAACTCTTACCCAGGAAAAGATACAGAAATAGAATCAAGGTTATAATTATTACAAAAATTATATCGTTATTTATACGGGCTTCCACAGGAATGGAACCAACGGTACAGCCCACGCCCAACACCAGCAGTGTATTAAAAATGTTGGAGCCGATAATATTGCCCACCGAGAGATCCGGCTCCTTTTTTATGGCAGCCATAATAGAGGTAACGAGTTCTGGTAATGAGGTCCCTATTGCAATTATTGTTGCCGAGATTAGAAACTTGGACAGTTTGAATATCTCAGCGATCTCCACTGCGCCGTCCACAACCCAGCGGCCGCCGAAAAAGAGGCAAACAACCCCCAAAAATATAAAAAAAACACATTTCCATACAGGCAGAAGGGGTTCTTTTCCATTTTTCTTTTCTTTATCTTTTGATTCTTTATCAAGTGTTTCTTTAGTATCTGCTTCTTCAGTATCAATTTTTTCACCGGTTTCGGAAATACCGACCGCCTCGCCTTCTGCGGGTTTAAGCACAGCTTTTTCTCTCTCGCCGTGGGGAACCAGTGGCAATTCATCCTGGTGTTTCAATGCCAGCTCTATAATGTAATAAAGAAAGAAACCAAAGAAACACAAAAGAATAATGCCATCGCTGCGGGTAAGAACCGAGCGTGAAAGCCCGTCGATTACGACATCATTTGCCATAACCAATAAAACCAGAACAGCAAAAAGGCTGAAGGGTATTTCCTTCCAGGCGGTAGAAACTTTTACGTCCAGGGGGTATATGGTTGCGGTTATCCCCATAATTAACAATATATTGGCAATATTACTACCCAGAACATTACCCAGGGCAATATCAGCGCTGCCTTCGCCTTTTAAAGCCGACAAAACGTTAACAATCAATTCTGGTAATGAGGTTCCAAATGCCACCACTGTCAGCCCCACAATAAGGCTTGAGATTCCGAACTTCTTTGCCAGCGAAGACGAACCGTCAATTAAAAAATCGGCGCCCTTAATTAAAAGAATAAAACCTA
Source organism: uncultured bacterium (assembly GCA_964607865.1). Taxonomy (GTDB): domain Bacteria; phylum Vulcanimicrobiota; class JAJTBE01; order JAJTBE01; family CAZSLZ01; genus CAZSLZ01. Next base: position 2,370 of record CAZSLZ010000117.1, read on the forward strand.
TAGCAAAAAGTACGTAAACCAAGTTATCAACCTGCCTTAATAATCAAAAGTGAAGTCTGAATCCAAGTTTTTCTTGTCCAACAAACCTTTTTCTTTGAGATAATTTCGAAAATCCTTAAGTATAGTTCTTACCAGCCGGGTTTCCTCGGGGCCGGTGGCGGAAATTTCCCTTACCAGGGCTGCCAGGCCCGTTGTTTCGCTGAAATCTTCACTGGCAAGGTAGTCTTCTTCGAGTTTTCTGGATAATTCCACAAAATCTCTGGCAGTGAAATCCTCCAATTTTTCGTTCAGGGCAATTTCCTTTAAAATTAACAGAAATAAAGAATACAGGCTTGAAAACAACCGGGATTTATTCAGAAAAATAGATGCAAAATTGGCAATGCTGGTAAGTAGCTCCAGTTCTCCAGCTGTGAAGGTCCCCCCGCCGTCTCTGTTGACCGTTTCCATTACCCCGATAACTTCCTGTTGATAAATCAGTGGGGCAGCCATGAGCGCCTTTTGTTTCATGTTGAGTTCTTCTACAATTTCTTTTTTATGGCGGGCATCCTTGGTGACATCGGCGATAGCCAGGGCCGTGCCTGTGGTGAAACAGTAACCGGCAATGCCCTCGTAGGGTTTCATCCTGAATTTTTTTACTTCCCGGGCTTTCTCACCCACTGCCTCTTCAAAATAAAGTTCATCAGTTTTCCAATCATATAAAATCAGCGAGGCCGCTTCAGAATGGACTATTTTGCAGGTCATTTCCAGAAAAAGCCTGACGGCCTGCTCCCAGTTCTGAACCGAGTTGATTATCTTTGTAGTTTCGAGAAAATACAATGATTTTTTAACGTTATTTCCAAATAACTTCTTTTCCAGCCCCTGAAGTATTTTTTTGTTTTCCTGGCGTAGCCTGTGGTTTTCCTGCTTCAACTCTTGAAGTTGTTCTACCAGTTCTTCTTTATTGTCACTCATCTTTTCCCCAATTTATCAGTTTTGAAGGAATTTCTCTGGAATCAGTGAAATTCCTCTTTTGTTAAAACACGTTGAAATGTATAAAAAGTATTGAAAATGAACCAGGAAGAAATAAACAAAGAACAATTTTTATATGGTACTCCCTTTGAAGAGATTACTCCTGAATGGGCCTGGGGCGGAGCAACAGGAAAAGGTATTAAAATTGCCGTCATCGACAGCGGAGTCGATGTAACCCACCCGGTTCTGGGTAATTGCGTTAAAAAAAGCGTGAAGCTGTTAAGAAAAAACGAAGAGATTAAAGTGGTGAAATCCGATTTCACCGATTCTTTCGGCCACGGAACCGCTTGCGCCGGAGTTATTCACGAAATTGCGCCCGATGCGGAAATTTACAGCGTAAAAGTCCTCGGAAGCAACCTGCGTAGTACCGGAGATATTTTTATTTCGGGGTTAAAATGGGCACTGGAAAATAATGTAAACCTGGTCAACCTTTCCCTGGGAACCACCAAAAGCAAGTATTATTCAGCTCTTCAGCAACTCACTGATTCAGCCTACTTTAAGAAACTCCTCATCGTGGCAGCCCAGAACAACTCCCCCACCCCCAGTTTTCCAGCTGTATTTTCCTCTATAATAGGAGTTAAGGCAATTTACAACCAGGATCCTTTCGATTTCTACTTCTCTGCCAATCCCCCTGTGGAATTTCTTATAAAAGGAGTAGATGTCAAGCTCCCCTGGCTGAACCATAGTTATGAAACCTGCACAGGCAATAGTTTCGCAGCTCCTCACCTTACAGGAATCATCGCTCTTATTCTCTCCAAACACCCCTGGATGACACCTTTCATGGTCAAATCAGTTCTTTATTCCATTGCTGTCAAAAAGGGGCTCTATTCAAAATAATCATTCTTCAAAACTATGGCCTTCCCGTAAGGCCCGCTGGTAAAGTTTTTCTCCCACCCATGTGGAACTCCCGCATTGGCAGATAAGCTTCGCCATCTTCTTCTCAGTAGGTTCATTCTTTCCGCTCATATCCATGGTAAACCTGGAAACACCTTCCTCTACCCTGCAGAAATTTTCCGATTCACCGCAACTTGTACACCTTATTTTCATCATTCCCATTAATATACACATCTTCTTCCCGTACATAAAAACGAGGGAGAAAAATTCTCCCTCGTCTTTTTTAGAACTATTTTTCTGGTTTCTGTGATTGTTTCAGTTGTTCATGATATTGTTTCAAGGCTTGCTGATAGTTTTTCTGGCCTTCAGCGCTCACATCCGGCGCAGTGGAGAAATCATATTCTCCCTCGGATTTGGCTTTTCCCAGATACTGGGGCAACTCCAGCCCTGCCAGATTGAACAGGTCCTTCAGAGGAGGCACCGATTTCATCATCCCGGAAATAAAATTAGCGGTGGACGTGGCAGACTTTCCATCTCCACCTGAATCCCATACTGTTACCTTGTCAATATTAATACCCTTGATGGCTTCAACCTGAGTCTTAACCAGTTCGGGCAGTTTGTCAACAATCATCAGCATGGCAGCCTTCTGAGCATCATCACCGGCAGCCTTGACAATTTCCTTGAGGCCTTCTGCCTGTTTGGTCAGAATTTCAAGGTTACCTTTTGCCTGTGCAGCCAGTTTGTAGTAAGTCGCATCAGAGTCGCCCTTGGCAATACGGCGAATCTTTTCTGCCTCAGCTTCCGCAGCAATTTCCACTTTCTGTTTCTGAATTTCAGCAGGTACAATCTCATCCGCTTTTCGGCTGGCGCGGTTTTTCTCGGCACGGGCAAGCTCAGCCTGCTGCTCTGCGGCATAAGCTTCTTCCAGAGCCTGGGCAGATTGAACCTTTTCTGCAGCCGATGCCTTGCGCTCAGCTTCCGCTATTCTTTCACGCCGGGTGGCTTCAGAATCAGCTACTTTAATTTTCGAAAGGTTTTCACCTTCGACCGCAAGTGCATTAGCGTTGGAAACCCTGATACGCTCATCCTTCTTGGCTTCAGATTGGCCCACTGCGCCATCCCTGTTCTTCTCAGCTACACGAATTTTTGCTTCGTTTATGGCCCCAGCGGCAGCTTCCTGGCCCAGAGCATCAATGTAACCTGATTCGTCGGTAATATCGGTAATGTTAACGTTGATCAGTTTTAAGCCTATCTTCTTTAATTCCGAGTCCACATTGTTCATAACGTTAGCCAGGAATTTATCCCGGTCTGCGTTAATTTCCTCGATGTCCATTGTGGCAATAACCACACGTAGCTGGCCGAAAATAACATCCTTGGCCAGATCCTTTATCTGTTCATAACCAAGGCCCAGAAGCCTCTCAGCTGCATTCTGCATAATTTCCGGATCAGTGGTTATACCCACGGTAAAAGTTGAAGGCACATTGATACGAATATTCTGCTTGGACAGAGCCGATTTAAGGGGAATATCGATGGTGATCGGAGCCAGATCAAGATACATATAATCCTGAACAATTGGCCATACAATGGCGCCGCCGCCATGAATCGTCCGGGCAGATCTTATTCCTCCTTCTTCATCCTGTCCCACTTTTCCGAAGATCACCAGAATCTTATCTGATGGGCAACGTTTGAACAGGTTGAGGATTTTCCAGAAGATAATGAAGGCTACTAAAGCACCAAACCCCGCTATAAAAAGTTCAAAACCTCCCATTTCCATACCACTCCTTTTAATATTTATTGCCTGAAAAAAATTTCAGAGCTAAACTTAAGGTTTCGGAAGAAATTGCGAAATCCTTCTTCATATACAGGTTTTGCTAATTATAATAGAATTGACAATTAAGAGTTCATGATTCTTTGTCAACCCTTAAAAACCCAACATCTTATTTTAGTTTTGAAACTTTTACCCCCAGAATAACATCAAATACATGGGGGTTATTGTGGCACAGAACTTGGATAATGCATGATTTTTTCCACTTTTATGATATAATATAAGTAGGGCTGAATAAACGACCCAAACTTTGAATCCTCTTCCAACTAAATTCATTCTTATCGACTCTGACTCGATTAAGACATCCACTGTCGCCGAAAGAAGTTCTCAACCAAGGAGGCGATACAAATGTGGTTTTTTAACATTTTTCAAAACATTCGAATCTGGTTTGCCAAAATCATGATTTATTCCGAATGTGAAATTCTTATTAATAAGATTGATAGTCACATTATGAAGTACATGAACGAATTCAACCTTAGAATATCACAACTTTTTTCCCGGAATTCAAACTTTGTTTCAACCCCTGCTTTTATAGTAGTCGCTCTTTCCGCGATACTACTGGTTATCTATGAGTCAGTAAAATACTATAAAATCCACCATCATTCGGTGTAAGAAAGCCTGCAAAGGCTTCTTTTTTTGCACATATTTATTTACAAACAAATAAGTATTGATTTGAAATTTATTCTTTTTTTACTCTCAAATATAATTGAATAATACCCATTCCTGCCAGGATTCCCGCCATATTGGACAACAGGTCGTAAGGATCGAAGGTTCGAAAAGGGAAAAAACCCTGCATTATTTCAATTCCCAGTCCGTAAACAGCCCCCCATATAATAACCTTCCAATTGTTTTCCCCAAATGCAAGATAAAACAAAACTGCAAATACAAGGTAGGCAATTATGTGGTTGAGCTTGTCATTTCGGGTCAAAGGATGCTCAGACAACGGATACAGAGAAACAGCAGTTATGATTATTAAATATACCCAGAAAATTATTCTGTTTATCTTTGGTTTTTTCATACAGTTAATTTAAGTTTTCCTTCTTTTTTTCCTTTACACAATTTTTTCATTCTTTAAAGGAAAAAAAATGAAGCTGATCTAATAACTAAACTTCAGAATAAGGAAGCGAACCAATACTTTGAAGAAAAAAAAGATTTTAATAATTGTGTCAATTTTTGTACTTTTGATTTCAGCTGGGGGTATAATCAGTACCTCTTATCCTGCCAGGGTAAGCCATATTTCCTTTCCGGCAGGACAAACCACTGCTTACGGAATTATCTATCTTCCCTCGGGCGCCGAAGAGAACCAGCCAGAAAAGTACCCTCTTATATTTTTACTACCGGGCATAAACACTCCGGCAGAAAGGTATGACCATCTGGCAAGGGAATTGGCCCGCAGGAACTATGCTTCCTGCGCTCTTTTTTTGCCCCGGGAAGATGGAAGGCATAATTATAATGTGATTATTGAAGCCAACCGGTATCTGGAAAAAAATTCCCCTGAAACGGATCTCACCCGGAAAGCTTTTTTTGCCCATTCTTTTGGAGTGGTACCAGCTTTGAAACGTTCATACTTTGACAGCTCGGTCCTTGCTTCCGTGGCAGTGGGATATTATGCCGGAGGAGAACTTATAATCCGCCCCAACAACCTGTTAATAGGAACCGGACTTTACGATGACCTGAACGGGCCGGAAAAAATCAAAATGGGTGTGGCAACTTTCGAGCCCCATCTTGCCACCGAACCCGGCTACCGCATTGGCAGTTTTCAAGAAAACACCGCCCTGGGCTGGTTCATTGCCCCCTACTCCAATCATGCTTCAGAAAAAAACGACCCATATATTATTCAGAGGACACTGAACTGGTTTGACAGAGCTTTCCAGCTTCCACTCAGCCAGTTGCCGCTCTATTACCCCTGGTATTATTTATCTGTCTTTTTCTTTATTATAAGCAGTTTCATTATTCTCACTCTGGTTTCCACTACTTTGTTCAGCAGGGATTATGGCAGATTAATCTGGTTGCTGGCCATGGTTGTTTTCTTCATTCTTTTTTATTCTGAATCCGTCAACCCGGTTTTTGGTTTCAGGGCATTCTTTCTTCTGTTTCTGGCCGGGTTAACCGGCAATTTCTGTTCCAGAAAAGCAGAAAATGAAGAAAGTTTCGGCCTGTTCACTTCAGGTTTCTTAAAACTGGTATCGGTATTTTTAATATTCCTGGCGGGATTTATACTGATACAGTTCCTTTTTTCAATACCTTTATACCAGAAATATCAAGGTTTCATCCAGGGTTTTCCTGGATATATATATTTCAGCTATTTTGTTACCTTCTGCACCATAAGCCAGTCATCGATTGCTTATATTGCCAGGTTTCTGCCCGGCATTATTCATGGGTTGATGATTTTAGCTCTGGGTTGGTTCGCAATAGAAATAAAACATGGCGGGCTGACAGGAGAAACTTTGGAAAAATACCTGTTAAGACTGAAAGAATTCCTCACTTACAAAAAAACGGAAAGTGTAAGCCAAACCCAGAAAATTACTGTAATTATCGTTTCTGTAACATTTGTCATGGTTATGATCTGGTTTTGCCGATCCGGCTATGTAAAACCGGCAATTATAATTCCCTATTTGATATTTCTGCTTAGATACTTGTTTCTACCTCTGGTTTTTTGGGGTTTCACCATGCATTTTACCGGTTTACATAAATTTTACTTAAATAAACAAAATTTTCTTTACTAATATATTTATTCTTTTTTCTCTGTCGATTCTACATCGATTTCGGTTGAATCTTCAGGAACTGTTTCTTTCCCATCTTTGGTTTTTTCTTCGCTGCTGGAAACATCCTCGCTTTTCTCTTTATCGGTTTCCATATTTTCTTCAGTTTCTGCTTTTTCTTTTTCCAATAAAGGTTTTATCTTTTCTTCCAACTCCAGGGCATCTCTATCCAAAGGGTCGCTTTTCAACAACTCCTGCACGATTTCACTGGCGTCTTTCACATTTCCATTTTTCAACAACATCCTGGCTTTCAAAACTTTGGCTTTGGCAAAGTTTTCGTTCATTACCAACGCTTCGTTAACAGCTGCCATGGCATCTTCCCCCCTGTTTTCATTCATAGCCAGGAAAGCTTTTTCCAAAGCTGAATAAACTGTGGGAGGGTTGATTTTCGAGGCGATGTTGAAATATCTCATTGCCTCTACATTTTTGCCCCGGTCCATTTCCAGCCAACCCATTGCAAAAGGAAATTCAGGATTTTTTTCATCAATCAGGGAAGCCTGGTAGAAATGCTGAAAGGCTTCATCGTATTTTTTTTCGTTGTAATATATATAACCCAGGTTTGCATAGGCATGAACGAAGTTTTTTTCTTTTACAATGGTTTGAGAGAAAAATTCAGTTGCCTTGGGCACATCTTTTTGCATATAAAACAACACACCTTTGGCATAGGGGCCCAGGGGGCTTTCAGGGTGTTTAATCATGAACTGGTCCAGGGTTTCTTCAGCTTCCTTGTATTTACCCTGCTCCGAGTATAAAGAAGCAAGATATATATAAGGGTGTTTAACTTTCTTATTAATGTTTATACATTTTTTAAAAAATTCTTCAGCCTTGTCTTTTTCATCGGTATTCATATAGACCAGCCCAAGCAGGTATAAAACATCGCAATTCTGTTTATCTACCTTGATGACTTTTTCCAGCAGCGATTTCGCTTCTTCATAGTTTCCGCCCTGAATATAAACCTGGGCCTTTCTGATTCTCTTATCGTGAACTTGAGAAAAAACAGGAATAATCAGAAAAGAAAAAATTAATAAAAACATTATGGGAAACCGGCCAAATTTCATAACTTCCTCCTGAAAATCAACGGTTGTTGCTGGTGATCCTTTCCAAATTAGGATGCCCCAGAAATTTAATTCCAAAAATGTTGTTTATTTCTCTTTCTATAAAATCAGATTTCTGGAATTTTGAATATAATGAAGGTATGGTTTTTTCATTAGTAGTAACATTTATTACAATTGTTCGGGAATCTACCTGAAAAAAATAATTCAGTTCAACTTCTGCATTATCCAGGACGTCAGCCGACAGGGTGATGAAGGTAACCCCCATTTCTTTCAACCGGGCAATAGTATCATCGAAACCGTCAAAATTGCACTCGATTTTTAAAGGCTCTCTTAAAATTGAATTCTTATTCATCAAAAAATAACAACTCCATCAACAATATATGGTTAATTATACCACCCGGACATTTTTTTTGCAAAAACTGAAAAAGTCGTTGAATACTTTCATCGAAACAGGGTAGCCCGGTTTTTTTATGCCATTAACCTTAATTCCATGATAATCGGTACCAGCGGTAACCACCAGGTTATTTTCTTTTGCCAGCTGAATAAAATAGGAAATCTGAGCCAGGCTGTGTTGAGGGTAGTAAGCTTCTATACCCATGATTCCGGAGCTTAAAATTCTGGGCCAATGAAGTTTGAAGTTTTTAATTAGGCCAGGATGAGCCAGGACAGGAACTCCGCCGGCCTCCCGGATAAGATTGATGGAACCGGGAATGCCCATTTTTGCCCTGGGAACATAATATTTTGCCCCGCTTCTTAAATATATGTCGAACGCCTGGGTAAAATCCTTAACCAGGCCCTTTTCAACCATTGCATGAGCCAGATGGGGCCTTCCCAGAGATTCACCCCTGGAGAATTTTTCCACTGATGCCATATCCATTTTTTTTCCATCAAGGTTCATTTTTTCAACCATATGAAATATTCTGTTGGCTCGTTCACTACGGACTTTTTCGTCTTCAACCTGAAGTTATCTGTTATCGGGATCAATAAAATAGCCCAGGATGTGTATTTCATCCTGGGCTGAATCTGCACTTAA
>CAZSLZ010000118.1:0-10861 GCA_964607865.1 uncultured bacterium
TGAAAAGCCGAAAACAGGCATTAAAACATGTGGCATAGAAAATGCGAAACTACTGATCAATATGCAAAATTAGCTACTGATTCATGTATGTTTTTTGGGGAAGAGTATAGAATAATGATTAAGGTGGATTTTAATGTCAATCCCTCATTTTTTACAAAACAAAATACATACAATAAAATGTTTTTTAAACCCATCCACTGCAAAGGGTTTCTTCCTGTCTTATTGCCGACATTACCAATATTTTAAGGAATGTGTTAAAGGTTAAGTTCTCTCTTGGAGTCCTGCAGGCTTAATATTTTTTCCAAAACAGGTTTCATAAATTCTATTTCTGTTTTAAGTTGCTCCAGAAGCTGGGCTGCAGTGTCCAGCTTTTTTGTTTCTCCTGCATTTTCGAGTTTCTGGGCTAAATCAATCGCCTTCTTTGATGAGAGATATCCCAGGGAGCCTTTCAGGTTGTGGGCATTCATTCGAACCTGGTCGGGCTGGTTGTTTTGTATGCCATTTTCTATTTCTTCAATTCTTTCCGGGTAGTTTTCCAGGAAAAGTTTAATAATAACCTGAGTTACATCTAATTCTCCACCCATGGTTTCAATAATTTTATTAATCTGCGATTCCATCATCCGCTCACCGGGTTCAGTTTCTATAGGTTCCGGAGAGAATTTATCCAGGACTCTTACCAGTTCTTTGTATTTAAGAGGTTTGGAAAGATAATCATCCATACCAGCTTTCCTGCATAGTTCCTTATCACCTCTCATTGCCCTGGCGGTCAATGCAACTATTTTTCTATGGATGCCTGTTCCTTTTTCCTGCTCCCGGATCTTTTCTGTGGTTTCCAGCCCGTTTAATTCGGGCATCTGAACATCCATAAAAATTAGATCGAAATCCTGATTTTTTAATAATTCGAGAACCTCGCTCCCGTTTTCTGCAAGGGTATAATTGTGCCCCATCTTTTTCAGCCATATTGCGAGCAATTCAGCATTAACCTTGTTGTCTTCGGCAACAAGAATGTTCAAATTAACTGTTTTAGGCCTGGCCGATGCGCCCAGTTCATTGAATTTTCCTTCTCGCGGGATTATTTCATTATACCCGAAGGCTTTGGCGATGGAATTAACAAATTCCGATAATGTAATGGGTTTAGTAATAATGATTTCATTCTTATTTATAAGTCGTTGAAGTTTTGTTCTGTTTTTTATTCGGGAAAGATAGATAACTTTAAAAGGCAAAACCTGGGAGCCACCCATGAATAGGTCATCCAGAATTTTTGAAAATTGCTTTTCTATTATGTTGTCATTAATTATTACCAGATCAAAATGTTTTTTCCTGTGAATTTCTTTAAGTCCGGTTTTTAAAACATCTTTTGCATTGATAAAGTCAAACCTGTTAAGATGAATTCTTTCCATAAGTTCTTTTAAAATTTGTCTGCTGGTATCGTTTTCATCAATAACCAGAATTTTCTTGTTTTGGAGTTCTCTGGGTATTATAAGTTCTTTTTCCTGGACACCAGTAATTTTTTTAAAAGGGATATTGAAATGAAACACGCTGCCTCTGCCAGGTTGGCTTTCAGCCCAGATTTTTCCATTCATCAGTTCAACAAGATTTTTAGAAATTGATGTCCCAAGCCCAGTCCCACCATATTTTCTGGTGATAGAGCCATCAGCCTGAGTGAACTTTTCAAATATTTTATCCAGTTTTTCCTCGCTTATACCAATTCCCGTATCGCATATTGAAAAATGTAAGACAGTTTCGCTGGAAGTTTCGGTTTCCTGAACCACTTCCACCAGTATTTCCCCTTTATCTGTAAATTTTATGGAGTTTCCAATAAGGTTTATTAAAACCTGGCGCAGGCGGAGAGGATCTCCCAGCACCTGGCTGGGAACCTGGTTTCCTATATGGCAAAGCATCGCCACATCCTTATCCTGGGAATTAATCGCCAGGCTGGAACAGACATCTTCCACAAGGCGCCTCACTTCCATAGGAATAGATTCAATCTCGATTTTTCCAGCCTCAATTTTTGAATAATCCAGAATATCATTTATGATGGATAACAAAGATTCGGCGGAATTCTTTATGGTTTCCAAATACTTCTTTTGCTCCTCATTCAATTTTGTGGTTTCCATTAATTCGGTCATTCCTATAATTCCGTTCATGGGGGTTCGAATCTCATGGCTCATGTTTGCCAGAAATTCGCTCTTGGCCATATTGGCAGATTCTGCTGCTTCTTTGGCATTTCTCAAATTTTCTTCAAAATTCTTTGTAGCTGTGATATCAATGCCTCCCAGCACAATTGCCTCGTTTTCGTTTTCTCCATCTGCTATTGAAGATGCGGTAAGATCTACCCAGATAATGCTGTTGTCTTTACGCTTCAACCTGATTTCTGTTCGGTAATTCTGTATATCTTTTCCAGGAACTTTGGTCAGTATTTCCTTTACAATTTTTTTATCTTCACCATAGGTTATGTTTTCAATGTTTTCTCTTCCCAGCTCATAAGTGGAATAACCAATCATCTGTTGCCAACTGTCATTAAAATTAAGAAAATTACCTTTTTTATCCAGAAGAATTATTCCCACTGCCGCATTTGTAAAAATACCCTTGAATTTTTTTTCGCTTACAACAGAGGCTTTCCGGGCTTTGTCCTTCTCAAATATCTTCTCCTTTAATTCGACATTGGTATCAGTTATTTTCTTTTCAACCTGGTTAAGGTAGCTGTTAAAAGATAGTATCAGGACAATTCCTACCAGTAAAGAAACTATCACAATCTGCAGCACAAAAGCATTGAATGCAGTCATTTCGCGGGTAATATTACTGAAAATTACTATATTGCCCCTTAAATCTTCCCTGAAAATATCGAAGTCGATTATTCCACTGGAATAATACTTTCCATTACTGGTGAATTTGTACAGTTCCCTGGGCGCCAACTCAAAGTTCGATTTCATTGCTTTCATAATTTCTGGAGATAAATTTAATGTTGAACTCTGGAAAATTACATAATCTTCATATTCTTCCCATTCCGAATGCTCGAGATAACGCCCCGAGGTTTTCTGCCAGAGTCTCTTATCAATATACTTTTTTTCTATGGTAAGAATCAGGTTTATATCAAGGGCTTCTGTAATTTTTTCAAAGGTGGTTTCAATTTCCTTGCCGACTTCAAGATAACCCACCAGCTTGTTGTCAATATACCAGGGCCTTACAATTCTCAGGGTGAACTTGCCGTTGGATGCCATTACCAGCCCTCTGGCAGTGGTTTTTGTTTCTATCGCCCGCCTTAATACTGAATGTTCTATCTTATCTCCGTATAGTTCTGGGTTGTGAACTCTCAATATGCATATTCCCTGGGTATTTATAAAATAAAAGTGAGAAACCTCGTATTTTTCCTTTAAATCTTCAAAGTAATCATTGGAGGATAAAATAAGAGCGCTGCGATTGTCTTGAAACCAGGCTTGCTTTAATTCCCTTTCCTCTTCCAGAAAATCCAGAATGCTGGTCAGAAGTGTTGCTTCCTGGGCTAATTCCAATTCAAGGGTCTTTTCAACATCTTTCTGATGAACTTTTATTTTTTCATCAAGATGAGTCTTCTGCACATTGTATAAGCTGAACGCAGAATTTAACAGCAGTACAAAAATTGCAAAACTGAGAGGAATCAATATTATTTTTTTAATTTTCTGATTATCTGAAATCTTGTTTTTAGTCATAATTGTTAAATTAATCGTTTGTTATTATATTTTGAAAAACTATAAAAAAACCTTTTATAAAAATAGAAAGGTTTAAATAACAATTGTATTGTATATTTCAGTTATAACATTCAGGGAGGATCTTGATTAATGAACTCTTTTCATATGCCACCAATTCTGACAGCAGCATTAAGTTATAATTTGAAACCGCCTTATACTGAAGAAATTCCAGTAAAAGAAAAGATCCATGGTTATGAGATAATTGATCCATATCGTTGGCTGGAAGAAGGTGCCTCTCAGCGAACAAGAAAATGGATTGAACAACAGAATAAATATACAGAAAAGATTATGAATCAACTTCCCTCAAAAGCTGATATAAAAAAACGCTTGATTGAAATGTTGGATACAGAGGAAGTGACTATCCCCCGTAAATATGGCAACCGCCAATTCTACAGAAAGAAAAGGGCAGGTGACAAACATTTCAAAATTTATGTTAAAGAAAACCATAATGAGAGATTACTGGTTGATCCGTTAGAATTTGGTCCTGAAGCTTTAAGCAGTGTTTCCATATTGGAAATTACAGATGACGGCAAATTTATGGCGTTTTCAGTCAGAAGGGGAGGAGAAGACGAAACAACAGTCCGTTTTTTAAATGTGGACACCGGGGAATTAATTTCTGAAGAACTTTCCCGGTCCTTTTATGTCGGGGTGGATATAGACGCAGGCAAGAAAAATGTTTGTTACTCGACATTTAATAATGGGGTGGGAAGAACCTGCATCCATCGTTTTGGTACAGAGCAAAAAGATGACACTGTAGTTTTTGGAGAAGGGCTGGAACCGGGCAACCTTGTTTACAGCCATATTTCACAGGATAAAAAGTATCTGATTTATCTGGTTTTTCAGGGCGCGGTTAATTCCCGGGTTTATGTACAGAATATTTCCGGTGAAGGTGACATTCAGGAAATTGTACCAGGGATGGACGCCCGGTTTGAAGGGACAGTTTTTAATGACGTCTTGTTTTTACAGACCAACTGGAAAGCTTCAAATAAAAGGATTATTGCCATAGACCTTAAAAACCCTTCACGGGAAAGCTGGAAAGAAATTATACCTGAAACTGAAAAAATTATAGAAAGTTTTGCCATTATCAATAATAGAATAGTTATTAACTACTCGTATATGGCAAGCTCAAAAATATCAATTTTCATGTTGGATGGCTCATTTATAAAAAACATTGAGCTTCCCGATCCGGGCTCGGTCAATTCTCTCTGGGGTAAACAAAATGGAAGCGAGTTCTATTTTTCCTATCATTCTTTTTATATTCCAGATACAATTTATAAATATGATTTCAACAATGAAAAACTGAGCATCTGGCACAGGAAGGAAATTGACATAGACAAGGAAAATTTTACGGTAAAACAGGCCTGGTATAAATCTAAAGACGGAACCAGCATTCCCATGTTTCTGGTTCATAATAAAAACATAGAGCTGAATGGCAACAATCCCGTCATGCTGAACGGCTATGGAGGCTTCAATCTCAGCATAACTCCCCGATTTCAGGTTAAAATTCTGGCCTGGCTTGAAAATGGCGGAATTTTTGCGCTGCCTTCCCTGCGGGGTGGGGGGGAATTCGGCGAGAAATGGCATCGGGCTGGCATGTTGCATAAAAAGCAAAATGTTTTTGATGACTTTATTGCTGCAGCTCAATGGCTTATTAAAAAAAAATATACCAGTCCTTCACGGTTGGCTATTGTGGGGCGCAGTAACGGAGGTTTACTGGTAGGCGCCGCCATGACACAACGACCTGATCTCTTCCAGGCAGTGGTTTGTGGTTATCCCTTGCTTGACATGGTTCGTTACCACGAATTCTTAATTGCCCGTTTCTGGGTTCCCGAATATGGCTCATCTGAGGAACCCCACCAGATGGAATATCTTTTAAAATATTCGCCATATCACAATGTGAAAAAAGGTGAGAATTACCCCGGTGTTTTGTTTGTAACCGGCGATTCCGATACCAGGGTTGCCCCCCTGCACGCCAGGAAAATGACAGCACTTATGCAGTCGTCCGGCAGTCTGGAAAAACCGGTTTTGATACATTATGATACAGAAATGGGCCATACCGGGGAGATGCCTGTTGATAAGAAAGCTGACGATGTGGCTGCAGAGCTGGCATTTTTATTCTGGCAACTTCGGATGTAAAAAAAGCCCTCAATGAGGGCTTTTTTCGAAATTTAATGTTTTTAATAATTAAACATATTACTCATTATTTTACCGGTATCATCCCAATGTTTTCTTATTCTTTCACTTTGCATCTTGTTGTCTTTTCTTACAAACATCTCGGTTTCTTTTACCGAATCGGCAATTACCTTTATCTGTTCGTTTTCTTCCGGGGTTGTTGCCAGCTCCCGGGCCTGGTCAAGGTAAAAATAAGCGTTCTGAAGTAAAAGAGTTGAATTGTAGAACATTTTATTCTCATACAGGGTCAGGGCTTTCCACAAACTTGCCTTGGCAAGTGCCAGGGGGTGAACTTCCACAACAGAAAGTCGCTGCACCACCTTTTCGGCATCTTTTAAAGCCTGGTTGGCTTGTGTCATTTCGCCCTGTTGCAGATAATTACGGGCCATGGTCAGGTTGCTGTCGGTCTGGGCCAGAGGCAGGTCAACTTCTTTATAAACCAGGGCTTCTTCGGCCAGGGTCAATTCCTGGCTGGCTTCCGTTCGCTGGCCATTGTTTATATATTCTTTTGCCTTGTCAATATGCATTTTAGTTTTGTCTGTAGGCACATATTCTTCCACATTTGCCAGTGAAACATATAATGGAACCAGGTCCGGTTTTACATAATCGGTATCGGTATATTCCAACTGGCTCTGAACAACGTCAATCCGGGTTTTAACTTCCACGGTGGGAAGCTTGTTTTTTATCATATCCATTACAACCTGGGCATTTTCCACTTCAGCCAGAGCTGCCTTGCCATTGTCTTGCTGGATAAAATTTCGAGCCTTTACAATGTTTTGCAGCATATTTACCGCCAGGCTTGAAATTACCGTTGAACGCGGTTCGGTTATAAGGTTATTGCCGGCATTATTGTTCTGTTGCGCCTGTATGGGAGTAATAACCAGTCCGCAGATGACTAGTAAAATGCTGCTGAATAAAAATAATCTCTTCAATTTTTCATACCTCCTGTTTTATGGTGCTTTTTGTAATAATCCTGTCTGGGATTGATATTTTCAACAATATAGAAAAAATAATGATTCCTCTAATAATAAACAAAAATACTATAAAACCTGGCTTTGCGATAACTAAGCGATGAACTGTAGAAAAGCAATAATGCCAGACAAAAGAAGCAGTTTCCAGCCTGGTGTTCTCTTTTATTCTTACTCATTTCTTTAGAATAACAGTTAGCCAGATAGTCATTTCATACAGAAAAACCATGGGCAGGGCTGTTATTACCTGAGAGAATGGGTCGGGAGGGGTAACGACAGCTGCCACTACAAAACATATTACGATGGCAGCAGGCCGGGCTTTTTTTAGTTTTTCAGAAGAAAGAATGCCAATCATGGTAAGAAAGAATAAAATGATGGGGGTCTGAAAAACCAGGCCGCCTGCCAGTGCCAGTGCTGTGAGAAAGTTTACATACTCTTCCAGGGAAATCTGGGGGTTGGCTATACCCTGGGTCATATCTACAAGAAAGAAATTAAGGGCTATGGGCAGCAGCAGAAACAGGGCAAAGGAAGCTCCTCCGTAAAAGAGTATAGCTGACCCTGGAACAAGGGTAAGAGCCCATTTTTTTTCATTTTTTGTAAGGCCCGGAGAGATGAAAGCTAGAATTTCGTATAAAATTATGGGTAAAGAGATTATCAGGCCTGTCACCATAGCAATTTTCATTCGCACAAAAAATGCTTCTGGAGGCCGGATCAAAATCAACTGAACTTCCTTCAGGGAATCCATGGAGCGGGTATAATCAAGAATGGGGTTGGCAAGATGCCAGCCTCCAATGCTGGACAACGCCCAACAGATGAAAGAAGTAAGAATCCGTTGTCTTAATTCTCCCAGATGCTGATAAAGGGACATGGTTTTATCAGAATTCTCATTACTTCCCTGCTTTTTATCTAAATTGGCGTTTCCCTGTTCAGTTTCCATAAAAAAAGTTTTTAGTAAATTCAGGAATATCCTGCTCTAAAAATTCACTTTCACCACTTCGGTATCCACTTTATCTCCCTTCACATGAACAAGAATATAGTGGTAAAAACCGCCTTCAAGGGGCAAAAGGTAAACAGGGGCTCCGCCGCCGGTTATGAAGTAGGTGATTCCGTTGAAAACCGATTTGCCAACCCGTGAATATGGCCGGCGAAAACTATGTTCGTTTTATATTTTTCCATGGTTTTCATGAATTTTTTCATTTCATCAATTGAATCCATAACATTGCCACTAAATCGGAGGGCTGGGCTGTAACTGGGGTTGTGCATAAAAACATATTTATCTTTTTTGCTGCTCAGCAGGTTTTCCATCCATTCAAACTGATGGGCGCCGATTTTTCCCAGGGAATTGTCCACTATTATAAATGCGAATTCTCCCAGAGAAAATGAATAACTTAAAGGGTTGATATATTCCTGAAAGTATTTCTGCCCATTCCGCGCAGCTACCTCATGATTACCAACAGCCACAAAATAGGGAAGGGGAAAATCAGAAATTTCCTTTATAAAATTATCATATTCCCATTTGTTTCCTCTGCTGACGATATCACCGGTGTTAATTGCAAATATGGCGTAAGTTTTTGCTATATGGTTCAGAATTTGCCGGTGTTTTCCATTGCTGTCCCGGGAATCGCCCAATACAGCAAAAGTATAGTTATCAGAGTTCTCGAGAATTGGGGCAATACCGATAGTTTTTTCTTCGCCCGGCTGCAGTTTTACCGGAAATGCAATATATCGGGTTCCCTTTTCTGTATTGGCAGGAGGTGGAGTTACCTGGTATATGGCAGGGCTGATATACTTAATTTTAAGTTTGAAATTATGGGAATTTTCTGAATAGTTTCTAAAACCACCTGAGATTCCGGCTCAATCAACCTTACAACCACAATATCGCTCTGTTTCTTTTGAATCATCACTCCCCGAGGAGTGATTTGTAAATTATTTGCAAATCCCATGGTAATTTGCAGAATAAGAAGAATTGATACAAATAAAAATAACCTGATTTTTTTCTTTAGGTATAATTCGAACAAGGGTTTCATTATTTTCACCTTTTTTTTTGGGGGGAAGAATTAGAATTCGTGCCCTATTATCAACATGCTGATCAACGGGTCATAAACATACCATAAGAGAGTTCCAAAAAAAACACTGATGGCAGTGGCGAACCCCGCCTGGATGTTATTCAGCAGCCCTACTTCTCTGGATATAATGAACACCAGGAAACAAAGGTATCCAAAAAAAAGGATCGAAACAACGGTATAAACTCCTCCCAGGTTGGGCAATGCAGTCATAAAGACTCTTAATATTTGCTGGGCCAGCAACGGGAAGGCCAGAAAACTGGTGGAGTTGAATATTTCCTTGAACTCAGCTTTGCCTGAAAACCCCAGAATTACTATTAATAAACCCGAGGAAAATAAAATCCAGAAAAATATTGTCCACAAAGGCGCAAGAAATGCCTGGACCTTCTTTGCTTTTATTAGCTGATTAATTGTATAATCGTTATCTAAATTAGTTTCTTCCCAGGTTTCTTTTATTTGAGGAATATTGTAAAATACAATTATACCCATCAAAACACCTGTTATAATAAGTATAACAATTGGAATTACAAGACTGAAATTCTGGCCCGCAATATCCTTGAAGAAAGTAGCGGGTTTTTTTATCATCCTACCTATTCCATCTAAGAAAATATCTGCTTCAAACACAATTAACCCCGAAAAAATATTTATTCATAATTATTAACCTATTAACAATTATATCCTTCAAGAAAAAAAAATCAAGCCAAGGATTTCTGGCGTTCTTTGCCTTTTTCCTTAAAATAACTGACTATCTCTTCCAGAGGGGTTCCCGGCCCGAATAACCTGTCAACTCCCCGGCCTGTTAGGCTTTTCATATCTTCTTCAGGAATTATGCCGCCTCCGGTGAGATATATGTCATCAAGCCCTTTCTGTTTCATTAAATCAAGCACTCTAGGAAAAATTGTCATGTGGGCGCCAGAAAGAATAGAAAGGGAAATAAAATCCACATCTTCCTGCAATGCAGCTTCAACAATCATTTCCGGGGTTTGATGAAGCCCGGTGTAGATTACTTCAAAACCGGCATCTCTCAAGGCCCGGGCTACCACTTTTGCGCCCCGGTCATGTCCGTCCAGGCCGGGCTTTGCTACTAAAACCTTCATATTTTCTGTCATGGGATACCTCCTGATTATATCTTGAATTCGGCTTTTTCTATAAACTTTTCTGCTGCCAGATAAGGGTCAATTTCTCCATTGGTACATTTTAGGGCTAAATTGTCCAGGATGGGTATAAGTTCTGAATTATTCCACAGTTTCCTTTCTAATTTATGTCTGATAATGCTGACTATTTTTCTCTTTTTATGGTTAAGCCTGCGAGAGGATAAAAGGTCGTTGGCTTCCTGAAACTTTTTGTGTTCCATAATTTTTTCCGCCAGTTCTTTCACCCCTTTGCCTTTCACAGCTATGGTTTTTAAAAGAGGAATTTTCCAGTTGTTTTCTTCTTTGGGAAGCAAATTCAGGGAATCCTGCAACTCCTGCTTTAAAATATCTGCTCCCTGCCTGTCGGCCTTATTTATAACAAAAATATCTGCAATTTCAATCAAGCCGGCCTTCATTGCCTGGACGTTTCCACTGGTTTCCGGGACCAGGACAACTACTGTGCTGTCAACTGTGCTGGTTACCTCCAATTCCAACTGGCCCACTCCCACTGTTTCGATAATTACAAAATCGAATCCGAAAGCGTCAAGCACATCTGCAGCCTGATAGGTGGTTTTTGCCAGCCCACCGGTTCCACCCCGGCTGGCCATACTTCTCATATAAATATCCGGGTCGGAAAGGGCGCAACCCATACGAATTCTATCACCCAGCAGGGCTCCACCGGTAAAAGGGCTGGTGGGATCTACGGCAATTATCCCCACGGTATTTCCCATTTCCTTTATTGCCATTGACAATGCATTAACCAGGGTACTTTTTCCTGCCCCCGGAGGCCCGGTTAT
>CAZSLZ010000119.1:0-10568 GCA_964607865.1 uncultured bacterium
GGTCATGGAATCAAACAGGGCTGACTGTTGGAAAAGCATTCCAAATTTCTTTCTTACCCGGTAAAGGCCTTCCTGGCCCAATTTTAAAATCTCCTTGCCATCAATATATATTTCTCCGCTGTCGGGTTCTAATAACCTTATGATTGATCGAATCAGGGTGGACTTGCCCATTCCCGATAAGCCCATAATAACCAGGGTATCGCCGGCAGGTATATCCAGGTTGATGCTATCCAGAATTTTTCTGCCTCCCAGCTCCACGGTCAGGTTGCGGATTGAAATCTTAGGACCATTCGAGTTGTTTCTTTTATTATCTGTAGCCATTAAAAAGCTTTTCCTCCCATGGGAAATAATACTGCTGACAAGAAGAAGTTTGTTATAAATACTATAAGGATAGAGAAAACTACAGAACCGGTGGTGGCGGTACCCACACCGGCAGCTCCGCCCCGGGTGTTAATCCCCTGGTAACAGGAAATCAGGGAAATTTCTATGCCAAAAATTAAAGACTTGAGCATACCCTTATAAATATCCTGGCTTTCCATCAGGTCCTTGATGCTGTCGAAAAATACCTTGTAAGGAATATTTGCTGTCATTTTTGCCACATAGGCTCCCCCCAGCGTGCCTGCCAGCATGGCAAAAAGACACAGAATTGGAAGCATAAAGGAACCTGCAACTACCCTGGGCACCACAAGATATTTGATGGGGCTTACAGCCATAGCTTCCAAAGCGTCTATCTGTTCGGTAACCTTCATAGAGCCCAACTCTGCTGTAATGGCAGAACCTGCCCGGCCTGCCACGGTCACAGCTGTGATCATGGGGCCCAACTCCCGCGCCATGGAGATTGCCACTCCAAGGCCTACAAAACGGGCAGCTCCGAATTTGGCTGCCTGCGAAGCCAGTTGCAGAGAAATCACAGCTCCGGTAAAAGCTGTGGTTATCAGGACGATGCTGGTGGAATTTACCCCCAGGATTGCCGCCTGTTCTATTATTAATTTGACTCTCAGAATGGCGCCTCTGCCCAGCCACTTTATAACTTCCCAGAATAATATGGCCAGGCCTCCGATGTATTGGAAGAACGACAGCGTAGCGCTGCCAACAAGTTCTATGCCGGAAACTATTGATTTTTTCATTTATAATCAGCTTCCTTAACAATCAAGTTTTTGAGCCGGAAAAACCAGCTTCTTTAAATTATTTGTCTAAATATACTTTTATCCTTTTTCAGGATTCTGAGGTTTTGTACCTGTTCCGGGGTTGGTGGAATCTCCCTCTTCATCCTTGTCATTCCCTGTTTGCTGCCCCGGAATGTAGGTCTGTTCACCTATATCTGAGATATCTTTCAACCGGGATTTTCTCTTTCCATTGCCGGTAATCCGGGAGCCGGTTCCAGTGCCAACCCGTGACCCTGTGGAAATATGTGTATCCATATCTTCCACTTCAATATCCACATCCAGGCTTATGTCGCCTTCAGCTTCTGGTATAACCTGGTTTATGTTTTCGCAACTGAATACAAACTTGGCTTCTCCGAAGGTAATTAAATCCCCGTCTTTCAGGTAAGATTCTTCCACTCTTTCGTTATTCAAAAATGTCCCGTTTCTGCTATCCAGGTCTCTGAGCAGAAAGCCCCCCGGAAGAGCGGTTATCTGGGCGTGTTTCTTGGATATGGAAATATCATTAACCAGAATATCCGACTGCACGTCCCGGCCTATGGTCATTAATTTTCTTATCAGGGGAAAACCTGCCTGGTTTGCGTCCCCTGAGGGTTTCAGCCAGGCATATGCCTTGCCTGAACCCTTCTTCTTGGGCATTATTATTGGCTCTTCCTCATTATCTTTATCCTCTGTAAGTTTCAGCGCCCTGCCCACAAACAGGGAAACAAATATTACAATGATTATATAAAATAGAATTATTATATCAATAGTTCCCCTGGAAACCGCAGAATTCTTTAAAATGGTATCTATTAAATATATACCCAACCCCAGAACCAGGATTGCAGTAAAAAAGAAACCGAAAAGTCGCTTGAATAACATTTATATTTTCAGACCTCCTACTTTCTTCCAGGCTGTCCCGTCACTTTTTATAATTGTCCATTCTCCAGGCATTTTTACTTTTTCTTCTGCTGTAATTTCATCCTTATAAACAACCGCCCCGTTAATTCCGGTTCTTATCATACTTTTTAACAATTTTTCCGGGCCCGGCGAACTCAGGGAAGAAGAAATGGCGGCGGATGTCAGCCCGTCTGTATTGCCCAATACCTCCAACCCCCATAACATATCAGCAGCCACCAGGCTATTTGTATCGGGCAAAATCCCGCTGAAACTGTTTTCATAACCTGCCACAAAATTAAATAAATCTGAATTCTCACAACAGTAAATATAAGGAGTGGCGGAAAACAGGGTTAGAGATGCCACCCCGGAATCAACATATGAATTGTCTATGGAATCCACAGGTAAATAAACAGGGGCGGTGATTCCCTTTTTCTTTATCTGGTTTAACAAATAAGATATTTGAGAAGTATCACCGGCAATCAAAATCCCCTGGTTTTCCTGGCGGGCAATCTGGTCTAGAGTGGTGTCAAATTCCAGTTTATGCCCCTGATAGGAAAAAAGGCTGATGATGTTTCCCGGTTTTTCCAGTGAACGGGCTGTATCCTGGGCATCCTTTTCGTATTTTGAATCGTAAATTATGGAAATATTTTTATATTTCTTTTCTGTCATTGCTTTGGCCAATGCTTTTAACTGGGAGCTCAGGCCCAGGGGATTAAAATTCACCAGAAAATTCTGGGTTTCACTTCCCGGGCTATACATAAAACCGGGAATTCCCCAGTTTTTAACAATTCTGCTCACAGCTTCCAGGTTTTCATTGCTCAATAATAAGAACAAAACTACCGGGGAATTTTCCCGCGCCGCCTCTATATCAGGCGGCTCGGATATATATGTTACCGGTAAGATTAACAGTTTTTTTCCCTGTATGCCCCCCTGCAGGTTGATTTTTTGCTGGTTCAGGGCAATTCCCCGTAAAAAATTATGGATACTGCCAGCTGGCAACTTATCGTCGGTTATTACAGAAACGTTAACAGTGTCTGTTTTTGCCATCTTCACATACAAATTATTCAAGTAAATCAGAGGCAAAGGGTTTCCGGGTTCTTCACTTCTCATCCGCCTGAAAATTTGCAAAGCTTTCTTGAATCCTCCGCTGGAATACAGGCTTTTACCCCGCCCCAGCAAATCGGGTTCATCACCGGTGGGCTCGGCAGTGGGGCTGGTTGCAGGCTGGCCGGAGGGTGTAATAAAATCAATTATTGCCGGGTAGTATGAATATATAAGAAAGCCAAAACCCGCCACCAATAGAATAATTACCAGGGCAAGAATCGGAAACCTTTTTCTGGCTCCATTTGTTTTTACCGGTTTTTCCCCGGCCTTCACTTTTTCAGGTTCTTTTTCCGCCTCTCCGGGTTTTGACGGTTCATTTTTGTCCAACTGCTCCGGTTGCTCTCCCTGGGGAAGAGGCATAAAATTAGTTTTTACCGGGGTTTGAAGCTCATTTTCCCCTTCGAACCGGGGGGTATTTGGAACAGTCAGGTTCCCCGGAGTCTTCACACCATGAGGGACTGCGGGAGTATTGGCAGGGGTGGCAAGAGTGGTGCGTTTCTGGTCCACCAGCTCCTGTAAATCTTTTTTCATATCAAGAATTGTTTCATAACGCTTGTCGGGATCCAACTGGGTAGCTTTTTCCACAATTGAAATCATTTTTGATGATACATTGGGGTTGAAAGCTTTTATCGGAGGCAGTTGAAAAGGAGTGTCAGAGGCTGCCGGGTCCCTGCCGGTGAGCAGATGGTGCATAGTAACCCCCAGAGAATAAATGTCTGAACGAGGATCCGTCTGCCCGCTGTATTGTTCCGGTGGCGAATAGCCCGGCGAACCAATGCGCAGGGTATCGCCCTTCTTTGCCGGGTTGAAATGCCGGGCAATGCCAAAATCTATCAGTTTTACCGAACCGCCGCTGAGCATAATATTGGCGGGTTTTATATCCCTGAAGATAATGGGTTTTTCCTGGCAATGCAAATAATATAAAACCGTGGCGGTCTGAATCGCCCATTTTGCCACCTGTTCATCAGAAAATGGTTTGTTACCCCTCTTTTCAAGTAACCGCCCCAGATCTTCCCCTTTTATATACTGCATAATCAAATAATATTTGCCTTCCTGGGCAAAATAATCTATGACCCGGGGCAAATTTACATGATCCAGGGTGGCAAGCATATTGGCTTCCTGCTCAAAATGTTTCTTCGCCAAGGCCTGATCCCGGGGGTCGGTATATTGCGCCACCATCTCCTTCGCGACCCATTTCTTACCTTTCAGCCGTAAATCTTTCAAAAGGTAAACATTACTCTGGCCACCCTGCCCCAGAGGTTTAATAACCTTATATCTGTTTCCCAATATATAACCGGCTTTTAACATTCAATTATTTCCTTGCTCACAAAAAATATTTATACAATACAAATAATATGGTCCCCAACAGCATGAGTATTACAAAAATAAGAAAAAAACTGACTTTTTCCCCTTCTTCGGTTTCCTTTATTACAGTGGGTTTTTTGGTGTTCTTTTTTTCGTTATTTTTAGCGGTATCTTCCTCGGGGACAACAAAAGACTGGTTCTTCAGAAAATATTCCAGGCTTTTCTTCATTTCTTTCAGGCTGCGGAAACGTTTTTCCGGGTCGTTGCTGGTAGCTTTCTTTATAATCTTTCTTGTCGCCTGGGAGACTTCCGGGTTGAATTCTTCCACCGGGGGAAGGTTGAAAAGGTTCTGGGCAGGGTTCTGGCAGGTCAGCATGTGGAAAATTATCGCCCCCAGGCTGTAAACCAGAGACTTTTCGTCAAATTCACCGGCCTCGTCAAACAATTCGGGAGATGCATAATCCATGCATCCTATATTCCGAAGCCTGTCGGGGTTGGTTTCGGTCTGAAATATTGTTGCCAGCCCCAGATCAACAATTTTTACGTTTCCTTCGTTGTCAAGCAGAATATTCAAAAGAGAGAGTTCCCGGAAAAACACAGCCGAAAATTTCTTCTTATATAAATAATGAAGCACATCAGCCAGTTGGGTGGCCCAGTAAATGACATCTCTTTCCCTCAGCCCTCCGGGCCTTCTCATTAAATCGCGCAGGGCGTAAGCTGGTATGAATTCCCTTAATATGTAAAGATTCTTGCCCTCGACAAAATAATCTATGAACCGGGCAAGATGGGGATGGCTTAAAGAACAGAGCCTGAGAAACTCTTTCTTGAACTGGGAAAGCATGTTCTGCCTTTCGTACTCGTTCATGGCAAGAAATTTCATTTCTTTCAGTGCCCAGATGTTTCCCACCATGTGAATATCATCCACGGCATAAACATTGGTTAGTTTACTCTGAAAAAGCACCCTGGATACCCGGTATCGATTTTGTAAAATTGTCCCGATTTCTAAGGTAGGCATCTTACTCCGTTTCCCTTTCCTGAACCTTGAATTTTCTTGTTTTTATACAAAAATCCTGCAATTCAGAAGGAGCGGTGCCAGGCGAACAATCATGATGGATTATATTGAATTCTTCCAGCTTAAGTTATTTCTGGTGCTGGGTACAATATAAAGTGGGCCTGCCCCCGAACCGGGTTTTCTTTATATCTCCACCGCATATGGGACATTCTCTTTCTTCTCTGCCGCCAAGCAGGTAGTCACTGGGTAAGGAATTGGGGTCTGCATTGTGTTTTAACGCAGTTTTTATAACATCGTTCATGGATTTAAAAATTTCTTCGAGGTGCTCTTCATTCAAATCGGAAATCTTGTGTTGAGGTTTTATTTCTGTATGAAACAAAATTTCATCCGCATAGACATTACCCAGCCCTGCCAGGGTATGCTGATTCATCAGGGCGTTTTTTATTGAACCCCGCTTGTTTTGGAGTATTTTTTTGAATTCTTCCATGGAAACAGCCTGGGCATCAGGGCCCAGCCCCTGTTCCTTTATATATGAGTCTTTATCATCGGTTATATCCACCTTGCCGAGTTTTCGAATGTTGATGTAAGCAAAATTGCCTCCGTCTTCCAACTCCAATATAAACTTGCTGTGTTCGGGGAATCCCTCTTTGCTATAGTGGAAATTACCGGTCATTCCGAAATGAAGCACCAGGTAATAACCATCGCTGATTTCCAGAAACAGATATTTTCCATATCGTGAAGCTTCCTTTAATTTATTATGAAGAAGGTGTCTTCTAAGAGTCGATTCAGAAACCTGAAAAACTCCTTCACCTCTTATTTTTACAGTTTCAATGGTTTTATCCAGGGCGTTTTCCTGGGCGAATTTCTTCATATTTTCAACGTCGGGAAGTTCCGGCATTTTTATCACCTCTTGAAATAAAAGCTATTATTCACTTCAAGAGTTTCCATGTCAGAAATCCATGTTTATGTTACAGGAATTTTTTTTAATACTTACTGTTTAACTAACTGGTTAATTTTTAAGACAAAATTCTGTATTAAGGGGGTTTCAAATGAAAATCAAAGAAAGACTGAAAGATAAATTAAAACAGATAACTCATGAACTGGAAGAAAAAATGGAGCCGGAAAACAGGAAGAAGATGAACCGGGAATTTGAAAGAATGGGGAAGAAACACTCCGATGCCGGACTTGAAATAGGGGACAAGGCGCCGGATTTTACCCTGAAAGATACCAGTGGAAACGACGTGAACCTTTATGAGTTACTGGAGGAAGGCCCGGTGGTTCTCAATTTTTATCGCGCCATCTGGTGCCCTCACTGCGGGGCGGAATTGAAATCTCTGCAGGAGCATCTTCCGGAAATTGAAGAAGAAGGCGCCACGCTGGTGGCTGTGAGTATCCAGTCTCCGGAATATTCTCAGAAGACAAAAAGTAGATACAACCTTAAATTTCCGGTACTCAGCGATACCGATACCAGTGTTTCCAAAAAATATGATGTTCATTATGAATTTTCCGAAGAACTGAAGGAAGTTTACGGAGACATTCTGGACATAGACGTTCCAAACTATAATGCCAGCGGAAAATGGGAATTGGCTATTCCCGGAACCTATATTATTGATACTTCGGGAAAAATTGTAAACAGGTTTGTAAAATTCGACCATACCCGGAGAATGAGCCCGGAAGATATAATAAAGACCCTGAAAAAACTCAACGAATAATTATTGGTTTACTTTTATAAGAAAGAACCGGTTGAAAAATTTTTAATTTCAACCGGTTCTTTTTGCGAAAAGGGATTCTTGCAAGCCCTGAAAGAGCATAGCATACTTGCGAGCCTCGAAGAGGCGTGGCAACCCCAATTTAGATCGGGTTGGTTCTAAACCCACTTACCTTGCGTCCGTGAGCAACATGATCTTTTTCATTTTGCCCCAGTTACGATGCGAACAATAT
Source organism: uncultured bacterium (assembly GCA_964607865.1). Lineage (GTDB taxonomy): Bacteria > Vulcanimicrobiota > JAJTBE01 > JAJTBE01 > CAZSLZ01 > CAZSLZ01. The sequence continues at coordinate 7,405 of CAZSLZ010000119.1, forward strand.
ATTCCCCAATTCCAAATTGGGGCGAACGATATATCCCTCAATTTGTAATTGGGAGAGAATCCATACCGTTACTTTTTTTATAGGTTTCCTCTAATGTTTATTATTCATTTCTGAAGTCACAAAATGCTGAATATTATTCTGGAATAAGTGTAAATATCTGGTTTGGGTAAAGGATATATTTCTCTTACTTATTCAGCTTCTGCAAGCGATTTCTGACCCGGAGCAACTTACTTTCAAGTTTCTGCTGATGGTTTATAAAATTTCCAAAATTTGCAATTATCGAATCTGCTGTAAACCTGAATTTGGCCTGTTCAGGTAAAGCCTGTTGCATTTTCTGAATTTTTTCCCAATTGTGGTTTTTAACAGCGTCTTTCAAGTCGGCATAAAATCTCAATACAAATAATTTTTCACACAGAAGGGCGGGTTTATAGAATAATTTGTATCTTAATTTATAAGCCAGCGTTTCTCTTTTATCGGAATATAATGTATTATCCAGGTCGTGTCCTTTAGATAGAAGTTTGTCAAAGTAATCAATACTGAGCAGACGTTCGCCATCAACTGCAGCCATTAACATTTTATTCTGCATTTCCATATATTTATCAATTTCATTAATAGCAGGGGTATAATCTGCCTTTGCGTTGTTGTTGGCCATATACTCTAAAAAGTTGCCCAGAATCGTCATATGCGAGGTGGTTACAGCCAGGGTAATAACAGAGATTCCATCACCGTTGCCATTCCATAAACTTCTGCTGAATTTAGAACTGTCGGCTATTAATACCACAGATTCACCGGGGTTTCCATCCTCCATTGCCTCATATGCTTTCAGAACCATTAAATGAACAATACTCCTGTATTTCAATAAATTAATCTGCATCATATCAAACCCTTGGTGGTAACGTTGGTCGTAAACGGTTTGGGGGAATTTCACGCCTTCTCTCACCAGTTTAAAAGCTTCTTCCGATTTCTGTTTTTGTTCATCAACTTTCTTTCTGAATTCTTCCAGGCTTTTTCTGTCAATCATAACCTTTTTTTCTTCGTCATCGGTGTTGTATTCAGGTTCAGAAACAAATATTCTGTTTCTGACAAAGGTAGGTATTAATTCCAGGGCAGCTTCGTAGAAAGGAGCGCCGTTTTCATTATCGGGAATTTCAGGAGGGCCCCACTGGCTTATTCTGTATTTTTCTCCGCTGTTTTTTAATTTTTCTATTTCTTTATTTACCTGGCTTTGAAAATACCATGTCATTCCCACATATGAAACAAGGTATAACGCCAATATGGATAAAATCACCAATGTTACTTTACTTTTTAAAATCTTCATTAAAATTCAACCTCTCTTCTTGCCTGCAGGTAATTATTAAAACCCTGACCATCAGGGGTTTGCAGGCTGAAATATCTTGTTGAATCAATACCAAGTTGGGAAAATTCCCTGGCAACCTCCCGGCTATAACCATTTGCAGCAGGATGTTCTGAAGTTATTGCAGGAGTGAAATTAAGCTGAGCTACTAGCAGAATACTAATTAAGATTAAAAGGCAGAAGTTTGCAAAAGCAATTCTGTTATGGATGAGTTGGGCTGAAATTGAGAATTTCTGCCCGGCGATTTTTTTCCTGATTATAACTTCAGTTCTTTGCCTTGAATCTTCATTCTGTTGCTTGAATTTGAATTTTTTCAGCTTTGTTTCCATTGGGTTGCTCATTTTCATCACCTAACAATGTTTTCAATTTTTCCAGGGCATAACGATATCTGCTGGCAACAGTGTTCTGAGATATTTCCAGGATTTCTCCCATCTGTCGAAAGTTAAAGCCCTGAAATATCTTCAAATAAACTACTTCCCTCTGTTCCGAGGGTAATTCTTTCAGGGCATTTTCTACCGACATAATGTCAACCAGTTTCTCATCACCGGCGGTTTTTTCCAGAAAATGCTCTTCTGAAGAGATTTCTTTCCTGGTTTTTCTGATGCAGTTTAAAGATTCATTACGGATAGCCCGGTAAAGATAGGCTTTCAGATTTTTCACCCTGTTCAGTTTATTCACTTTTTCTACCAGTCTTAAAAAAACGGTTTGCAGAACTTCCTCGGCCGAAGCGGAATTCAAAGTGAAAGACAAGCTGAACTTGTATAGCTGGCCTGAGTATAGCCTGTATATATCAGCTACCACTCCGGGATCGCCCAGGGCTATCCCGGCATCAATCTTTATTTCGTTTATAAACCTGGTTATTTGATTCATCATTTATAAGACACGGTTGAGTTGTTTTTTTGTCTAATGAAAAAAATAAATTTACGTAATATTGTAGGGCTGTTCAGAATTGGTGAAATTTGAGCCTGAAGCTGGTTTACTGATATTGGGGCGTTTGAAACAAAGATAATATTCGTCGGAAGGAACCATTTCCCAGCTTTCCTGGCCCAGTTTGTCAAGCTGGGGGCTGGTGGAGATGTGCGCCTTATCTTCCCAGGTTAATTCCTTGGCCCTTACGGTTAAGTATTCCCATTTCTGCATGGTGGCCTCCTAGTTGAATTTCAGTATATTTTTATAATTTTGCCTGTATGAATTCTCTCCTTTAATGTTTTGCAATTTAAAACTTTATATGTAATATGAAAATCTTATTACTTTTAACAATTAGTTAACATTTAGAGGGTGCAAAAACCCCAAAAATAATATATAATAATTATGGTCAGTTAACTATAAGTATTTTTCAAAAAATTGAAAAAGGCGGGACAAACAAGTGGAAATTAACAAATTGAACATTGGCACTGTAACAACTAACCGGGATATTAAGCAGAATATAAATAAAACAGCTAAACATGAAAGCAAGGCGATAATGCCTGAAACCCGTGATTCAGTTGAGTTTACACCGGCCCGGGGCAAGCCTGCCCTTCAAAAAGCCGGAAAAACCGAGATGGAGCGGTCCCAGTTTCTGCTTCCGGGTTTCAGCGCCGATGATTTAAAGCCCATCCCCCGGGATCTTTATCGGGTGGAAGGTGACGGTACCACCAAGAAAGTAACCTTTATTTATGATACCGATAAAAGAAAAAACCTCGATAACCTGACCCTGGTGGGTAGTTGGGATAAAAACACTGGCCGTTATACCAATGAATGGAAAAATTCTTCCGTAAGGATGCAGCCCGATAACAAGGGCCGCTGGATAGCCACCGTCGATCTGGAAAAC
>CAZSLZ010000120.1:0-10379 GCA_964607865.1 uncultured bacterium
GGTTGAAAGGAGTGTATAGCGTTTCTACTTCTGTACCTGAAGAATTCTGAAAGTCGTTCTTGCGTTCCCTGCAGCTTCTGCTGGTTTCTTCCTTCCATTGAGTATCCTGTTCTTTACCTTTTTTTTCATATATGGTAAACAATTGGCTGCCTCCCAAAACAAATCTTTTAATTAATAAGGTTCAGGGCGCTGGTTTCAACAATAACGCGGAAAAATCCTGCCCTTATGGGGTGCAGATTAATTCTTCCCTTCTCGTTGAAAGAAAAATCTGACTAAATCCTTCATTTTCGAGAATTTTCATTACTTCTAGTATTTTACCGTAACTGGTTTGTCCATCTGCCTTAAGAACAATTACCTGTTTTTTCTGTGCCGGCACCAGGGTTTTTAATTTCTGCTGTAATTGCTTCGGGGTAAGAGAAGCGCCCGCCCAGAAAATAATATTGTTTCTGTCAATTTGAATCTGAAGCTGGGTTGCCGTTTTACTCTCAGCCTGGGCTTTCGGTGTGACAATATCCTTCTGGGTGTGCATAAAAGTAGAAGCTGTGATCATGATAATTACCAGAAGGACAAAAAGAATGTCAATAAGGTTTGTAATGCTGATTTCATTGTTTATATGTTTCTTTCTTGCGGTTTTTATCATATTTATTCTGCCAGGTTAATATTTTCGAACCCTTGTTTTTTCGATATTTCCATTAACTTAATTATTTTTTGATATTCGATATTATAATCTGCTTTTATAATAAGAGTTTTTAGATTTTTTTTGTTCAAGTTGTGTAATAAATCAGCCAGATGTTTTTCTGAAGAAATCTTTTCCTGTTGGTTATCGGTAATCAGCTTCATTCCCCTGGCATTAACTTCAAGCAATACAACTTTGTTTTTTAGGGGTTTTGCTCCGGTGGGACTGTTCTGGTAATCCAGTTGAAATCCGGTTACGGCCTGGGTGGTTTCCAGAAGCATAAAAAGAATGATAAGGGTCATCAGAACATCGGTCATGGATGTAAGGTTAATATTGGAATTTATTTTTTGTTTATTTTTTCGGTAAATTTTTATCATTATTTATTTTTTCTTTTAGAATTTCTACGGTCTTATTTGCATAAATTTCGAATTCCCTGGTAATTTGAATAATACGGGTCTGGAAATAATTATAAAATATCACTGTAACAATGGCAATTATGAGTCCGGCGGCGGTGGTGTAAAGCGCTTCGTAAACTCCGGTGGCAATTACCGCCGGACCTGTGGTCCCTTCGGCTGCAATATCTGCGAAGGCTTTGATCATTCCCAGAATGGTTCCAAGCAGGCCCAGAAAAGGAGAAATAACTGAAATTGTACCCAGAATATTAATATTTTTTTCAAAATGCGCCAGCTCCTCATTAATGGTGTTAAGAATTGAGTTTTCCATTATGTCGGGGTTATAGCCCCTTCTTTGAAGCCCTGCCAGATAAATGCGGGCAATGGGTTTGTTTTCCTTGTGCAGAATCTCCCTGGCCTGTTCATATTCCTGGTTTTTTATAAGGGGAGTTATTTCCTGGAAAAGCTTTTCAGGGTTAAGATAAAGCCTGTTGAAGTTATAAATTCTCTCGGCAATCAAGGCAATGGCAATGAAAGATGCCAGAACCAGCAAGTACATGGAAAAACCGCCCTGGTTCAATATGGAAACGAAGTTTTGAAATATTTCCATGGGGTGATCCTTTCTTTTTGGTGATCTTACAGATTAAATTCTTTTTTCTAACCTCCTGCCGTAAATTCTTTCATGATTTAACAATTTGTTAATGGAAAAACACTTTGTTTATATGAATAAAATTGTTATAATGAAGATGAAATTAATGGAAGGAATCTGTCGTAAGATGAAGATAGCCCATACTGGCATAGAAAAAATCAATTTAAAAAATACACCGGCGAAATCTGCAAAAGTTGCGTCGAATCCTGAAGCCGGAAAAAACGGAAAGATAAACGACGGCTTTATAAGAAATGAAGATAACGAGGAAGCCAGCGGAGTTTTCTCTAAAATAGGCTCCTGGCTGAAAGAGAACATTACCGGTTCGGCAACGGAAAAGGGGCTGTTCAGGCATTGCAAGGATTATTCAAAACAGCATAAGCGCTATGCAGCCATCGGTGCTTCCGCCGGCGGAGCTGTGGGCGTTGCTGCAGGTTTATATGTGGGCCGGGAAGAATTGAAAACCGACCAGCCTCAGCTGGTATGGAATAATCATGATATAAAAGACCCCAAATTGACGGGGTTCAGGCATTCGGTTTCCGAGGTGGGGCATACTGAAAGAGATTACGTTGGCACAGACAGGGACGGAAACCCCCAGTATGTGGATAGATACGAGGTTGACGGATACTGGCATCATTATTCACCCACAATAAAATATCGCCAGGTGGGAAATTACCAGACTCCCGGATACGAACACTCATCTCCTTTAACTCCCTTCACCGGGGCTCTTCTAGGGCTGGTTTCGGGAACCATTGTGGGAGGGGTTCTGGGCCTCGCCACCTCTTTGATTCAGAAAACTATTGAAGTCAATAAAGTTAATAAAGGCAAGGAGTAAACCATGAATATATCTGTTTTTGACAGTTGTTATAAATCGGGCCCTGTGAATAATTCCGGCAAATCTTCAGGGGCGAAAGCTGAACGGCAGAATAAAGCTCTGGGTTATTCTCCTCCCCCTTCAGATAGTTTTGAAAAAGAAGATAAAACTTTTACCGAAAAAGTTGCCGGAGGAGTGAAAGGGTTTGTCAATAAAGGGTTTGTAAGGCCTGCCAAAGCTCTCATCAATTGTATGAAATCGAATTTTACGGCGCAGGCAATGGCTGCAGGCACTGTCATCGGTGGTGCAGGCGGGGCATTTATTGGGCATGAAGCTGCCAGGATTGAAGCTGGTAATACTCAAACTTCAATCCAGACCTGGGAAGTTCCCGTTACTGAGTCAAGAAATCTTGGAAACATTCCCGACTCACATTATCAACCAACTTTTGGTTTGAGATTCTGGTCAGATAGGAACCGTTTTCATTACGACGAGCAGGGACGGTTGTCGGGGGCAAGTCACGGAATCGACCCTGTTCACCGGCAGGCTCCTGTATTTAACGATGACGGATCTGTTATGATGCGGGAAGTAACCGAGTCGGTTTCCAGCAAGCGGTTTGGCCCTGTAGGTGGCACCCTCATGGGAATAGGGCTGGGTGCTGTGGGGGGATTCCTTGGAGGCCTGGCGATTTCACTTATTCATAAGGTCATAAAAGAAGGTTAGCATTTCTTTTAAAAATGTGTTTTTTGTGTTTTAATGATATTAAGTAAATAAAAATTTTATTTTAACTACTTATACATATTGAAAACCTGTAAATAGGAATTTTTCTGAAGAAGATAGAATAAGGCAAAAATGAGTGACGAAAAACCAACAAGTTCAAGACGATCACGACGATCAAGACGATCCAGATTTCGCAGAAGTTCACGTTTCAGATCTCCTTCCGATTCTCAGGAAGAGGGACAGGAAGAATCTGAGGACGAAGAGGAAGAGGATGAGGGAGAAGAAGCTGAAGGCTCTTCGCCTTCTGATGTGATTAAGGAAGCGGACGGGGAACAGGAAGATGGTGAGGCAGCAGGCGAGGTTGCCGAGCAGGCATCAGCTGCTGGCTTGCTGTCTGAACCGGTCAACGTTCTTACCTTTAACATTGTTGAATGGTTTCATACCTTGGCTTGCAGCGAAAAAATCAAGTTTTCCCATTGGAGTAAATGTGAAAGAAGAGTTGAGCATGGCCTGAGGATGATTCTGGCAATGCTTCGCAGGTTCAATGTGAAGGCTACTTTTTTTGTGCTGGGAATAATTGCCAGGGAATTTCCTGAACTGGTTAAACAGATTGCTATTGAAGGTCATGAAGTGGGAACAATGGGATATTACAACCGGCCTTTGTTTTCCATACCTGCCAAGGAATATTTTCGTGAACTGGAAATGTCTATTGGTTTGCTGAAAAGCCTGACCGAGCAGGAAGTCAAAGTTCACCGGGCCCCGGAATGGTCGGTTACAAACCGGACATTATGGGTGTTTGAGATTTTAAAGGGTTTTGGAATCAAATATGATTCCAGCATTTATCCTGTAAGTGGGCCGTTTTTTGGCATAGAAAATGCTCCAAGATTTCCATATACTTTAAACCCTTTCGATATTATAGAGTTTCCGCCTTCCACCGTTAATGTCATGGGAAAAAATATTGCCATGTTCAGTGGGGCATATTTCAGGGTGTTGCCCCTGGGGCTCACTTCCATGGGGCTGGGAAGGCTTAATACCGGAGGGCAGCCTGGGCTTATCAGTTTAAACCAGTGGGAGATTGACGGAGAGTTTCCAAAGTTGGATCTGGGCTGGGATGGTTTTGTAAGCCAGTATGCAGGGGTAGTCTCGACTTTTGCCAGGCTCCAGAAGCTTCTTAAGCAGTTCAGGTTTGATACCCTTACAAAAGTACTGGAAGAATCGCCGCCCCGGGAATCTCATCATATAAATTTTTTAACCCGAAGAAGGGAAAATTTTATCAGATAAAAAATTAATTATCATATTGAATTTTTTTGGTAGTAATTGGGAGGAAATTGTGGAAAAGGCACTTTTTACTGAAAATCTTGTAAAAACCTATAAATCAAAGGTAAAAAAAGAAAAACGAGAAGTACAGGCTTTGAAAAATCTGAATATGGAAGTTAAAGTTGGTGACATTTACGGTTTTATCGGCCCCAACGGCGCAGGAAAAACAACAACCATCAAGATATTAATGGGGCTTATCGAAGCTACGGATGGAAAAGCCTGGATCATGAATAAACCTGCGGGAACTGTCGAAGCAAAGAAAAATGTGGGTTACCTGTCCGAGGTGGCTTATTATTATCCATTTATGGAAGTTGGTAAACTCCTCGATTTTTATTGCTCTTTTTATGAAATTCCCAAGTCGGAAAGAAAAGAAAAGATTTTAAATGTTTTAAAAATGGTTAATCTGTCCAATAAGATAGATGCAAAAATTAAGGAACTTTCAAAAGGAATGATGCAGAGGTTTGGAATCGCCCAGGCCATAATTGCCGACCCGCCGGTAATGATTTTTGATGAGTTGACATCGGGGTTGGATCCCATAGCCCAGAAAGAAGTTAAGGATATTGTCCTTAAACTTAAAGAACAGGGAAAAACCATATTCTTTTCCTCTCACCAAATGACCGAAGTCGCCATGATATGCGATAAAATCGGGATTATTAACCAAGGTAGAATGCTGAAATCTGCAAACCTGGATCAATTCTTAAAAGAAGAATCCGGCTCTAAAACAAAAATTGTAGTTGAAACCAACCAGGATAAATTGAAATTCCTGAAAGAAAAAAATGTCGATTTGGAAAACGAACGAACCGGAGTTTTCAGTTTTCTCATTCCCGATGAAGACGTGGGTGAAGTGGTGGATAAACTGGTCAGTGAAAAAGCAAAAGTTGAAAAAGTGGAGCCTCACAGGTATTCTCTCGAGGATGCCTTTTTCAAGCTGGTAAAGGAGGATAAGAATGAACTTTAAAAATATTGCGCGTATAGCATCAATTACATTTGAAGAAAATTACAGAAAAAAGTTTCTGTATATACTTTTCTTTCTTTGTGCGGGCATAATAATAGCCTCATGGGTCTTTGATCCTTTTGAAATCGGCCAGCAACTTCCCGTGGTTAAAGACATTTCTCTTACCGGGTTAAGCTTCTTCGCTATAATTATGACCTTCGCTCTTTTTCTTTCTGCCATTCCTGCAGAAATTGAAAAGAAAACCATATATCCCATTATGTCCAAACCAGTGAACCGATCTGAATATCTCTGGGGCAAGTATATGGGAAATATGTTTATGGTTTTTATTAATATTTATGTTCTTTCCTTCATGATTCTCATATTACTCAAGAGAATCAGTGGGTTATGGATGTGGTCGGTGTTCAATTCATCATTTCTGCTGTTTATAGAATGTGGAATTGTGGGTGCCATAATTACTCTGTTCTCACCCTGGATGTCTTATCCAGTAAATCTGGTGCTTACTTTCTTCTTTTACATCAGTGGAAATGTTTCATCAGCGTACATTCATTACCTTACAACCGACCCTAAAACCAGGTTTTCAGCAAGTTTACTCACAATTTTAAAGCTCTTTATTCCAAATTTCGAGTTTCTACACATTAAAAACTCGGTAGTGCATAGTTATATTGTTGACCCTAATTATATTGCAGGAGCTGCTGCCTATGGAATTGTATTTATTCTGATAATTATGCTGGTGGCAGATCTGTTATTCAAGAAAAAAGATTTATGATGACTTTTTGACCGCTTCGGCGGTCTTTTTTTTTCAAAATTTCGAACAGGTAAATTAATGCCCAGACTAAGAAATAAAATATTTATATGGATATGGTTAACCGTGGCAGCCCTCCTGGTTGTTATTATTATGGCTAACTATTATATCAGTTCACAATTTGAAATTAATGACATGCTCGAAATTGCCAGTTTATGGACCGAAAATATTGATTCTAATATACTTGATGTACTGGAAAAACAACGGATGGATGCAGAGTACATTGGAAGTTATGTCCAGGAAAACCAGGTTAACGAGAATTTTATAAAAGGCCTGTTTAAAACTACAGTAATTAAAAATCATTATATAAATTCTATTATCATAATGCCCGATATAAATCAGAAAAACCATATACTTTATTATTCAAAGCATTCAAATAATAACTCAGAAGCTGTTGAATCGGAAATAAGAAATAGATATTTGAAGGATACCAGGCTTGTCAGGCAGGGCTGGCGATCGGTTGTGGATGATTCTGAAAAGGTTATAGCCTATATATCACCTGTTAAGAAAAATAATAAAGTAACAGGATTGGTAATTATTGAAATTGGGGTTGATGATTTTAATGGTTTTATAGGGACCCTCGATCTGCCTGAAGGAACCAGGATTTATATAAAAGACAGAAACAATCAGGCATTAATTTATCCGGTGCAAAAAAATGAAGTTGAACTGTATGACAAGGTGAAAAAGAAAAATAATAAAAGATTAAAAAAATATAATAATGTGGAAGTGTTGGAATTGAAAAATGATCCCGTAAAGGGAAAACCAGTTTTTGTTCTTTACTTTGAAGGAAAATCCGATTTTCAGTTTATATTGTCATTACCAAGGGATATTGTTCTTGAAGAAGTCAAAGCTTTACAAAACAAGTTAATAATTATCGCCATTGTGGGAATTATAATTCTGGGTCTGGTGATCAACATGGTTTCGGGTTCAATTTCCGCTTCTCTGGTGCGGTTGGCGGGAAATGTTGAAACAATCAATGAGAATCTGGGCCGGGAGTTTGACATAGGCCCTGATACCCGTGAAGTGCTTGCCTTGCAACAGGCTTTTAATTCAATGAGCAAGGATTTAAAAAATTACATTGAAAACGTAAAGATGCTTACCAGAGAAAAAGAAAAAATAGAAAATGAACTTCAAATTGCCCGGGAAATCCAGATGTCAATCATTCCTCAGAAGTTCCCAGCTTTTCCGAATCGCAATGATATTGATATTTACGGTAAAACCTTGCCCGCACGCCAGGTTGGCGGAGATTTTTATGATTTCTTCTTTGTTTCTCCCACAAAATTATGTTTCATGCTGGGCGATGCATCGGGCAAGGGAGTCCCTGCTGCCATATTTATGGCAGTGTGCCGGGCTGCCATCAAGTCTGCCGCCCTCATGAATTATCCTCCGGGGGAATGTGTAAAATATGCAAACAACCTTGTTGCGAGTGAAGACTATAACAGTATGTTTATGACTGTGTTTGTCGGCTTTCTCGATACCCGCACAGGAGAACTCAGTTATTGCAATGCGGGGCACAACCCACCGGTTGTTTCAGGTAATGGCAGAAAAGAATTCGTGAATGAAAAATCAGGGCCTGCTATCGGCTTTTTAAAGGATATTGATTTCACAACTGAAAAGTTTGAAATGAATCAATATATTATATTATACTCTGATGGCGTAACCGAGGCTATGAATAATAAGGGGCATGAGTTTTCTTCCCGAAGATTGATGGAATCCATAGATTTAAAAGCTGAGCAGAATTGTGAAACCATAGCCCGAAGAATAGAAGAAGCAGTTGAAACTTTTGTAAACGGTGCAGAACAGGCTGATGATTTAACCATATTGGTTGTTGAATTAACCGGGATGGAAAGGCAATAATCTTGAAAATTATTGAAAAGAATATAAAAAATGACATATCCGAGCTTGGAGTTATTTCTGAAATAATAGAAGATTTAAGACAGGATTATAACTTGAAAGAGGAAACTGTTTTTACTATTAACCTGGTATTGGATGAACTGATAACGAATATTATCCGGCACGGATACAATGATGAATGCGAACATTATATTGATCTGGTGGTTTGCGCCGACGAAGATGATTCATCAATAATTCTGCGGCTGATGGACGATGGGGAGCCTTTCAACCCTCTGGACTATCCAGAACCTGATATACATGCACCGCTGGAAGAAAGAAAACCTGGAAACATGGGGATTCATCTGGTGAAAAATATGACAGATGATTTAAAATACAGACGGGAAAATGGAAAAAATATACTTCTCATAAAGAAAAAAGTGGCTTTTGGGTAATAATTATGATTGAAATCTTTGCAAAACGAATCGAAATTGAAGAAGATACTCAGCTTATGGAAACCAAGTTTGAAATCTTATCCCAACAGAACAGAGATAAAGTTGAGCGCCTGAGATTCAGGGAAGATAAAATCAGGACCGGGTTGGGTGAATTGCTGGTAAGAGATGTTTTAAAACGGAAATTTGACCTTGACGATGAGGAGATTGATTACCAGAAAGATGAATATGGTAAGCCTTTTGTCGGAAAAATGGAGGATTTTTATTTTAATATCTCTCATTCCGGCCACTGGGTAGTTTGCGCTTTGGGGGGTAAACCCCTGGGAATAGATGTAGAAAAAATTGAAAAAGTTGATTTAAATATTGCCAATAAGTTTTTTACAAAACATGAACAGGATGCGTTATTTCGGTTACCTGAAGAAGAACAACTAGATTATTTTTTTCAGATATGGACATTAAAAGAGAGTTTTATTAAAGCCCAGGGTAAGGGGTTGGCAATTCCTCTGGGTAGTTTTACCGTAGTTCCCGACTACAGGACAAAAAAAATATTTTTTCAAAGTGAAGATTTCAACGAGAAATTTTATTTTCGGCAGTTTTATCTGGAAGATAACTACAAACTGGCGGTTTGCGCCAGAGAAAGGCATTTCTCTAACGAATTGGTTATTTTTGAAAAATTATTTCATAAAGGCAATAATTGGCTGCGTTAATCAACCTATACTTTTCAGGGCTTCCTGCCGGGTTTCAAATATCTTTATTACCTGGGTAAAACCTGTCATCTCAAACACTTCATAAACCTGCTTGTGGGGTTCAAATAAAACCAGAGTTTTTTCCAGTTTTTTTGCCTCTTTGGCAGCTTTCAGAAAACTTCTCAGGCCCGAGCTGTTTATATACTCCAAACCTGCTATATCCACAGCTATTTTATCATGATCTTCCCTGATAAGATCCATTAATTTCTTTTCAAATTCATTGACTGTCTGGGTGTCAAGCCTGCCTTTTATGCTTAAAATTTGCACACCTTTGTTTTCGCTTAATTTATATAGCATAATTACTCCTCTTCATGTATAAAGATTTTGAGTTCTTTTAATTCATTGCGCTTGTAATATCTGGTTACCAGGGGAATTGAATATGTTATGTAATAAGGTATGGTTACATTGAAGAAACTAATTATGAGGGCAATGAAGAATATTAATGCAACCAGATTATTTTTCTCTCTTGTGATTTTTATATATTTAATATTTAAACTGTCATCCACCAGGCGATGTTTATCAGAGGCATATTTCCATACAATAGTTATCAGCACCTGCACAAGAAAAAGGTTTGACAGAAAGATAATTACCGCTAAATTATGGTCACCATGAACTCCGGCGATATCTGTGGAAAATGGTAAGATTGCCAGAAACATAAGGTAAAAAATACTCAACCATAGTAAGGCAATATCAGTTTCTTTAATGTAATGATATATTTTATGGTGGGTGATCCAGAAAATCCCCAATACCAGAAAACTATATATATAAATAATCAATTCCGGCATCAAACTGGTCAGGTAAATATAGAGTTCTTCCTCTGACAGCCTTTTCATGTCGGGAAATTTGACGTTCAATATCAATAATGTCATAACAATAGAAAAAATACCGTCACTGAGGGTTACAATCCTCTGGGGAGATAAGGCTAAATTTGTCAATAATTCCTGATTATTTTTTATTTTGTACATGAATTCTCCGGTACTATATTAATTGGTTATTTACTGAAACAACTGGCAGATCCTTTAAAATTAGTTA
>CAZSLZ010000121.1:0-10118 GCA_964607865.1 uncultured bacterium
CCATTATTCCGCCAGCCTGGATAAACCGGTAGTTGCGGAGTTGGCGGGGTATTGGGAAGATCATGTTGAGAATTATATAATATTATTATCGGAAAACAATGGGACATCATCAGAAATTGAAGAAAAAAATACAGATCAATTGAAGATATTCTGGCATCCGGATTCATTTCGCCCCAAGGTAATATGGCAAGAAGAAGAGCATATGATAAGAAATTTCTCGTTAGAGATGAATACAATGGACGGGCATAAAATCAGGGTTCAATCTCATCCTTTTGAAACGACACCTGTGGTCAGTGTTGACAATCAGGATTTCCCGATAAGATACATTGGAACCAGGGGGTTTGAGTATGAAGTATTCAACCACGAAGATAAAAAATTTTATCAATAAAATAATTACAGGAGATGCACTTGAGGTGCTTTCCTTTTTGCCTGATGGATTTGTTCATTGTTGCATAACTTCTCCCCCTTATTGGAAGTTGAGGGATTACAATATTAAGGGGCAGCTGGGAATGGAAGATGATGCAGATGAATATATACGGAACCTGGTATTAATCTTTAATGAGGCAAAGAGGATATTACGAAAGGACGGAACTTTATGGGTGGTTATGGGTGACAGGTATAAAGGGCGATTAAATAAGGAACCGGGTAGCGAGAAAAATCTTCTGGGCTTGCCTTGGCGGTTTGCTTTTGCTATGCAGAAACAGGGATGGATTTTAAGAGCAGATGTTATATGGCATAAGACTAATCCAATGCCCGAGCCAGTAAAGGATCGGCCAACGAGAAGCCATGAATATCTATTTTTATTTTCCAGGTCAAATAAATACTTCTACAATAGAGAAGCTGACCTGGATTTTCTGGTAAGTGGTAGCAGGAAGAAATCAGTAAAGTATGGCGGTAGAAAATATAACAGGAAAACCCATTTCAATTATAGTAATAGAATTTACGAACCTGCAAATTTAAAGGGCAGAAATAAAAGATCAGTCTGGACGTACAGTACAAACAAGCCTTCAACTATACATACAGCTGCATTTCCAGAAAGGCTCATTCATCCCTGTATAAAACTTTCCACCAGCAGGGCGGGTTACTGCGGGGTTTGTGGGATACCATGGAAGATGGATGATAACGGTTTTAAGAAATCGAATTGTATCCATGAAGAATTGAAACCACAACCTGGTATTGTTTTGGATCCTTTCATGGGCTCGGGAACTACGGCTCTTGCTTGTAAGCATTTGGGACGAAGTTACTTGGGGATAGAAATCAATCCGGATTATGCAGAAATGGCCCGAAAAATTATTTCTGATATAGAAAAATAGTTCTAATATATGTAACAAATTTGTTAAAGTTCAACGAAAACCTTAAAGGAAATAAATAACTTCAATTAATGATAACTTTGTTTTTCCCGTAAATATTGAGTTTTAATTATTTTTTGTATTCTTTTATACAATAATAAAGATAAAAAAAGCGATTGACTTGCAAATTATTTCCGTGCTATAATACTCTAACGAAAATTATATAATTTTAAAATAAGGGGAGATGTGGACATGGGGAATACTATTAACAATATAAGAATGAATCAGGTTGGTAGTCAATCTGTCAGGCAGAAAAACGTCGGAAAACAGACATCAGAAAAAGAACAGGTGGTAAGCGACAGTTTTACTCCATCGGCAGAGGAAACCCAAACTGCCAGAGAATCAACTCCACAGAAAAGCAATACTCAGATTGCAAAAGATTTTATTCACAGCGCTCTGAAGAAGATAGAAGCTGCCAAACCCGATATGGTGGAAGCTGGCAAAGATGGTGAAGATGCTGACAAGGTGCTAGAAGATATGACTGGTAATATCAAGGCGATTCATATGGATTTTCAGAGTGATGTCAGTAACGAAGGAAAGATTGTGCGGGACAAGGGCAAAAAAGCCACCGGGGAAATGGACGAAGGTAAGGAAGATGTAACGAAAGCCCGAAAGGATCTGGAAGGACTGGATAAGGATATAGACGGAGCTTTGAATCAGGTAAAAAAAGAAATAAAAAGCAATAAGTCAAAATTCCTTTACGGCGCAGAGGCTAACCTTAAGCAGGCAAAGGAATATTATGACTGGGCAATGAGAGAAGTTGACAGTGTTGACCGGGGTTTCAAATTTGGGCAGAAGAAAGTTCAGGATATGGGGCCATATTTGGATAGAATTGAAAAGGATACTGTAGATCTGGATGTAGGACGGTTTGCCGAGGATCTTAAGGGCCTGAAAGGTGATGCCAGGGAACAACTGATAAGCGTGAAAATTGGCTCTGAGTTTGGAAACAAACGCCTTGACGACGTGAAAGGATACCTGGAGAAAGCTCTGAAATATCTAAAGTAATTCCATGGAATTTTACTATAAAAGCCTCGGTTGTCGGGGCTTTTTGTTTTTCGGAATTTAAGTTCAAAATAATAAATATTTTTAAATGAGGTGTAACATGTTTGAAATACAGGAAGCTTTGAAAACAATTTTTGAAAGTGAAATGATAGAGGGAGGCAGGTTGGAGGGAGTAAAAAAAGTTTATGTGGGAGATTACAAACTCATTCCGCAGTGCAACTATCCGGCAGTTTTTCTTGTGTTCAAAAATCTTGATTTTGATGGAAATTCCCGGAGAATTGAATTGGAAATAGGATTGGATCTTTATCTTGTTTCCATAAATGCCTGCCTGGAAGATTCCATCCGGGAAGTACAGAACCTGGCGTGGCAGGATACGGAAACCGGCCCCCGGGGATTGCTGCCCCTGTTACTGGTAAACAGTGGGCTGATGGCTCTTGAAAAAAGATACAAAATGAAAATTGCGAGAGTTAACTTGTTGGAAGCCAAAGAAGGTGATCGGTACTCAGCTGCCATCCATATGCCAATTGAAGTTGTCGCATGGCGAAGCCTTTTGGATTGTTCATAATAAATTCTCCTTGATTCAGCTTCCGGCAGGGGATTAAGGCTATGCTGGAAGCTGGTTTCCTTGGGAAATTAAAATAATTCAAAAATTGATTGTGCAGGTTCGATATGTTATAACAGGAAAGTAGAAAGAATGGATGCCATTTTTAAAGTTATGCCACTGAATAACTGCAGCCTGAATCGATATTTTCGAAGCCCTGGTGCGGAGTATTTGGCCGGTGAAGATATAGACAATAAACTTAAGGCTGAATTGGGCTGGGCAATAGAAGCATATATGAGATTTTATCAGAAAAAATGCAATTCAAAAAACAGTAATTTTGTGTGTTACAATTATGCCGCATTAATCGGGTCCAAGGGATTTCAACTTGAGGGTGCGTAATGCAGTTCGTCAGAAAGGTTTTTTTATGCTGAAGGAGGGAGACAGTATAAAGAGCCTTATTAAAGAACACGATTTTTATCCTCTCTGTGAGGAAACCATGCAGGGGTGTTACATTTCAGGCCAAAGTCAGTGTGAATTCAGCAAAGAGTATAATGAAGCGCTTATTGATGAAGATTAGCAGAAGATATAAAATATTCATATTTATTGTTAATTTAATCGGTTTCTTCTTATTAATCGAGTATTTGGGCCTTTCGGTTGTATCATTGCAGAAGACAATTTATGACAGTGACTATGACAGGTTTAATTTTTTACTTACCATCAAGCCTGGCCTGGCACATTCAAAGACTCGCATAAAAGATACCCCCTTACATTTTTCAGCTTCTGCCAATAATCCTGAAATGACAAAAAAACTTCTTAAAATGGGCGTAAATCCAAATATCCCTGTCAACAACGGAAGGTTTCCAATTCACTCGGTATGGGAGAAAAAACTCTGGAGTTATTGATCCACAATGGAGCTCAAATCAATGTACAGGATTTTGAAGGTATGACCCCACTGAATTATATTTTCGTGCATAATCCCCCAAAGTTTGAAATTGCAGAGAGCTACATCAAATACGGTGCTGATCCTGATACACCCGACAATGACGGCAACACGGTTTTGCATAACCTGGTTAGAAGAGATTTCGATACTTTGCCCCTCATAAACTTTCTGGTTGAAAACGGCGCCGATTTTACTTTGAAAAATAACCGGGGACTGACACCGCTGGACATTGCCCGGCAAAAGGGAAAAAAAGATATTGTCAGATATCTGGAAATTCACCAATTGAACCGCGGGAAAATAATTGAATATTTCCTTAATATTTTTTGCGTAGCGTCGATATTATTTATGACAAGAAAATTGAAATGATGCATTCTTTTCTTGAAGGTAATTTCAACCGCGGTGTGATCGGGTTGCAGAAGCGGCGCAATCCGGTTCTGGCCCGGTATGAATTTGCTCTCTTTATATTGCGATGCCTGGTTAGCCCAAGGGGTTCCTCCCCCCTGACCGGGTTTTTTTTTATGTTTTTCCCTGCAGGTTGTTTGTCCGTTTTCAAGAAATATTTATCATACGGTATTTCCAAACGGCTTGCATGGGCAACCCTGAATTAAGAATAACTCGACAGCCTTTTTGGATATACTGAAATAAAAGCAGGAGATTTCATGTTTAAACCGGATCGGCCGATTCAATCTTTTAAGGAAGATATGCTGGGCAGGGCGAATTTTTCAGCCAGCCTGGCTGAAGCTTTGCTTTCTTATGATAAACGGGATAGCATCATTGTGGGGTTATATGGGAAATGGGGTTCAGGAAAAACCTCTATTATTAATATAGTGTTGGAACAGATAGCCCAAAATACTAAAAAAAAGCGGAAAAACCATCCTGTCATAGTGAAGTTTAACCCATGGTATTTTTCCGGTACCCGTCAGTTGCGGCATCATTTTTTTCTGCAATTATCCGCCTGTATGTTAAAAGAGGAAAATCGGGATGAAACCCGTAAAGCTGGCCAGATGCTGATGGATTACATTGGCCTTTTTGACAGTTCCAAGCCCACACTGGTGGAAAATTTCTCCGGTTATGATTTTGACCTTTTTTACAATCGGCTTGTGGATACCTTTGCCGGGCTGAAACAGCAAATAATTATAATAATTGATGACATTGACAGGCTTATAAATGAAGAAATCCGGGAAATATTCCAGGTAATAAAGCATCAGGCAAATTTTCCAAATACTATTTATTTGACAGCTCTGGATAAGGAAGTTGTCATATCTGCCCTGGAAAAAGTTCAGGAAGGTTCAGGGCTGGAATACCTGGAAAAACTTATTCAAGTACCTTTTGAGATTCCCCAGATCTCCCGCGAAGAAGTAGAACAGTTCCTGTTAAGGGAGTTATCGGATATCATTCAGGGAATCCCCGGCCAAAAATTTGATTCCATTCACTGGGGAAATGTTTATCACAGCGGGTTGAAACAGTTCTTCCAGAATATGCGGGATGTGACCCGATATATAAATTCCCTGAAATTCGGCTTCCGAATGGTAAAGGAAGAAGTGAACCCTGTGGATTTCTTTGGGATCACAGCATTGAACGTATTTACCCCCGAAGTTTATTTCGGAATAAGGGAAAACAAGAGCCTGGTTACCAGTATTGTTGATCCAGAATCACCTTCTGTCGAGCGCTACAGGCAGATTTTTGATGAGATAATGGATCGGAACCCATACTATTCTAATACCATGATTCTGGAGCTTCTAACCAGGTTGTTTCCCAAGTTAGATACAATTTATAATGGTACAGATTTTGACGAGGAAAATATTTCTGATTGGCGCAAAGCCGGCCGTATTTGTACGCCGGAAATTTTCGATACTTTTTTCCGCCTGTCTATTCCCCAGGGTATTATACCCATCAAAACCATAGAAAATATTTTAAGCCTGGCCGGTAACCCCGGTGAATTTGAAAATGCCCTTCTGGAGTTAAACCGCGAGAAAAAAATCAAGGTTTTTCTTGACCGAATGGAAGATTATACCGGCAAGGAAATTCCTGTAAAAGATATTCCGGGTATTATTGAAGTTTTAATTAATATTGGCGATGAATTTCCCGGCGAGGAGTTTGGCTACCTGGGGATAGATACCAATATGAGAATCCTTCGAATTACCTATTCTCTTCTGATGAGATTTTCCACCCACCAGGAACGGTTTGAGATTATCAAAAATGCCATTAAAAAAGCTGTCCGCAGTATCAACACAATTGTGGAGGAAGTTAAGGCACAGGAAAGGCAGCATGGTGTTACCGATGAGGACGACATACCCAGAGCCCTGGAGGACAGAACCTGCCTGGAGTGGCAATTGGATGAACTCAAGGAGCTGGCCTGCGAAAAGATAAGATGGTGGGCTGAGCACGGCGACCTGGCAAAACACCGGGCGTTGGCTTCAATTCTTGCTGCCTGGATCCGCTGGGATACCCCCTCCTGTGTTTTCGATTTTATAAATAAAATAACCCGGAGTGATGCCGGATTGATTGATTTTGTCAGCGCCTTTGTTATAAGAGTAGCGCGGGCTGATAATGTGGACACATTGCTGGATGGTGAATGGCGGATTGAATTATGGCGGATTCGCCGGTTTGCCGAGTTGGATAAAATTGAAGACCGCCTGCGCCGGGTCTTTTCATACCCCGGTTTTAAAAAACTGGAAAAGAAAAAGCGGATTGCCGTTCGAACATTTTTAGATACCCTGGATGGCAAGATAATAAATAAATACTGATTAGGTTATTCAATCGTATTTTCAATCTCATCCAGTTCTTTTATAAGATTTCTGGTTCCCAAACTGAACTCTTCCTTCTTATTGTGAAAGTCATCTCTCAGAATTTCCTGGTAAGCGGGGTTATTGTCAGCTTTTTTAACTCTTAAATGAAGTTTTCTGTAAACAAAATCGGCAAGTTCTCTGCTGACCTTGTTCAGGTGTTTCAGGTCCTGGTCTTTCAAAATGGTTATTTCCTTACCGTTTTTTTGAATCAGGTTTAAAATATATTCTGGTGGCGCCGGTAAGTTGTATTGGTGGTTTCTTTTGGCATAGTGGGATGAATGCAGCCGGTGGGTAATGTCAATATCCTGAATATATAACTCTTCTATTTCGTTGAAATAAAGTGTGAACCAGCCACCGCCCGACAATTTGTATCCCTGAATTTTTTCCTTGCTGCGATCGCATTTAACAGAATTGCTTAAGAAAGATAATTTATTTGTTATTCCCAGATAAAAAAATAAAATAAAAAGCGGTACGGTAAAATATAAAGAAATGGGAGTTGATACCCCCAGAAAAATTAATGCAATGAACGAGAAAACAGAAACAATTAAAAACTGTTCAATCAGGGTTTTTGATCTGACTTCCAGTTTATCGTGTTCTTTTTTGATCATGGTTTTCCCCCTGTAATTTTATAGTTACTATTTTACAATACAATTTCTAAAAAATCAATTGATAAAATTTTATAAAAAATATTGATATGAATAAAAAAACCGTTGACAATAACTTTCATTTGCAATATAATATTTCCGTTCTCTTTCATAGAGGCTCGTTGCGGAGGTGGCGGAATCGGTAGACGCGTACGTTTGAGGGGCGTATGCCTTACGGCGTGGGGGTTCGAGTCCCCCCCTCCGCATATTTTTAAAGGGACTGTCCTGAACGGATAGTCTCTTTTGTTTAGTTCAATAAATAATCAAACCCCGTTATTGCCCGGTTTCGAAGAAACCGTGGCAATCTCAATTTAGATTGGGTTGGTTCCATACCCACTTATCTTGCGTCCGTGAGCGACTGGATTTTTGCCGGGTAAAAAAGCTACATTGCGAACAACATGTTTTCCCATTCTTAATGGGATTCCCCAATTCAAAATTGGGCGAACGATATATTCCCCATTCTTAATGGGGCACGTCGCTGGCGCTCCTCGCCATGACGAAATTAGAATTTTTCAACTTGTAAACAAAGAAGCTACCCTGAAGGGCAGCTTCTTTTCCTTAAGTTTATTATTCAGGCGCAGTCTTTTTGTCTTTGTTTTTCATCAGGTCCCTAATTACACTTCCGGTCCTGTCAATCATATTGGGCATATTTTCGAAAACTGCTTCCAGCCCTTTGCCTCTGCCCACACTGAGCAGGTTGACCTCGTTGCCGGCAGCTACCAGAAAGGCAATAGGCTCTACTTTCAGCCCGCCTCCGCCACCGCTTCCCGTGTTTTCAGCGCCCTTTCCAGAGCCACCTACTCCAAAGCCCATACTTACGCTGATAAGCCGATAACCGTTTCGGTCCGGGCAATATCCTTAAATGTAGAAGTAATGGTTTTGCTGATATCGTCAGCCATGTTTTCTGCCATATTTATCCCTCCTTTATTTTAGTCTTTTGTATAGTTTGTAAATTCTGAAACAGGGCATTTTTGCCAGAAATTTCAGAGTTTCACCCAGTATTTTTGAAGGCATTATAAAAAATTCAGCTACAATGTAATTGTTTCCCACAAAATTTGGTACCAGGCATATCCTGTCATTACAGAAAGGGCCCAGCAGGCCGTAGAGCAACCCATTCTGGTAAGGGTCTTCCAGGCAGATAGTACTTTCAATGAAGCTGATATGAACCAGGCTGAACAGGCCTTTTATATAATTACTCAGGTTTTTCAGAGAATCAATAAGAACCTGGTGGTTTTCAAACAATATAACCAGCTTATTTTTTATGGCTTTCATCTCAATTTTCTCTGCCCCGGTTCGAGTTTCTTCTCGAGGTTTTTCTTCTTCTGTATCTATTTTTTTTATCATGGTTTGCAGATGGGTAAACCCTTTTTTGGTAATGAACCTGTATCGGAAACCCCATTGGTTTTCGATTTTTTCCATATTAATATAACCGCCGGGGAAAATCAGGGAATAATGATTGGAAAACAGAGTTCACATAAAACTTGACCGGGGTAAAAATAACATAAACAAAAGTAATCATGGCGAAGAACAATATAACAAGAAAAAAAATACCCAGATAAATCAAGGAATCCCCCTGTAGTTATTTATAGTATCTAACTACTGAAAAAAATTAATTGTTCCCCTTACCATTGTTTTTGTTTTTCTCAATTAACTGGCTTATTTCCCTGTTGTGGTTTTCATCGGCGGAAGAAACTACAGTAACTCCGTTCTGGTCTGCCAGATATGGATTGGCGCCGGCTTTCAGCAGTAAATCAATCATATCCTTATTTTTATTCTCCATTGCCAGGTGAAGAGGTGTCTTGCCGTACTCCAGATCCGCCCGGTTGACATCCACCCCATTTTCAATGAGTATCCGGGCGGTTTCCAGGCGATTGTTTATCACTGCTGCCCTGAGAGGCGATATGGCCAGGTTCTCATCACCAGCTTCAATATCGGCGCCTTCTTCCAATAGGAGAACCACCAATTCATTTGTCCCCCGTCCCGAGGCCAGGGAAAGGGCAGTCCAGCCATCCTTGGTTTTGGCATTGACATCGGCGCCTGAAGATATTAAGATTCTGGCAGTTTCCACAGCTTTGCGGGATTGTTCTGCGCTGAATTCAGGAATGGCATGTTTTTTGAGCAGGATCCTGCCAAAAATTCTTTTATGGCCCGCCCCCGCCAGGCGGTGCAGAGGAGTCCAGTTGTATTTATCCTTGCAGGTGAAAACCAGTTCCGGGTTTTCTTTGACAAGAAGCTGAACCCGTTCGAAATCGAAATTATCGGCGGCGTCATGAATACTCCGGTTTTGAGGGCTAAAACAGGAACATTGTATTATTAACAAGCAAAATAGTAGGATTAAAATTAATTTTTTCATTTTAAACTCCGGTCGGTTTATTAAAAAAGCGGATTTTTACATCCGCTTTTTACATTTGCCAATTTATATTTGTTATCCTCTATCTTCCCATTTGTGAACAATCTGATTAATTTCCGGGTCGGGCTCGGTGTTGTAGGTTCGAACCGGATAGAGGGTTGAGTTGATCTGGTGAATTTTCTTGGAGCTGCCGTCATAATTAATAGTCATTTTACCCACCATATAACCGTAACCGCCGGCTTCCACCAGGGGCACCACCTGGCCGTCGGGATCCTGCACACTTATGGGCCTGTCGGTGGTTTGATGATCGTGGCCGCCAATCATGACATCGATTCCCCGAACCCTGCGGATAGTATCCTGGTTGTTGCCCAGGTTATCATGGCTCAACACCACAATGAAATTGGCGCCGTCTTTTTTCATCTGAGGTATGGTTTTTCTCAACGTGTCTTCAGTATCAAGTACCTTCCAGCCATCAGCTACCAGGGGATGGGCGCTGGTGGCCA
>CAZSLZ010000122.1:0-9909 GCA_964607865.1 uncultured bacterium
TGGTTTCTTCATAAAACGCCTGAACCTTCGTTATATTAACATTCATATCAATTTCTACTTCGACGGCCCTTTCTTTAAGGCCTTTGACATATTCTCTCAGATCTTCAATATCCCATACGCCTAAAGTAGAGAGCTCATCAGAAGAAAGCCCCACAACCAGAAACCTTGTTTTTAACAAAATCTTCAAAATATTGTAATCATATTTTTTAAAAAAGAACCCAAAAAACCCGTGATCTTCCTCTGGAAGAATTTCAAATAATTCTTCCTTGGTTTTAATTGTTTCGTTTTCCACAATCTGGTCAATGTTCATGTTTTTATCAAGATAATGTCCATAACCAGTTTCGGAAAGCATTCTGAACAACTCTTTTTCGCTGTCGGCAACTTTTAATTGATCTATCAGATTCTGAGAGATCAACCCGTTTTCCAGAATTGCGAGAACAGCATTGGCAAATCCATATTTACTTGGCTTTCCCAGAACCGGGAAATTCAATTCGTACATAGTTATTTAGCCTTTCCAAAAAGGACTTCAATAACCTTCGTTTCCATTTCATCGGTGATGCTTCTTAAGATTCCGTCGATGGTCAGGTCAATATCAATCCATCTGGTTACAAAATAAAAACCAAAATCGAAAGGCCGTTCCTCGTCGCTTAACACAAACTTGCCACCGGTTTTAATTTCCTTATTCACCGAATCAAGAAATTTCTGGTCAACTATATTTTTCATTTTTCTGCCAACAACAAGGCTGGTGTTTCCTTCAGGTGGGTTGGACATAAGCAGGCTTCGGGCAAATTCTTTCAATTTATCATCAGAAAGAGTATTCATCTTCTGCTTTGCCTTGTCAAACACTTCCTTTACCAGCTTGCGTTTCATGGCAAGGATGTCGTTACGGGAATCTACCTTGGCAAGAGTTACTATATTCTGATATCGTTCCTCCGCCAGACGGGCAGCTTCCTTTTCAAGCTGAGATTGCAAATCGGCGATTTCATTTTTTGCCCCTTCAAGAATACTTTTCTCTTCAGAGGCTGCCCCATCTTTTATACTCTCAACCTGAGCATCGGCATCCATCATTATTTTTGCTTTTAATTCAGCAAGTGACATTATGACACTCCTAATTTGTTTCTTTGGGTTAACCCATTATTATTCTGAACATCATCGAGGTTGTGGTTTCTATCTGAATACCGTTGAGCAACAGAATGGTTGCAATCAAACCGATAATTGCATAGGTTTCCACAACTGCGGCATAAATGATACCTTTACCCACATGTTCATTACCGGCTTTGGCCAGAATATTAACGCCAGCAGCAGCAACCTTACCCTGATATATACCTGAAATTAAACAGGAAATACCTACGGGCAGGCAGGCTGCGAAAATGTACCAACCGGTAAGATTGGGTAACTCGATTATGGGGTTGCCACCGAAGAATTGGAGTTTCGATAAAACCAGGGTTCCCGCCAGAAACCCGTAAATTCCCTGGGTGCCGGGCAGCGCCTGCAGAATGATTGTCTGTCCGAATTTATCCGGTTCTCTTGAAACCAGGCCTGCTGCTGCCAGACCAGCTATTCCTGTTCCTATACTGGAACCTACACCTCCCAGGAAAACAGCTAAAGCTGCTCCGAATAAGGCCCATATTAGTCCTTGCATAGTTACCTCCTTAATAGGGTTCATATAATTTTCCACCGATAAATCGGGGGTTATTTACGAATCTAGGTAGTTGCTTCTTTATCGGCAACCACATTATGATATTTGGTCTTTATATTGAAGGGGTTGAACTTTCTGCCTCCCCCTTCAAAGAAATTGGGAAAGAATTCCACGTATTGCAAACGGGCGGTATGTACAAAGGCGCCCAGTGAACTCAATACCAGGTTGAATAGATGGCCGAATATCAGCACAAGTATAAAAAGCAACCAGCCTATTCCTCCGATTTCCAGTACCAGGTTGGCAATAATGTTGACCACCATGGCGATTCCACCCGTGGCAAGCCCCAGCGCCATAAGCCTGGAGTAGGAAAGCATGTTTCCCAGGAAATTGGTAATGCTGTTCAGCACACCGATTCCACCGTCGGCAAGAATGCCCTTGAAGGTTGTTTTTATAATGGTAAATATCTTGTTTCCAATTGAACCTTCCAGTTCCATGCCCACCAAAGCCATGATAACTTCGAAAAGGAAGAATAAGGCTCCCGCGGACAGGGAAGTATAGACAAAAATTGTATTAAAAGGCTCGGGCAGTGTTTTGTTTAACAGGGCGGAGAGAACCACCACGGTGGCACCGCAACCCAGAAACAGCGCCTGAAGAACCTTTTCAACGCTTTCTTTTTTATCGCCCTGCTGCCAGTTTTTAACTGAGCCCAGAAACAAGCCGAAAACCAGTTGAATTATTCCCAGAAAAATAGTAAATACAAGGAATTCTATGGAATAATCATTCAGGTTAACTGAATATTTTCTTACAAACTCCGGCAGGGAATCGTAGTTTATTCCCCAGAAACCGCCAGCAAAAAAACCAACGACAATAGTGGCGGCGGCGCCGTACATAATAACATTAAGCAGTTTTGATTTTCCCAGAAACCTCATCATTAAAATGCTGGCAATAAGCAGAATCAACCCGTATCCGGCATCGGTCAGACACACAGCAAAGAATAAAACAAAGAAGGGAAAAATAAAACCTGTGGGGTCGAATTCGTTGTATTTTGGCGTGCCATAAAGACTGGTAACAAATTCCATGGGAGTGATGGATTTGGGGTTAGCCATCTCCACCGGAACCGATTCCTTCTTTTCTGGTTTCATATCTATGATTTCATAAAATTTGGTGATTCCAGAAACCAATTTTACCAGTTTTTCCTTATCGGTGTTTTTTATCCAACCTTTCAAGATTGCGACAGAACGGGTTTCATAAATCTGGTTTTCAACCCGTTTCCTTTCCCTTATGGTCAGAAGATTATCATAGACCAGCCGGACTGAATCTATATAATCCGCCAATACCAGGCTCTCCTGGCGAATGGAGTTCTTCTGGTTTTCAATTTCTTTCAAACGGTGGTTAATCCGTTCAAATTCAGCTTCAATTGTTTCGATATCATGGAATGTTTCTTCCTTGAAACCATGCCTGTTCAGGGTCTTATCAATTTCATCCTGAAAATCCTTATGATAAGCAAGAAGAAAGTAATTCTGGCTGGTAAAATCTTCTTTAAAAATGTGAATTGCTATTGCGTTGGTAATCTCTTCCAATTCCAGATGTATTTCCTTGAATGACTTTGTTGCAACTGAACCAACCCGGATTCTGGTGTGTGGGGTATCTTTAATATAGTTAATTGAAAGCCCCGGTACGTGGTAAGGCTGCAGGCTATCCAGCCGGGCTTTTAACTCAACTTCTTCTGTGGAAATGTCCTTTTTCTTTTTAATAAGGTTGTAAACCTGGTTATAAATCTTTTCTAATAAGTTTTCCGTGTATGCCCGTTCGAATTTTTCAAAATAAATAAGTTTTTGAGCCTTTTTAATTTTTTCTTTTAAAGTATATTTCTTTTCATAGTCTTTTAAATAATCTATAGCATATTCAGCCTGGGAAACCTGCAAATCGATATGCTGGCTTAAAATCTCCTTTTCTTCAGTTTCAACTTCGATTTCTTCCTTAAGGTTTTCTTCAACATGAATGAAATTTGCTTTTTGTAACTCCCGCAGAAGTTCATCCTTGTGTTGACGGGCAACAAGAATGTAAGTTTTGGACATCTTACTTATTGCCATAGTTTAAAATCCTCTCAAAAACCAGATCTATAGCTTCTTCAAGATTTTTTCTGGCGTCTTTTTCAATTAATGAGCTTTTCTTTTTAGATTCTTCTGCTTCTTTGGAAACCTGTTGCCTGGCCCGGGTCTCAGCTTCCCTGATCTTCAGGGTTATGAAATCAGATCTTTTTCGGTGAAAATCTTCAATTTTCTGCCCTGCCTTGTAGCGAGCCTGACGAATCTGTTCATTGGCAGTTTCACGTGCCTGGTTAACCTGTTCTCTGGCTTTCATCTCTACAGAATTAATTTCATTTAAAATATCTTTTATCATTTACAACACCTATAAAAAAATAAGTCAACAAATTACGCTTGGAAAATATTTTTCTATGGGGGTTTTCTAATACCTGCTAATTTGTAAAAAAATAATCGAATACCCTTTAAAATCAAATTTAATAACTTTTTATTGAAGGAAAACAACATATAACAAAGAAATATAATTTTGTATTCAGTTTCTATTTATTATACAGGAGGCAATAATTGTACGAATTTACATATAGGAATAAGGAAAATTATATTCAACTGCTGAAATATACTTTCTTTTTCATCCTTTCTTATGGTGTTACAATTATGTATTTTACCAAGGAAAAAACCGGTTTCAACTACTATATTGGCGGTGCTTTTCTGCTGTTCTGTCTGTTTTCTTCAATTCCATTCCTGACTTCTTTTTTGAAGGTATTTTTCGAATCCATTATTGTAGATGATATGTCAATAAAAAGAAAAACACTTTTAAGAACCCTCACTATTGGCTGGTTTGAGGTTCAATACTTCATCCGCATCCCTGCAACTGGCTCTACTGCTGGTGTCACGGTTCATTATGAATTGGGTGACCTGAAAAGAAAGATTGTATTCAAAAGCAACATTGAAAACGCCAGCAAACTTGTAAAATTTGTTCAGATGAGGGTGGGAAAAACTAAGAAGAAACCCAGAAAAATGCGTTAATTTATGGAATAAACCTACCTTGTTATAACTACAATTAATTTACTTAATTTTCAACGGAGGCATTTACTATGCAAAAAATGTACAATATTGGAAAATATTTCACTCTATTGCTCATCATGGCTGTGCTTTTCATGGGAATTGCCTATGCCAGTTCCGAGAACAACATTACCCTCTGGCATTCACTTCCCCTGGAAAACTCCCGGCTGTTTGAAGAGATAATGAATAAATATGTGGCAGAAACAAACGGGCTTATTACCCTTAACGTGGTCCGTTTCGATTCCATGGATGATCTTCATCAGAAACTTCTTGAAGGAGGGGCATTACCTGACATTGCCCTTATCGACACCGAATGGCAAAAGGCTTTGAATGAAAAACACAATGTGGTATTTGCTGAAGATCTTATTTTGGAAAATGTGGGCAAAACCGTATTTATTGTGTTTAAAATGGATACTTTTAAAGAAATGTGGGAAGCCAGCAAACAAAACGGAAAACTGTTGACATTGCCCTTTACAGGTTTCAACCAGGCTTTGCTCATAGATGAAGAAGTTTACAAGGAAAATAACTGTAAGATTTACCCGAAAAAATGGGGCGATCTGGTTAAAATTCATAAACAGATTAATTCCAACGGAAATGAAAGAATATGGACTTTCGCTTTTCCTGATTATGATGACCCGGAATTATTAGCGGGTTTCTTTCAGCTTCTGGTCTGGCAGATGGATTCTGATGTGTTTGAAATCTTTCAGGATGGTGAACTGGCCTGTTTTGACAGCAACCAGGGCAGAGCTGCCCTGCAAACCATGCATAACATGATTAATAAAGACAAAACTTCCATCGAAGAAGATTCCACTGACGGTAAAATGGCGTTGAGTATCGGGACTCCCGCCGATTATATCGAAGCTGTGCAGATGGGTAAAAGTGTAAAAGTTTTGAAAATGCCTGGCCATAGCAAATCAGCTAACGATCTTACAGTTTACAGTTTCATGATATTTAACAAGAATAACAAAAGGAAACTGTCCAAAATATGGTATCTACTGTACGAAGCCTGTGAGTTTGAATCAGCTCTGAAATGGTCACTGGCCACGAAATATTTGCCCAACAACCATCAGGTAACCCGTTCACCCAAATATTTCGTTCACATGAACCAATATCCCGGGCTTAAAATTTTTATCCAGCAGTTGAAAAACGCAAAAGTTTCTGAACTGGATGAACAAAAGCAAAAATCTATGCAAATTCTGGGCATGAATATCCGCCGGGCTCTTGAAAACCAAATGGATATTGAAACAGCCTTGTCGGAATCAGTAAACTCCGCCAACCTTATTATGGACCCAAAAGGGGATTTGAGAAATAAGAGGGCGGAGATGAAAGCTGTGAATAAGTTTGTTAAAGAAGCCTGGAGCCAGGATAGATAAATAATAATGAAGCAGGAGGGAAAAATCTCCTGTTTCTTATTACTTTCTGTTTTTTTTCTTATTGGAGAAACAGGATTTTCATATTGAAAAACAAATTCGTACCTTCAATGTTGTTAAAAACTTATCAATTTTGATTCAAATATTGCCGGGAGATGAAAATGATTGAATATTTTCCTACTTACCTTTTGCAAATTGAGATTCCTTTTGGCATAACCCTGCTTCAGCTGATTCTGGGCGGGGTAATTGTTGGTTTATTAATATTAATTGGAATTACCATGGGAAAGAAAAACAGGAGCGCCAAACGTGAAAAGGCTCTTATTGAAATTATAAAGGCCAGCCAGGAATTAGGGACCACCGCCAGTATTGACAGTGTTTTGAAAATTGTGGTTAATATGGTCAAGAATCTATTCGAAGTGGGAACCGTAGTAGTATATTTGAAGGATTCTGAACGTCCCGAGGAAGTTATTTTGAGAAAAAAAGCGTTTCTAACCCCTCACGAAGAAGCTTTTCAGGATTTTAACCCTGATGTTACCAAATCGGTAATTGGTAAGGTTGTAATGGATAGAGAGGCTGTTCTGTTCAAGGATTTTTTCAATGAAGAAAGAGATGAGGTTATTGAAAAGGCAAAAGGTTTGAGAGCTATGGCTATTGCCCCCCTGCTCTTTGAGGAACAGGCTCTGGGGGCTTTGGTTATGAGTTCTACCAACACCGACGACTTTGACCTTGACGAATTTGAGCTTTTTAAGATATTAGCGAACCAGGCTGCGCTGGCTATAAGAAATGTTCAGCTGCAGCAGGAAACCAAATTGCTTGCAATCACCGATTCTTTATCTGGCCTGTTTACCCATGGTTACTTTCAGGAAAACCTGCAGAAGAAAATAAATGAAGCTAAGTATTCAGAACCTCCGCATCCTGTTTCTCTGATGATTCTGGACGTGGACTTCTTCAAAAAAGTAAATGACAACTACGGGCATCCCCAGGGCGATGCATTGTTGAGGCAGCTTGGGGGTATCATTAAACAGCATACCCGTCCAGGAGATATTGTCTGCAGATACGGCGGTGATGAATTCACCATAACCATGGTGGGCGCCGATCGTATTCAGGCTGTGCTGCTGGCTGAGAGAGTCCGTCAGGCCGTTGAGGAATATGAATTTGTGCTGGGCAGCAATATCGTTCATATTACCATATCCGGCGGTGTTGCTTCTTTTCCCGAAGATGCCGGGGTGAAGAAGGAGCTTGTGGAAAAGGCTGACCAGTCGTTGATAGATTCGAAACAGAAAGGGCGAAACAAGATATGCTTCGCCTCTCAATAAGTAAAAAAGCCCGGCTGCCGGGCTTTTTTTATAACAGGCTGTTTTTTTATTGACAAAGAGCAAAACCCATGGCAAAATCTACAAAAAGGAGAAGGTTTTGGGTAAGGTTATAGTACTTGAAAAATTAGTTGCCGATAAAATTGCTGCCGGAGAGGTCGTTGAACGGCCCGCGTCGGTGGTCAAAGAACTTCTGGAAAATTCCCTGGATGCAAAGGCGACTCATATTGAAATACATCTTTCAAAAGGTGGCCACGAAGAAATTCATATAATTGACAACGGGCATGGCATGTCCGGTGACGATGCCCTTATCGCAATCAAGCGGTTTGCCACAAGCAAAATAAAGGAATGGGAAGATATTGCCAATCTTCATACATTCGGGTTCAGGGGTGAAGCTTTGCCCAGTATTCTTGCGGTATCACGGACAGAGATACAGACCAGGGAGAAAGATTCCGAGACCGGAACCCTGATTGAAATCGAGGGAGGGATTGTAGAGGAAACCAGGGATACCGGCTGTCCCCAGGGAACTCGGATAAAAGTAAAGGATATCTTTTTTAATACGCCTGCCCGGCGGAAGTTCCTGAAAAGCCCGTCGGCAGAAACCGCCCACGTAGTGGGTATTGCCCAGAAACTATCTCTGGTAAACCCGGATTGTGGCTTCAAGCTCACCTCTAACGGGCGGGAAATTTTTAATTATCCCCCCAATATGAGCATAAAAGAAAGAATTCTCAATATATGGGGTTTACCTCTTGATTATGAAATAATTCCCATCGAAAATGAAAGTTCCAGTGTAAGAATCTCCGGGTTTATCTGTAAACCCGATAAACTGAAATCTCACCGTTCTTACCAGTTATTCTTTGTGAATAACCGTTTCGTAAAGAATCCCATGCTCAACCAGGCAGTGGCAGAGGGGTTTTCTCCATTGCTGCAAGCGGGTAAATTTCCCATGGCTCTTATTTTTGTAGATCTTCTGGGCGAGGAAGTTGACATTAACGTTCATCCCAATAAAATGGAAGTTCGTTTCTTTAAACCCGGCGAAATATTCAGGCTTGTAAGGGATGCCATAAAAAGAGAGCTGCGGAGCTTTGGCTATGATACCGTACTACCCGAAGCTGAAACCCCGAAGCAGTTATCTGAGGAATTACTGCAAGCCAGGGAAGTGGTAAAGGTTGTACAAAGGCCGGCCGAAAATTTGAACTCCCGTCAATATGATTCCAATGTGAAACTGGTTAAAACCAGTTATTTTCGTGGCGATAAAAAAGTCAGGGAAGACAGGTATGAATACACTCCGGTTCTGCCCATGGATGTGGAAATTCCTTCACTGAACTCAATTAAGCCAAGAAGCAGCCAGATGGTGTCAATGGAGACCGGGTTCCGGGCTCTGACTCAGATTAATAAAACTTACATAGTAGGGCAGATGAAGAATGAAATCTGGGTTATCGACCAGCATACTGCTCATGAAAGAATAAACTACGAAAGGCTGAGTCATATGGGAAAAGATTTATCCCGAAAGCAGTCGCTGATGTTTCCCCATAATATAGAACTGCCCTCAACTCTATTCAATTTCCTGGCAGATAAGAAAATGGAGTTTGAGGAAATCGGTATAGAAATAGAGCCTTTTGGAAAAAATACATATCTGGTAAGAACAATTCCATTCGGGTTTGATAAATTGGATAACGAAGAAACACTCCACAGTATTTTTGAGGAGGTCGCCCAGGGGCAACCCTATACCAACCTGGAAGCTGTAATGGATAAAATAAGGGCTACAATTGCCTGTAGAGCTTCAGTAAAAGCCGGCGATGAGCTGAGTATCGATGAGATGAATGCCATTGTGGAAGAGTTCATAAAAATGGATTATTCTTCCTATTGTCCTCATGGCCGTCCCGTGGTAATAAAATTATCCGGCGAACATTTTGATCGCATGTTCCACCGGATGTAATAATTCTGTTTATTTGCCAGTGATTGCATCCATGATTTTCTTGAAAATACTTTTCTTTTCACAATGGAACTGAGGGCCTTCTTCAGCAAATTTGCAGAGATATTCCCGTTGTTTTTTAGAAAGCCTGGTGGGGGTAATCACCTTTATATTAATTTTTAAATCTCCTTTCTTACCGCTTCGTATATCGGGCATTCCCTTGCCTTTTAATGTAATTACCGTATCGGTCTGAATGCCTTCTTTTATATCAATGGTTTCTCTGCCGTCGAAGGTATCCACTTCCATTTTTGTTCCCAGCGCTGCATCGGCAAAACCAATTTTCAGGTCGGTAAACAAGTCCCTGCCATGTCTTTCAAAGTGCTCATGCTCTTTTACATGGATAAATATATATAAATCCCCTTCAGGCCCGCCGAACTCGCCGGCTTCTCCTTCATCGGGAATCCGGATTCTGTTTCCGTTATCAATTCCTGCGGGAACCTTTACAGATATTTTCCGTTTGTTTATTGTCTTGCCTTTGCCGTTACATTCTTCGCATAATTCCTCG
>CAZSLZ010000123.1:0-9908 GCA_964607865.1 uncultured bacterium
AAACTTATCACAACAGGTGGCAAGAAGGTCGGCCTGATAAAGGAAGACGCACCCGAGACAACCAAAGCCAGCAACGTTGCCGGAACAATTCCCGCCAGTATGGCAAAGGAAGTCTTTAGAGGAATGGCGCTGTCTGGCGGAAATATTCCCAAAATGGCAATCGGGGCTGCAGTATCTGCGGTTAAAGATGCCCATTTATTCCTTACCCAGAAAAACAAGGGCAAAGAAGGCAAGAAAGAGTTATCCCCGGCACAGAAAGAAAAACTGGAAGTATCTCTCAACCAGAATGCCGAAGCTCTGGGAATATTGGCAGATAAGAATGCTGCCAGCGCAATGAAACCTGAAGACGCATTGAAAATATTAAGAGTAGGCGACGAAGGCCAATATTAAATCAAAAAAGAGGCTGTCCTGAAATGACAGCCTCTTTTTTTACAGGTTGAAGAAATCTAATTTCGTCATCACGAGCATCCGCAGCATGCGTAGTAAGCTCTGCACCACTCAGTTAAGAATGGGGGAATATAATGTTCGCCCCAATTTGGAATTGGGGAACATATTGTTCGCAATGTAGCCGGGGGGAAAGCAGAATATCCGGTTGCTCACAGACGCAAGGTATTTGGGTTGGAAGCCACCCTCACAAGCCGTCATCGCGAGGAGCGCCAGCGACGTGGCGATCTCCGTACCACTCAGGTATGTGGGTAAGAACCAAACCCGATCTGAATTGAGATTGCCACGGTTTTTTCGAAACCTCGCTGAAGGCAAAACTTTGTTGCGAACAGGCTGTTACCCGGTTCCAAACCAGTTTTGCAATGAAAGATTTTGATTCTTTTAGAAAAATTTTAAAGGAGCTATCCTTTTGGGACAGCTCCTTTTTGCCGTTAAAGTAATAAATTCACCGCTTGTGCCGTTTTCTCAGAAGAGTTTATGGCTCTTCAGAACAGGTGGAAACTCCTCTCACCCCGGCAAATCAGGATTCCCTCATTCTGAGTGTCTAGATTCGTAATACCCAGGAGGGCTTTCAACACATTGCTGGGAGTCATGCTTCCTTTATAAGGGATTAGCTCAAAATCTTCTTACAAACATTCGTACACAGCAGAGAATTTATTACCCTTATATATTATCACAAACTACCGTGATATGCAATAGTAGAAAGGGAATTTGAACATTTATTTTCAGATGCTTTTTTATATAACGTTTAAAATTTAATAAATTAGCAAAAGGATGAAATAAAGCTGAATAGAACAAATAAAATATGATTAGATTTTATAAAAAAGTATTAATTATTTGTTTTTTGATGTTTTTTGCAGTTGCAGGCATATGTTACTCCATGGAAGGCCGCGAAAACGAAGTATCAGATAACTATAAATTAGAAGTTAAACTGGATAAAGTTCTAGTTCGGGGAATCCCTTTCAATATAAAGGTAAAAACTGTTGATGATACGGGAAAACCTGCAAATGTAACTGAAAAGTTACACCTTAATGTGGAAAACCATCAGTTATTTCAAATTAATGAAGGCAAGGAAACATTACTAAACGATGAAATATTAATAAAAAACGGCAAGGCGGAAATTAAGAACCTTATTATAAAAAATATCGGAAAGATGAATTTTGTTTTTACAACTACTACTGCCCATGCAAATGTAAAAACCCGGATATTGCCCGGCCTGCTTACTCTTCTGCCTCCCCTGCTGGCAATTATTCTGGCTTTGACTTTAAAGCAGGTTGTTGTGGCGCTTCTTTGTGGAATCTGGCTGGGAGCTATATTCATGTATGATTTCAACCCATTGATTTCTTTCATGAGAGTGTTGGATACCCTGATTGTGGGCGCTATTTCCGACCCGGGGCATGTTTCGATTATAACTTTTGATTTCTTTCTGGGAGGTATGGTGGCATTGATTTACCGCTCCGGAGGAAGTATGGGGCTGGTAAAATCGATTAAAAAATGGGCGAAAACTCCCAGAACCGGTCAGCTTGCTACATGGGCAATGGGTTTGTTTATTTTTTTTGATGATTACGCTAATACCCTTATTGTGGGTAACTCCATGCGGCCCCTTACCGATAAATTAAAAATTTCCAGGGAAAAATTATCGTTTATTGTTGATGCCACAGCTGCGCCTGTGGCAAATGTTGCCATAATATCTACATGGATTGGTTTTGAACTCAGTGTTATAGGGGATAGCCTGAAGAATGTGGGGTTGAATAATGAACCTTACATGGTTTTTGTTCAATCGATTCCATATAGGTTTTATCCGGTTTTAATGATTATTTTTATTTTTCTGGTTTCTTATATGATGAAAGATTTTGGGCCCATGTTGAAAGCAGAAATACGGGCCAGAAAAACCGGAGAGGTGCTGGGAAAGAATGCAAAGCCCATCAGCAATATAGACAGCGCTGCCCCGGAAATGGAAAATGTTCCTGAAAGATGGTACAATG
This sequence comes from uncultured bacterium, assembly GCA_964607865.1. Taxonomy (GTDB): domain Bacteria; phylum Vulcanimicrobiota; class JAJTBE01; order JAJTBE01; family CAZSLZ01; genus CAZSLZ01. The sequence continues at coordinate 2,430 of CAZSLZ010000123.1, forward strand.
CTGTTATTCCTATTGCAACAGTGATTCTTGCGACAATCGGAGGGCTCATCTATACGGGTTTTCAGGGATTCATACAGAAAAACGGTACTGAAGCTATAGCCGGTGTAAAAATATATCAAATTCTGAACAATGCAAATTCTTTTCAATCTTTATTGTGGGCGTCATTTCTGGGAACCGCCGTGGTAATTATCCTGGCTCTTTCCCAGAAAATCATGAATCTGGAAGAAGCTGTAAACACCTGGATTGACGGGGCAAAAGCAATAATTCCGGCGGTAATAATACTATGTCTTGCATGGACTATCGGTGATATTTGTAAGATATTAAAAACCGGCCCTTTTCTGGCTACAATGGCAGAAGGAAATATAATGCCTCAATTATTACCTGTAATAATTTTTGTTATTTCCGCTGTAATAGCATTTGCCACAGGAACTTCCTGGGGCACTATGTCTATAATCATGCCCATTGCTGTGTTTGTGGGTTTTCACCTGCCTCCCCAAACCATGGCAGCAGCTTTGAAGGAATCCATTCTGCTCAGCTCCATTTCCGGGGTGCTGGCAGGTGCTACTTTCGGTGACCATTGTTCTCCAATTTCCGACACCACAATCATGTCTTCTATGGCATCAGCTTCCGACCATATTGACCATGTCAGAACCCAGATGCCATATGCTGTTCTGGTAGGCCTGGTGTCAATATCTATCGGAATTCTGCCTGCAGGGTTTGGAGTTAATCCGTGGATATCCATATTTTTTTCTGTTATTGCCCTGTATTTGATTCTGAATTATTTTGGAAAAAATCCAGAGGAGCAATTACAAATAATGAAGAGTTCAGGAGGTTCTGACAATGAAGGTTCAAATGAAAAAACCGTATAGAATTCTGGCTGTGGTTATTCTGGCATTGTTTATGCTCATTCGTGGCGGGATGGGTATGGAAAAAATTGCCCCAGATCCCAGAGCTGAGGAGTTGATTAACCGGTTTGTGAATGCTCTTTTACTGGAAGATGAAAGTGAGAGGATGATGCAACTGGCGCCTTTATTGCATCACAGCCTTTTAAAGGCCGATGGCAAGGTTCTGGCAGAGTCTGTGAAGGATTTCTCATATAAAAAAAGCCTGCAGTAACGCCGGGTTTTATAAAGTACCGGTGGTTATTACCCAGGTACATAAAAAAAAGGTTAATATTGGAACCGGAGATAATCCGGAAATTGGCAGAATAGATAATTATTTTTTAGAAAAGAAAGATGGCGTGGCGGGAATACCGGCGCCTGTTAATGTTTTCTGGCCAGTAGGTTCCCAGAGGCCGGTAATTTATTATATGGGAAGTCTATGATTTTCAAGAGGAAAATTCTGGAATCTTAGAAAATAGTGATTATAGAAATTAAGGAGGATTCGATGGTTGATCTTTTGATAATTCACGGAGCTAATTTAAACTTGCTGGGAGCGAGGGAAAAAGAGATTTTTGGCCGCTCAACTCTGGAGGAGCTGGACAAAAAGATAAGGAATTTATGCGACGATTTAAACATTGTTGTGGAAATTCTGCAAACCAACCATGAAGGGGTAATATTGGACAGGATTGCCCAGGTGGAAAACCGGCCTAAGGTTCTGATAATTAACCCGGGTGCATTTTGCTATTCATCTTATGCTATTCGTGAATGTATAGCAGGAGTGGGCATACCCACCATAGAGGTTCAGTTATCGAGTTTGCTAAGCCGGGAGTTGAATCACGGAGCTTCAATTATAGCACCGGTTTGCGCCGGCCAGATATATGGTTTTGGCGCAGATTCTTACATTTTAGCAGTAGAGGCAGCAAAAAAGATGATCAAGGGTTCATAGATATGGAGGAACAAAGATGAAAAAAAGTATCATAATTTTATTGGCAGTAGTTTTGTTATTTTCTGTGGGAAGCCAGGTTTTTGCCCAGGAAGGTAAGGCAGGCAAGCCAGAGATAAAAATAGATGAAACCGAATATCCGCCGGTTGTTGTAAAGATTTCCAACTCTATTATAAAAATTGGCGATTCTGTGGAAATGGTCTGGGGGATCATGGGCCCTCCCGACCATATATGGGCTATGAGAGGAAAGGACAACCGTGATCAGGATTATGTAAAAATGGTTTATTATTCTTATGGCCTCAATATTGATGTGACCAATTTGAAAAATACAGTACAGGGAATTATGGTAGAGGAAAACAACCAGGTTTACAAATTGGTCAATTTGCCTTTCAAGCTGGGGCAGACCAGGCAGGATGTCATAAATGAATGGGGCGAACCGGAAAAAACCATACAGAACACCCTGGCTTATTGGAAAAGAGGGGTTTATATTACCACAGACGATGAAGGTTTAATTACCCATATTTTCATTTCTTCTCCAGGCAAATTTGAAGATGAAAAATAAAGTTGACGGTTCTGATCAGCTATTTGGCTTTATTAACCTTTTTAAACCATCGGGAATAACTTCTTTTGATTGTATAAGAAGGATGAGAAAAATAATTGGCATAAAAAAAATCGGCCACCTGGGTACTCTGGACCCTCTGGCTGACGGAATTTTGCCGTTAGCGGTGGGTAAAGCTACCCGATTAATACCCTATATTGAAAAAGCGCGGAAAAAATATCAATCTGAATTTTTATTGGGCACGACTACCAGCACCGATGATATTGAAGGTGAAATTACAGGAGAAAAAGACTGTAGAAAATTTGAAATTCAAACCCTGCAAGAAGTTTTAAAGAAATTTACTGGAAAAATCAGCCAGGTACCTCCAGCAGTAAGCGCAGTAAAGATTAATGGCCAGCGCGCTTACAAAATGGCAAGGGAAGGCAGAAAAGTCGAAATATCACCGCGTCGGGTTGAAGTATTTGAGTTGGAATTATTGAGATATGAACATCCCGTTTTTGAAATTCTTTGCAGCGTCAGCCCTGGAACCTATATAAGAAGTATAGCCAGGGATGTGGGAACTATATTGGGTTGTGGAGCTGTTGTAAAAACTTTGAGAAGGCTTGAATCTGGAACATTCAGAATTGATTCATCGGTAACTTTTAATGATTTTGAATCCAATGCTGACATTCATCAGTTCTTAATTTCACCGGAAAAAATTCTGAAAGGCTTTCCCAGAATCGTTCTGGATAAACCGGGGAGTTCCCTGGTAAAAAACGGGAGGGCGGTTTGTAGAAAAAATGTAGTTGGATTTGAGAATTCTGAGCATCCTTCTCTTAAAATTGCAGTTTTTGATTATAATGAAAAATTGGTAGCAATGGCAAGGGAAGAGGAAGGGCTTTTCGTTCCGGAAAAGGTTTTTATTACGACCAGGGGAGAAGGAGAGATAATATGAAACAGGCACTGTATTACGAGAAGAAAGAAGATAAAAAAGTCAGGTGTTTTCTGTGCCCTCATCACTGTTTAATTAAAGACGGCGGAGTGGGGCTATGTAAAGCCCGGAAAAATTCAGATGGCGAACTTTATACCTTGAATTACGGAAGAATTTCCTCCGCTCATATGGATCCCATAGAAAAGAAACCCCTGTATCATTTTTATCCGGGTTCCTGGATAATGTCACTGGGAACTCTGGGGTGCAATCTGTCCTGTTCCTTCTGCCAGAATGCATCTATCAGCCAACTGCCCAAAGATAAATATGAGGGGTATTTCAAAGCCTACTCAAAAGAAGCTTCAGTTGAAGATATAGTTAAACTGATTAGAGATTCAGCCAGCAAGGGCAATATAGGAGCAGCTTACACTTATAACGAACCTTCAATATGGTATGAGTTCGTTTTGGAGTGTGCCAGGGAAATAAATAAAATTGGAATGAAGAACGTTCTGGTAACTAATGGTTTTTTGGAAGCTGAGCCTGCCCGTGAACTGTTTCCTTATATTGATGCTGCCAACGTGGATATAAAATCGATTAACCCCAAATTTTACACAAAATTGTGTGGAGGTAAACTGGAGCCGGTTTTAGAATATTGTAAGATAGCCAGGGATAGTGGTGTTTTGTTGGAAGTGACCAACCTTATAATTACCGGCGAAAACGATTCCGAAGAAGATTTATCGAACTTGGTGGGCTGGGTAGCGGAAAATCTGGGCAGAGATACGCCTATCCATTTCTCGCGTTATCACCCCGATTATGAATTCAATGCTCCCCCCACCGATTCAAGGGTTCTTGCCAAAGCATATGAGTTGGGTATAAAGAAACTCGATTATGTATATGTAGGCAACATCTGGGCGGATGAATGGAATGTAACCCGTTGCCCGAGTTGCCATAAGGTAATCATTGACCGATCTGGTTTCAAGGTAAGGAAGGTTGCGCTGGAGGACAAAAACCACTGCCAATATTGTCAGGCAGAGGTTAATATAGTTAACTGAACAGCCAGAAGGAGATAAAAATTGCTGGGCTTGCGCCTTCGTTATCAGATTTCGGTTTTCCTGTTTCTTTTGTTTACCATGGTTGTTTCCGCAATGGTCTATTTCAATCTTACCATCCTGAACGATCAACTGAATATTTTTGCCCATTATCAGGCACAAAATGAAGCCCGGCAGATAAATAACTACCTCCAGGAAACTGCTGCCACTGATTCATCTGTAAATGACATAATGGAAGACAAGGCATCTTTCAATGGCTTCTTCAAGTTCTCAACTTCCTTTGAAGGGCTCAGAAATGTAGATTTGTATAAGCCCGATGGTGAATTAGTTTTTACCAGAAAATTTCGTGAAGATGTTCATATCGACAATGAAAAATATGTAGGCAGGGTTATTGAAAACAAGAAAACAGAATCAGTTACCTGGGCTGTGGACAGAGTTACCGGAAGAGGTAAAGCGATTCAGAAATATGGCATTCTGGAAGCCAGGGAGTTGCTTCAGGATTTTTATTTTCCCATTAAAAACCGCCAGGGAAACCTTATTGGAGTTCTTCATCTCAGTATGTTCCTTGAACGGGCAACCCGCCTGATGAGATTTTTCCTTCTGGGTAACGCATCACTGGCGCTTATATTTCTTCTCACAGCTTTCGTCATGATATATGTCTGGAGCGAAAATGCCATAAACAAACCAATAAGAAACCTTATAAAAGCCCAGGAAAGGCTGAGTCGTGGTGATTTTGATGTCCAGGTGGACTTGAAGGTACCTTCCACCAATGAATTGTATGTAATTGCCAACTCTTTTAACGATATGGCCAGAGAAATTAAACAATATCAGAACAAGTTAAAAAAGCAGGCCCATGAAATGGAAAAGGTCAACCAGCAATATAAGGAACTTAATGAAACCCTGGAACAGGAAGTGGAAAAGAAAACCCTGGAATTAAAAGAGTTCTTTTCACTGATAACCCACGATCTCAAGATTCCCCTGGCGGCAGTCAAAGGTTATGCAAATTTGCTTAAAAAACCTAAAACCGGTGAGTTGAACCCCAAACAGGAAAAATTTATCAACTCCATAGAGCTTGCCACCGGCCAGTTGCTGAATATGGTTAAAAACCTTCTTGATTCGGTCAGATACGAAGACGGGAGAGTTGAATACTATAAAGAAAATTTTGATCTGGAAAATCTGGTGGGGGAAGTCCAGGCTCATATTCACCCAATTATTGAAGAAAAGAATATTAACGCATATATTTCCATTTCTCCCTGTTGTAAATGGGTTTATGGCGACAGAGGCAAGATAAACCAGGTTTTTTTGAATATTGTGAGCAATGCCATTAATTATACACCTTCAGGAGGAGATATCTATATAACCGCCGAGGAAAACGAAGAGTTTGTGGAGGTGCGAATCCGTGATTCTGGTAAGGGAATCCCGCCGGAACAATTGTCCACAATATTTGAAAAATTTCAGCAGGTCCCCAATAAAGAAACCCCTTCTACAAGCCTGGGGCTGGGTTTATATATCGTAAAGAAAATTATTGAAGGCCATGGAACCAGGGTTTGGGTGGAGAGCACCCAGGGTAAGGGCAGCTCTTTCTATTTCACTCTGCCAAAAGGAAAGCCTCCGGCTGACCTGAATTAACTCACCAAGGAGTTATTGATTAAAATGAAAAGAATAAAAGTATTAATTGCTGATGATCACGGACTTTTCAGAGAAATGCTTTATCATACATTATCTGATGAGGAAGATATTGAAGTTGTAGGGCAGGCAGTGGATGGAATGGAAGCCATGGAGATGACTCGAAGGTATAAGCCTGACATTCTTTTATTGGATATATCCATGCCCCGCATGGACGGCATTGAGACTACCCAGAAATTGATAAGTGAAATGCCCCAGACTAAAATTGTGATTCTGACCGCTCATGATAATGACGAATATGTTTTCAAGCTCATAAAGGCTGGCGCAATTGGTTACTTGATGAAGGATACCTCATCAGAAGAAGTAGTAAATGCCATAAGGGTTGCTTTTTCTGGTGAATCTTTAATTCAGCCCAGGGTGGCGCGGAAAATCATAAACAAGTTGTCCAACCTTCTGGATAAGAAAGAATCAAAAAAGGCCCGCCAATGCAAGAAATCGTTAGCCCAACTCACCGAAAGGGAAAAAGAAGTTCTGGGGCTGGTGGGCCAGGGGCTCAACAATAAAGAAATTGCAGCCCAATTATTTATAAGCGATGCCACGGTAAAAACCCATGTTATGAATTGCATGCACAAACTTAACATCAGGGATCGGGTGGAACTTGCCCTTTTTGCTGTGCAAACCGGATTGGCATCTCTGGAATAATTTTAAATGGATTTATTCGGCATATTCCAGCAGTTCCAGGTTTAGTTTCCCGGTTTTATAAACGCATTCCATGGCTTCCAGAATTCCCTCGGTATTAACCACGACTGAACGGTTGTTTTCAGGTAAAAATGCATAGGTGGCAACCAGTGATTCAATATTTCCATCAAACAACAGCCCTATAACCCTGCCTTTCTGATCAAAGACGGGAGAGCCCGAATTGCCTCCCAGGGTATCGCATGTAATTACACAATTCAAAGGTGTTTCAAGCCTGATGTCATTCTTGTGTTTCACAAAAGTGGGAGTGAGCCCCCAGTCTCCCTGGGGATTATCGAAGCTGAAGTATCTGTCAAACAGGCCATAAAAAGTGGTTTTGTGAGGGGCAAGAGTACCATTATAGGCATACCCTTTTATAGTTCCATAAGCCAGACGAAGGGTAAATGTGGCATCGGGGTATAAACTCTTTCCATAAAGCGCAAACCGTGCCTTGGCAAGTTTTTCCCTGGCTGAGGTCAATATGCTTTTTATTTTTTCGTTCCGCCATTCCCGCATTTCTCTTCTTAGAGGTTCAAGCTGAATGGCAAGCCGGATTAACGGATCATTCGAAGCCAGAATTTCTTCGGGTTTCCCTTCTATCAGTTTTTTTCTGAATTCCAATTCATCCAGCTGGGTATTTTCACCTAACCTAAGGGCTCTCTGATCAGTTGTTTTACCCGCCAGTAAAATTTTCACATAAGGATCTTCTTTACCCAGTTTTTGTAATGCCAATTCCATTTCCTGTTGAAAGACTGTGTATTCCAGGCTTTTTAAGCCGG
>CAZSLZ010000124.1:0-9899 GCA_964607865.1 uncultured bacterium
CACTGTAACCCTGGTAGGCCTGATAAACGCCGGGCTCATCACCCTGAACCAGGCAATTCCCGTAATTATGGGAACCAATATCGGAACAACCATAACCGCTCAATTAATTGCTTTCAAAATAACCAAAATGAGCCTGCCCATGATTGCCATCGGGTTTCTGATTTACGCCGTAGGCAAAAGGCTGAGAAAATCCCAGTGGCTGAACATAGGCACCACAATTATCGGTTTTGGGCTTCTATTCATGGGTATGAGCCTTATGTCCTCACAGGTCAAGGTTCTTACCAAAGCCCCCAGAATCATGGAACTTATGGCAACACTGGGACAGAATATTTTTCTCAGTGTAATTATTGCTGTTTGCGTAACCGTTGTGGTGCAAAGTTCATCAGCGGTATCGGGCCTGATTATAACCATGGCCAGCGGAGGCCTTATCGACTTGCGCACTGCCATTTGCTTCATTCTGGGAGCAAATATCGGAACCACGGTAACCGTGTGCCTGGCAGCTTTCGGTGGCGGGGGTACATTATCCGCCAAACGTGCAGCCATAAGCCATGTGCTGTTTAATGTGCTGGGAAACTTGATATTGCTTCCTTTCATTGGCAGTTTTGCAAACTTTATTCAGGGTACATCATCGGATATTGCCAGGCAGGTGGCAAATTCCCACATGTTTTTCAATATCGGTGTAACTCTTCTGCTCCTTCCTTTCTCTCAATACCTGGTGGTAATTGTCAGAAAGATAATAAAGGGCAAGGAAATCAAGATTGACAGCGGAACCAAGTATATTGACGATAACACCCTGCAGACACCGGCAATTGCCCTGGAGTTGGCCATCGATGAAACTGTATCTATGGCCAGGATGGTACTGGCTATGATTCAATCCAGCAAAATCGCCCTGTATGACAAGAAAAAAGATGAAATTGAACAGATAAAACAGACCGAGTATGTTGTGGATGACCTGGACAACAAAATTGAAGATTTTTTAAATAAAATTGAAAAAAACGATCTGTCGGGAAGGCAGAAAACCCAGCATTCTTTTCTTATTCACGCCCTGTCCGACATTGAACGCATTGGAGATCACGCCAATAACCTGGGCGAGTTGGCAGAGTTGAGAATCAATAAAAAAATCCGGTTCTCTGAACAGGCTTTCAAAGAATTATCTCAGATTTTCGAAGATACCGTGGAATCAGTGAAACTTTGTGTGGATGTCATTCGTGAGGGTGATGAAACTTTGATAAAACGTATTCTGGAAATCGAGCGGGAAGTGGATCATAGAGTGATCGAACTGGAACAAAGCCATGTTGACAGATTGGAACGTGGTGAATGCACCCCCAGCGGAGGCCCGATTTATACCGAGGTACTCAGCAACCTGGAAAGAATCACCGACCATACCCATAATGTTGCTTACGCCAAAAGGCTTGGGTTTTAACCTGATATGAATAATATGTATGATCAGAATTACGCCGATTATTATGATTATTTCTCTGTGGGGTTACCCGGAGAAAAAGATTTTTATGTGGAGCTGGCAAAAAACACCAGGGGAGAAATTCTGGAACTGGGTTGTGGAACCGGTCGGATCTTAATTGACATTGCAAAAGAAGGTATAAATATAACCGGGCTGGACATTTCACCGGAGATGCTGGAAAAAGCCTGGAAAAAAGTCAAGAAACTCACCCAGGAAATGCAAAAGAACATAGAATTAATTCAGGGCAGTATGGAAAATTTTTCTCTGGGCAAAAAATTCGACCTTATAATCATTCCTTACCGGGCTTTTCTGCATTTATTGACATCACAGCAACAGAAAAGCGCCCTGGAGCGCATATATAATCATCTGCGCCCTGAAGGAAAACTGGTTTTGAATTTTTTTGATCCCTGCCTGGAAACTATAGCTTCTCATTTAGATAAAGAAGAACCATCTATGGAAAAAATTACCGACTTTGTTTTACCGTCGGGAAACAATGTGGACGTACTCTGTCATCGGGTTTATTACCCTGGAGATCAGATTTTAGTAGAAGACCGGGTTTTCGAAGAATCGGATTCCATGGGAGAAGTGGTAAAAAAAGGTAAATCTGTTTTGAAACTAAGATGGATATACAGGTTTGAAATGGAATACTTACTGGAGCTCTGTGGTTTTTCAATTGAAAATTTATACGGAGATTTTCATAAAAATCCTTACAGGTATGCCGGAGAACAAATCTGGACAGCAAAAAAACTTTAGCCTCTTAAGATATTTAATATGAAAGAAATGGAAAAAAACTGGTTTATAGGAGTATAAATTGATAATAGAATTATTAAGCCTGGCAGGCGGCCTGGCCCTGTTGATTTTTGGGATGATGATTTTTTCCAACGGCCTGCAGAAATTATTAAGTGAATATTTGAGAAAACCACTGGAAGAACCAGGGGCAAACCGGTTCAAAACCTTTTTTGATGGAATCCTCACAACCCTGGTGGTTCAATCTTCCAGCAGAAGCATAATTACCCTTATCGGGCTCATAAATGCCGGGGTGTTCACCCTCATTCAGGGGACCCCATTTATTCTGGGCGCCAATGTAGGCACAGCCTTGATTACCGAGATCGCAGCTTTCAACATTGGCCAGATAAGCCTTTTATTTGTAGCATTGGGTTTCCTTATAAATATGTTCACCGAAAAAAATGAGGAAGAAAAATGGGCCAGCCTGGGGACTGCATCTCTTGGATTCGGCATTTTTTTCCTGGGAATTTTTATTATGAATGAATATATCCACGAATTGGCAATTATGCCACATTTTACCGATGCAGTCCACGCCATTGGCAGTATTCCCGCCCAGGCGCTGGTGGTTTCAATTTTATTCACCATTGTAATTCAAAACTCCGCTGCCACGGTTATTCTTTCCATGTTTCTGGCTACCGGGGGAGTAATTGATTTGAAGACTGCACTTTTATTTATGCTGGGATCCAATATTGGTACAACCTTCCCAGTAATATTTGCCGCCAATTACAAGAAAAGCAGGACTCTTGCAAAGAGAGGTTCTTTCGTGCATCTGCTCACCAAGGTAGCTGGAGTATTAGTGGCTTTATACTTCATTGACTTTTTCACCGGTATTGTAAGTTCCACTCCCGGAAGCATCTCCCGTCAGGTTGCTAATGGCCACCTTATCTTCAATCTATTTATTGCAATTGTATTTTTGCCTCTTTCAAATCTGATTGCAGGAGCTTCAAAAAGTGTGGTTCTGGGCCACGATGTAGCTGACAAAGCCAAACAGAAAACAGGAAAATATCTGGATGAAAACACCCTTGAAATTCCTTCCATAGCCTTGTTAATGGCAGAGGATGAAGCTGTGTCAATGGGGCACACCACTTTGTCCATGATAGAATACAGCCGGATTGCTCTTTTCGAAAAGAGTACCGGTGAGATCGACAATGTAATTGAATCGGAAAAAATAGTGGACGATCTGGACGACAGAATTGAGAATTTTATTAAGATGATAGATCAGGACAGCCTTTCCCGGGTTGAAAAAACCCGGTTATCGGTATTAAACCATGGTATTTCCGACATAGAAAGGATTGCCGACCACGCCAACAATATAGGTGAAATTGCAAAAATGCGTATTGAAAAGAAAGTCCATTTCTCAGAAAAAGCGGTGGAAGAACTTAACGAAATATTTGATCTTGCTTATGAATCCATGGAATTATGTATAGATATAATTAAGGAGATGGATGAAAAAACCATTGCCCGGATTCTTGAAATAGAAACCAGTGTTGATCAGATAACGGTGAATTTAGAAGAGAGCCATTTGGAAAGGCTGGAAGAAGGGGAATGCATGCCCGAGGCTGGCCCATTATATACCGAAGTTATAAGAAACCTGGAAAGAATCACAGATCACACTCATAATATTGCAAAGGCAAAAAAGATCGGTTTTTAGGAGGTAAAATGAAAGCTGGACAGATTGCCCGGAGTATTTCCCCTTTGTTCAGGCTGGAAGGCAGGATTAAAGAAGATTTTGCCGTGATCCGCCAACGACTTGAAGACATAGGATACAACGAAGAAAATATATTCAGGCTGCTCAAAATACCTGATTTTTTTGCTTTGAAATTTTCTTACAAACCCATTTATGAGAATGTTTATCTTGAAGAAAAAACCCCGTTAAATATAGCTGTAAAGTTGTTTTTACTAAGAGGTTATTCAACCTATGAAGATTTGAATATACTTTTTAACGAAGAGCAGATCGATTTACTGCGGAAAGTGGGGTTACTGGGTTTCGAAGAAAAATGCAATTATGCCTGCGCTGATCTTTACCCCTGCCTGGGGCTTTTTATAGCTACCGACCATCGATTCACCGGAGCTTTTTTCTCTCACAGCGTTTATTATCTTGGCAACGACTCTTACAGCCTGGCTCGCTCCATGAATAAAGAGCCAGTAGAAACAACCCTGGATCTTTGCACTGGCAGCGGGGTTCAGGCTCTGGTAGCATCGAGGTTTTCCAGAGAAGTTACAGGAGTGGATGTAAATTCCCGGGCTTTGAACTTCTGCCGTTTTAATGCACTTTTAAACCAGATTGACAATGTAAAGTTCCTGAAGGGAAATCTTTATCAACCGGTACGGGGCCGCAAATTTGACCGGATACTGTCCAACCCTCCATTTATACCTGTTCCCGATAACAAAATCCTGTTCCAGGGAGGCAAGGAAACTGGAGAATATTTTATGGAGCAGATTGTGAAGGGGCTTTCCTTTCATCTCAAACCTGGTGGCTGGGCCCAGTTTGTTACCCTGCTGGTAGATACCGGTGAGGATTATAACGAAAAAGTACTATCCTGGACAGAGGACAGGAACTTCAGCATATTTACCATGACTATCAACGAAGCTGACGTGGAAACCTATATTACCCGTGTAGTTAATCAGAATCCCGATTATATAAAATATGAGAATGAATTAATGAAGTGGTATAAAAATTATAAAAAACACAATATAAAAAGGGTAGCCGACTGCCTAATTCACATGAAACAGAATAACACCGGCAACCCCATAAAAAAAATGGGACATTACAAACCCTTTACCGGAGATTTTTCCGAACAGGTTAAAGATGTTTTTAAATACTTGGAAGCTTTCCAAAACGCCGGTTTTAAAAACCAACTGGAAAAGAAAAGTTTTAAACTAAGCCCTCATATGGATTTTTCCTGGGAAAAAAATATGATAAACAGCCAAAATCAATATGGGGTGGTCTTTGATGATAATTCGCCCTTTATGGAATTTTTTATTGATAAGAATAAAAAAATAATTATTGATCTCTTGGCAGAAGGCCCCCTGTCATATCAAGCCCTTGAAGATAAGTTTCAGATGTTGGCAGAAGCGGAAAACCCATTTCAAGACCTGGGGTTTCTGATTCAAAACCTGATTGTAATTCCCTTTTAGATCAGGTTTGTGCTATACCAGCAAACCTGTTTTTCTGAAGTTGATATTTCATGTTTTTACAACCCAAATAATTCTTTTCAATTTACGCAAGTTGATTTTTCCTTTCACAGGAGAATGGAAAAGAGTTTTGAACTATTAATAATAACCTTTTGCTTTTGAATTTTTACAATATAAATGAGAGGTGTAGTTGAATGGAATTGTATTTCCTCCGTCATGGCGAAGCTGAGGATGCCATGTTTAATACTCCTGATGCTGATTTTGAAAGAAACCTTACTGAAAAAGGTATGAACGACCTTATTCTTGAGGCTTTTGGTTTGAAACAGATAGTGGACCGGTTTGATGTAATTCTGACCAGCCCTCTGGTAAGGGCGGTACAGACGGCTTCTGTTTTTGGGAAGGTTTATGAGTGTGAAGATCGTATCATTGAAGCCGGCGTTTTGAAACCACCCTGCCTTCTTGCCGACTTGCTTGAAACCCTGGCCCTGCAGGGCAGAGTTCATAGAGTGTTATGCGTAGGGCATACTCCTTCTCTGGGCGAACTGGCCACCGAGCTTCTCACAGGCATTGAAGAGGAAGATTTCTTCAGGTTTCAGAAGGGCGGGGTTTTGAGGATGGATATTTCCAGCCCTACTGTGGATACCGAGACACGTCTGGTTTATTTTTTATCTCCCGGGATTTTGATGAAAATGGGCGAAAATTTTGACTGGGATCAATTTGATCTTCCCCAGGAAAAGCAGAAACAGCAGGTGGAACAACCCCAACAGGAAATAAAGACCGCCAGGGAGCTGATGGAAGAGGAAGAGATTGACCTGGGAATAACCCTGGAAAACATAGAAGGGTATTCTGAAGAAGATGAAGAGATAGATTTAAATTTTGAAATATAAAAATTATATTTAGTTAAAAAATGGCAGATGCCATTTTTTTGTTTTCTTCAAATAAAAGGAACAACAGATGGGATCAAGGATTTTTTGGTGATTTGCAGAAATATTTTTTTATTAATCTGGAGGGGGGTTTTTCCTTGGATAACTCTAATCAACAACATTCTGACCAACAAAAAAATGAATTGAAAAGTAAAGAAAATTTCAGCCCGGAAAATGGTGCCGGTTCTGCCAGAGAAACCCATGATTTTACCGAGTCCCTGCCAATTGTGGATACCATAAGCGAACAGGAAGCAGAGGAAGAGGGGCTTTTAATTGAAAAAAATGGTAAGTTGGAGTTGGAAGACGAAGTAAAAGAGAAAATAATCCGCGCCTTCAAGCAGGAGCCTTCTATGTTTTCCACCCATACCCCCCGTATTCTGGAAAAAACCGAAGACGACGGAAGCAAAAAAGCGGATATGGAAAAAAAGAACGCCCAGAAAGTGGTTAAAATATTGGAAGAAGAGCGAAAAACCAAACATTTAACCACTACCCCAGTAAACGAAACCCCAGATGAATTCCCCCGTCTTAGTGAAAAAACCAGCGAAATCATATCTAGAGAGAAGTTGAGCCTGGAGCATTCGGAAGTCCTGCTGGTCAAGGGGACCAAATTTGCAGTTGGTTTGAGTTATGCGCCGGGGATGGTTCCTGTGGTTACCGTCCAGGGAAAGAAAAAAGAGGCCCTTGATCTTATAAATAAGGCTTTTAAGCTTAATATACCGGTAATAGAGGTTGTGGATCTGGAGCCTGAAAGTTTCAGGAAAACCAAAGTGGGCGACGAAATTTCCGAGAAAGCATACAGCTCAGCCGCCAAGGCATTGGCACTTATTTACCGGATGAAGCCTGACGCTCATCTGGTGAGGTTCGTAAAACCCCAGAAATATATCCGGAGCAAATCTAAAAGCCGGGCTTTGAAGATGGCGGATAAATATAAAGACGTTCTGGATGTGGTTCTTCTTTCTATAGAGGTTTCAGAGCATCATTACCAGTTTGCCGAGGATTTGAAACGCCAGCTGGAGATGGTCAGCAGGAAACTGGTATCGGAAACCGGGCTTTTGATACCCGATGTAAAGATTGTTCGAAACCGGGAGCTGGCTGCCACCGAATATCTTTTAAAAATAAAGGATGTAACTTACTATGTAGGAGCCCTGGATGACGAGATCAAGCCTCCTGATGTATTTTACCCGGTCCAGAGCCGGTTTCGCTCGTTGATTTTCAACTCGGGCTATGAACTTCTGGGTTATTCCGAAACCCAGGCACTTGTAGAACGGGTGAAAGAGAAGAACCCCGGTTTAATTAAGAGTCTGTTCCCCTCTCAATTTACTGTGGGCGCTTTAAGATTTATTCTGAGGTGCCTTTTAAGAGAGCAGATTCCCATCAAGGATATGACCACCATATTGGAAACCATTGAGGTCAACATCCAGAAAACCAGCGACCCTGAATTGCTTACCGAATATATAAGGGCATCCTTTTCCCGGTATATTTCCAATAAATATCAGGATTCCGAAGGGTGTCTCAATGTTTTGCTGCTTTCAGGAATAACTGAACAGGTTATTATGGATTCTGTCAAAGAAACCCTGAATGTACGATGGCTGGATCTGGACCATGCCGAGGGGGTCAGGTTCCTCACCACCCTGGGCAATGAACTTAAGAAAATAGAAACCCTGGGCATACCGGTTATTATTTTAACATCGCCTTCCATCAGAAGATTTATAAAAAAGATTACCGAAACTACTTTCCCCGAACTGCAGGTTATTTCCTACAGCGAGGTTTCACCCCTTACACCGGTTAAAACCGTGGGGGTTATAGATTTAAAATAAACAGAAGAGTGTGATTGGATGGGTTCCCACAAAATAAAGGGTTCAATTGAATCCGAAAATCAGAAATTTAATCTTCGTATTGCTGAAGAAACCGATATGGATTCCCTGAAAGATCTGTATTTTCAGGTTTACGGCGGTAAATATACCCTGCCTGAAGTAGTAGATCCCGATAAAATGAAATGGGCAATCAACGACCCCAATTTCGTATGGCTGGTTACAGAAACGGATAAGAAACTTGTAGGTTCGGTACTTTTCGTGATGGAGAAAAAGCATAAGCTTGGCAAATCTTTAGCGGGTGTGGTTCTGCCAGAATTCAGAGGCCATAAGCTTATGAGGCACGCCTTGAAAACCGGGCTGGATTACATTCTTTATGAAAAAGATTATGTAGATGTGGTTTACGGAGTTGTACGCACTTTTGTGACCGGCGGTTTTCATAAGGATTTAAAAGAACTGGGGTTTGTGGATATTGGAATTTTTCCCAACGTGCGTAAGGTCAGCAAATATGAAACTCATGGGTTAAAAGCCCTTTTTAAACCCGAAGCCCTTCAAAAAAGAAACATTCCCCCTACTCTTATTCCACAGGCCAATGAAATTTACGAAATTGTAAGAGAAAGGCTTGAATTGGAAAAAGCCCAGGTTGTGGATTATACCTATAACACCCCGGCTAAGTTTACCGAATATAAATTTGAAACCGGGAAATCACCGGATATTGAGTGGAAATATTACAAGGAAAGGGATAAAAACAAACTTCAGATGTCTTTTTATCCTTTTCATTATCCCGAGATATTGCTTCACACACCGGACAAAACCACCCGGGCATATATCCACTTTGAAGAACGGGACGGCCACGGCGATCTGATG
This sequence comes from uncultured bacterium, assembly GCA_964607865.1. GTDB lineage: Bacteria > Vulcanimicrobiota > JAJTBE01 > JAJTBE01 > CAZSLZ01 > CAZSLZ01. The sequence goes on from CAZSLZ010000124.1 coordinate 8,982, forward strand.
GGCTTATACACGGAAAACCCCGGAGATCTTACTTCAATTTTGAATAGTATTGCTGAAGAAGCTGAGGATATGGGCATTAAATACCTGGAGTTACTGGTCAGCGCTTACGATTATGAAACCCAGAAGAAGGCTTATGAAGCAGATTTCATACCCTGCGCCTATTTCCCGGCGGTTGAAATGGAAGAAGATAAGAGGTTGGATTTTGTGGCTATGTGCCGGAATTTTGTACCTCTTAATTTCAAGGAAATGAAATTAACCGATGATACCAGGGCATACATAAGAAGTTATTTTAAACTTTGCACCCTTAAATTATGGGAGGATTTGAAACATGCCTGATTCAGCCATAGACAGGCTAATAAACATAAAAAATGCCTTCCATTTCACACCGGGCCTGGACGAGCTTTTTCTGGAAGCCATGAGGGAAGCCTTTGTTCAGCATTACAATAATTGTGTAACTTATAAGAAATTATGCCATCTGGACGGTTTTTCACCGGAAATGCTTCAGACATATAATGATCTTTTTCAGATTCCCCATCTTATGGTGAATGTCTTGAAGGCCTACACCCTGACCAGTGTTCCCGACGAAGAAATTGAACTAACCCTCACATCTTCGGGCACCACCGGCCAAAAAAGCCAGATTCACCTTGATAAAAAATCTCTGGGCCGAATAAGAAAGATTGTATGGAACATATACAGCACTTACGGTATGGCGGATAAAACCGTAAACGCCAATTGCCTGTTATTTTCTTATGAATATGAACATGCCCGCAACCTGGGCACTTCATTTTCCGACGATTTGCTGTCGGGACTTACCAGCCTGAATAAAGTGTCTTATGCTTTGAAATTTAACAGGCACAAACAGGATTTTGAGCTTGATGTTCAGGGTGTGCTGAATACCCTTGAAGAATACAATCGGGA
>CAZSLZ010000125.1:0-9788 GCA_964607865.1 uncultured bacterium
AGGTATAACCGACGTAAACTATATCGCCGGGCTTCAAATTCTTTTTCTCAACATTTTTGCCCTGTTTCTGCAATTCCCAGCAGTTAACCTCATGCTTGAATTCAGGGCCTCCCACGCCGGCTTTTTTTACCATAGTACTTACAAAATCGGCGCAACGGGCAGTCTGGCCAGCTTTGAACTCTTTGCCGGCCCACTCCTTGGAAACATTCACCAGCCGTTCACCGGCGGCAGCGCCGATGGCTCCGCCCAGATTGTTAACTCCGCCCATTTTGCTCATTAATGCCTGCAAATTCTGAGGGCCGTTGGTGTAACTTACCGGGGTGAAATTGGAATTCCCCATTGCCTTCTTCAGGTTGGCGTCAAAAGGAATGGCTGATGAGGTTTTACCGGGGTTGAACCGGTTTTGAATCATGTTAATACGGTTTAAAACGTGTTGTATTCCATTGAATCCGGCCATGCATATACCTCCCGAGAAAATATCAATAAACAGATGCTTACTTCATTTATATTATCTCATATTTTGGTTATGAATTAAAGGTAAATTATGTTAAATTCTTGTAAAAAAGATGTTAACAAAACTGTTTCTTTTAAACTTGTTATTAAATTATAACACCCGATTTAACATATTAGCAACATTTTCAACAATTATTAATAAAAGTTAACATGATTTTCAGGTATCGCCTTTTAGTTTCGTTTTTATCATAAGCAAAGAAGTTTTGATATTAAGTTTTATTACTCAATAATTTTTCTATTATTCCCTGTAACTCGTTATAAAATTCTTCAAATTGGTTAAATGTTTTATCACTAAAACTCAATCGTTGACCATTATGATTTCTGTCTAGACTTTCTTTTTTAATCGGGCAAGGATATCTTCCAAGCCAAGTTGCGTTTTCTGTAAGTCGATTCAAAAATTCTTGTCTCTCATTATTCATTTCTATTTTTTCTTTTACTATATTTACTAAACTATTTAAATTATGTTGTTTAACATCTTTTATTAATTCTTTGCTGTTTTTTCCTTCGTTCTCTTTACAATAAATGCATTTTAATAAGTTTTCTATGGAGTACGCTGCTAACATATAGGATATTCTTACTAACTTTTGTTGAAGAAAAAACTTATACATTTCTTCTCTTGAAATCTTTTTATCAGAAGTATTATTATCAAGTTCCTCTTTTGAACATTCAAATATACTTTTATTTTCATTATATATTTTTTTAGCGGAAATAAATAAGGCTTCTGCTTTTATCAGCCATCCAGATGGCTCTTTAACAACTAAATTATGTTTTTCTTCAAGGTTGAAAGACAAAAAAGTTGATCCTTTACAAGAATTCTTCTAATTCCTCAATCCCTGTATGGGCGCGGGGATTCTTCCTCCACGGCGGATGAATTTAGAACTGGAATATTTATTTACCGGCATGACCGGAGCAGAGCCCAGAAGTCCGCCGTAGTCTATCAAATCCCCTTCCTTCGCGCCAGGTATAGGCAGAATACGCACAGCTGTGGTCTTGTTGTTGATTACACCTATGGCCATTTCATCTGCGATAATTCCTGCTATGGTTTCCACCGGGGTATCTCCGGGGATGGCAATCATATCCAGTCCAACAGAGCAGACCTAGGTCATGGCCTCCAGTTTGTCCAGGCTCACAGCCTGGTTTTGAACCGCCCTTATCATTCCTGCATCTTCACTTACAGGTATAAATGCGCCGGAAAGTCCTCCCACGTAGGAAGAAGCCATGGCGCCGCCTTTTTTAACGGCATCTACCAGCATTGCCAGGGCAGCTGTTGTTCCGTGAGCGCCGCAGAATTCGAGTCCCATTTCTTCAAGAATATTGGCTACCGAGTCGCCGGGGGCCGGGGTAGGCGCCAATGATAGATCCACGATACCAAATTCAAAACCCAGGCGTCGGGAAACCTCTCTTCCCACCAGTTCGCCCATACGGGTAATTTTGAAGGCGGTTTTTTTGATGGTTTCAGCTACCTGGCCAAGATCAGCTTCGCTTCCCAGCCGGGAAAGCACTGACCTGACCACACCGGGGCCGCTGACCCCTACATTTATGGTTATTTCACCCTCGCCGAAACCGTGAAGGGCGCCGGCTATAAAGGGGTTGTCATCGGTGATATTGGAGAAAACCACGAGTTTTGCGCAACCCACACCCTGCCTGTCGGCGGTTTCGGAAGCAGTCTTTTTTATTATGCCAGCCATAAGATAAACTGCATCCATGTTAATGCCGGCGCGGGTGGAAGCCAGGCTTACTGAGGAGCAGACGTGTTCGGTGGTTGCAAGGGCATGGGGAATGGATTGCATTAATTTTAAATCTCCGGGTTTTATTCCCTTGTGAACGAAGGCTGAAAAACCGCCCAGATAATCAATGCCCACGGTATTGGCAGCTTTGTCCAGGCTTTCTGCGATGGGTACGTAATTTTCAGTATGGCATGAAGCTGCCACGTAGGATATGGGAGTAACAGCGATTCTTTTATTGGCAATGGGGATACCGTATTCCGAGGAAATCTCATCGACTGTGCTTACCAGTTTTTGAGCGGTACGGCAGATTTTATCATAAATCAGATTGCTGGCAGTTTTACAGTCGGGATGAGAACAATCACCCAGGCTGATTCCCATGGTAACAGTTCGAATATCCAGGGATTCCATGTCAATCATTCTCAGTGTTTCCAATATTTCGTCATAGCTAAACCACATAAAGGGACCTCAGTTCTTGAATTTTATGAATTTTTCTTCGAATCTCAAAAAAATCCCTGTATAACAGGGAGTTTTTCATCGGTTGATTTTATTCAGTTTCAGTATCTTCAATTTCAGCCTTGTCATTTTCCAGGTAATCAGCAGCCAGGTAAGCGCAAACTCCTACCAGGGCAAGAAAAATATATGTAATCAAATGGCTGATTGAGTAGGCAGCCACTCCCACCAGCTTGCCGAAAAAGCCGGACAGGGGAAAAGACCCGCGAAAACCTTCGTAATTGTCTGAGATTCCCGGCACGAAAAAGTAAGCGCAGGCAAATATAACAAATAAGAAAGCGCAGATAGAAGCAATATAGGTTAAAATCTTTACGATTTCTTCCCTGGTTTCAGGGTCCAGTTTTATAGATTTTAAATTCACAATTGATGCAACACTCATAAAATTTTTTGGAAGATACTCATAAATCTTCCTTTTACTTTCGATAATATAATTGTTGATTTTTCTTGAAACTCCATTAAAACCCTTTCATGGGCTTCCGATCACAACAAGGAAATTTTTATTAATTGCAGAAAATTTGTTGAAAATAAAAGTTATAGGAGAAATTAATGGATAGAAATGAACTTCTTGATTCAGGAGAGATGGGGATTAGCTGGGATGATCTGGGAAAACTCTGTATAGACCTTGCCCAGAAGATTCACAACGAGTTTGACCCCGATATTGTGGTGGGAATAGTGAAAGCTGGCGTATTGCCCGGAGTAATCATTTCTTCTTTGTTAAACAAGGATTTTTATACTATAAAATTATCCAGGAAGGTAAAAAACCGTATTGTTCATGCCCGGCCCATTTTGTTTGTTCCAATAACTGAATCGGTTTATAACAAGAAAGTTTTATTAATTGACGAGTTTGCAGTGTCTGGCGAAACCATAAAAATGGCTGAGGAGGAAATAATAAGCAAACAGGCCAGCCAGGTAAAAACCGCAACACTTTTTGCCAATAAGGAAGGTTACAGGCCCGATTGGTTTGTTGTGGACACAGCGAAAAAGATAGTAAACCCCTGGGATAAATATATACTTGACAGGAAAGGCGAACTGCAGATGAACCCGGAATTGGAAATGTAACTAACTTTTGGCTTCAGCGTTTTTTTTAGATAATTCAGATATTTCAACCTCACTGGTTGGCCTTATGAACGAAGCCACTTTTTTGTAAGTTATAAAAGTTATGGCGCCGTTGACCAGGCCCTTGAAAAGATTAAAAGGGACCACAATAAGCAAAATAAGCTTAAGAAGTTGGGCGCTGTTTTCAACTTTAATTACTGGCAGAAAAGTTTTAAAGAACCAGGGTAGAATGAGGAAATTAAGAGGAATCATCACCAGAATAGAAGACAGAACCCCGGCAATTAAGGCCAGCAGTGCATTGCCCCAGGTTTTCTTCCGTTTGTATGTGTAAGCTGAAACCAGTACCATTATTGTTGTTGCCAGTGTATTCATGGGAAGCCCGATTATTTCTTCCGGCGAATATTTTATGACGGCAAAAAGCAGGTTCTTAAGAATTAAAACCACAAACCCCACCCAGGGGCCCAGGGCGAAACCAGCAATGAGGACGGGAACATCGGAAATATCAATTTTCAGAAAAGGTGCACCGGGGTAGGGAATTTGAATATACATCAATAATGTGCCCACTGAAACCAGCAGCGCCATTTGAATCATTAGTTTTATAGACAGGCTTTTCTTTTTCATAATATAAATTTCTATATGAAATATAGACCATTTGCAGGGTTATGTCAAATAATATAAATCGGTTGTTTATTCTAAGATAACTGAAAACGGCATCAATATATCGAATAACAATAAAATAAAATTAGTTTCTTTTGAGAAAAAACTGTAAATTTTCAGATATTTTTTGGGGAAGCAGTGCTAACGATTTTTCCCCCTGCCAATTTTGGATTTAGTATTTTTTTTCAGAGCCAGTTGGCGTTCTTCACTTTCCTTGAGGAATCTGGAAAGTTTATCTTCAAAAGAAGATTTGCCTTTTTTGGTATCTTTTTTTGTCCAGGCAGGAACATATTCCACAGGAGGTTCTTCCTCGACAACGGGTTCCTTTTTCTCTGCCGGGGGGGCGGCCTGTTTTAAAGAAAGATCATATTTGCCTTTTTCGTTGACGCCCAAAACCTTTACAGTGACTTTATCCCCCACTTTTAAATATTCGTTTATATCTTTTACATAGGCGTCTGCTACCTCTGATATATGAATAAGGCCCGATTCGTTGTCTTCCAACTTGACGAATGCGCCAAAATTTGCTATTCCCGTAATTTCTCCTTCTACCAGAGTTCCTATCTCCAGGGACATACCCCATAATCCTCCGTTCTTAGATTTCTAAAAGTTGAAAATTCACTTCTGTTTGCTTTTTTCCTTCGTCTTGATGGAATCCTTAGTGTCCAACTCATCTTTTTCATCAATTATAATCGGTATTTCTTTTTTCTTAATCAAACCCAGTTTGTTTCTGGCAATTTCTTCTATTCCCCGGGGGGTTTTCAGGTAATCTCTTTCTTCTTCCATTTTCTTCTTTTCAATTTCCAGCCGGTTAACTTCCACTTGAATAACTTTTTCTTCTTTTAAAATATTTCCATGTTCTGCTTTTTTTACCTGGGCCAAATTATAAAAATGAGTTGCTATAGGAATGACAATACAAACAAATAAAACTGCCAGAAGGAAACCGAGGTTAACTTCCTTCGGCCCTTTGAACTCCTTTTTGTTTTTCATTTGTTCATTATCACTCATAAAATTGCCTCTTATAACTTATCAAGTTTATTTTTCTCCAAATACAGTTTACATCCTTTAATAATACATTAAAATACAGGAGAAAGTCAAAAAAAACAATAATCAAGCATTATAATATTCGCTCAAGAAAAATTCCAAAGGGGACAAACATGAAAAACACCTGTAATAACATTAATTATCCTGTCACTATTTTTCGTATTGCCGTGCCAGGCCATGCAGCCAAAAGATAAACTGCAATCGGGGAGTTTCACCTGGGGGCATCTTGATAGAAATTACCTTTATTACATCCCCTCAACCATATCGGATACAGAAAAAGTTCCCATGATAATGGCTTTGCATGGTTTTACTTCCACTCCGGAAGAAACCGCCAGGATATATGCGCCGATATTATTTTATATCAGATAGTTGGTGGAGGGCATACCATGCCTTCCAGAATCTTTAATATGAAATCCAGCGAAAAGAATCCCCAGAACAAGGATATTGAGGGCCCCAGAATCATCTGGGATTTTTTCATGTGCCGTTAAGCAAATTGAATAAAACGGTAAGCCAGGAAAAAATATAAAAGAAATGAAATTGCCAGGGAAAGGTTTCCGTAGGGAAATGCTTCCGGGCCCTGCATTTCCTCGGAAAACATCAGATAGAACTGGCTTGCGAAGAGAGACGCCAACAGGGCGAACATCAGGCCGGCAGAATTGATTTCAAGAAGAATTACCAGAAAAACCAGAACCGGTAACAACAAGGAGAGTATTTCCAATACCTTCCTTGTTCCTTTTATTTTAAAAGCATTTCTTACATTGAATAATAACTGTACCGATTTGCCCTTCATAAATGCCGGCAGAAGGGCCAGGACTACCCCGGCAATGGCCAGAATAATAAATAAAGTAATAAAGGCTGATAACCAACAGATAAGGTTAAAACCAAGAGCTTTTTCCACGGTTTTAGAAAAATTTACCAGAAAAGGTTGCTTTAAGAAGCCGGGTTGAAAGCTGAAAAACATGAAAAACATCACCATTACTGAAACCAGGGGTAAAACCAGGTTGTTTTCCAGTATTTTGGTTTTGGACAAAATAATATAAAAAACAAATAAAAAAGTTACCAGAATTCCCAGAAAATAAACGCCGTTAATCAAGATGTGCCTCCCACAATATTGTTCTTCTCTAAAATGCTGTTAAAAATATACAACCTGTATTTCTCATCCAGGGTCAGTTCCTGTTCCAGTTTCTGCCAGGCTTCAAAATCGGGCAAATTTGAAAGAACCAGCCCCTGAAAACTTCTGTAAATCATAAACAGGTTTTCTACAGGTTCGATATTCTTAAAACTGAGATTTGAAGAATTCAGAGTTTTGACAAACTCTTCAAAATCTGCAGTTTTTGCCCCAATCAAAATTATATTCTGCGATGAAATATTTTCTCCATCTTCGCTATTGCCTTGCTTCAGGCTAATCATGGGCGAAGCCATGGTTTCCAGCTTTTCCAGAAGGCTGGTATAATTTCCATCGAAAATTCTCTGAATAACTTTCAGCACATCAAGTTGGCTTTCTCTTGTTATTTTTTCCAGGTCATCATGAATAATTTTTTTTATACATTCATAAAAATCACCGGTTTTTTCAGGGTCCCTGACCACGTCCTTCCAGTCAGGAAAATGGAGGCCTGAACCTGGAGCCCGGGATAAATTCACCAGGTGGCTGAACAGCTCCGATGCATCTTCCAGGGTTATATCTCCCCCCAGTGAATATAAATCCGAAAGGAAACGCTGGGAGAAATTCTGCAAATCTTCTTCATTATCGGCCTTGTAAAGAATCAATGAATTAAAAACCCTGCGGGGAGTGGGAATTGAAGTGTATTGATAATTCTTAATCACCGCCATATATTTTTCCACCAGGGCATAAAGAGGCTCAGCTTTCAAAACATCAGGATGAATCCCCACAGCTTCTTCTTTCTTTATGGTAATCTGTTTGGTTTCAGGGTCGATATCGGTTTTACTTCCCACAGCTTCTTCATTATCGTCCTCACCGGTTAACAAGCTCAGCATTTCCTTATAATAACGCAATGTAACCAGTTTCAGTTTTTTATTATAAACAACCTGGCTGTATTTCTGAAGATCATCCCGGTATTCCTCGAAGGAAATTTTCAATCTTTCCCTGAGTTCAGAATTCTGCCTGGTTCCCATGACAAAGGAAATTACCCCTGAAATTCCAATAGTTAAGATTTTCAAAAAGAACATATTCATGTTTAATTTGACTGCAATGAACTGAGCCAGAAAAAACAATGTAGGGACCAGAGCGAAAAACCAGGCAAAAATTGCCCCGGTTTTATGGGTATATTTATCGTAACTGTTTCTCAAATCATCTTTTTTTCGTTCGAGTTCCTCAACAAATGGAGGGGTTTCGGAAGTTTCTTCCAGCTGGTTTATTTTTTTCCTTATAAGGTTTCTGTGCCGGGCGACAAACGCCTTAGCTCCCAGATAACCGTAAAAGGATCTGTTCATAAGGGTGTCTATGGAATCTTTAAGTTTGACAAACAGAGGCTGTTCAAAAGCGGATATGAACGGCCTCAATGCATCCCGCAATTCGTCTTCCTGTTTTTTTGCCCTGTCCTTGAAAATAGTTTCCAATTTATTATCAAGGCCGGGCTGGGGGCCCAGGGCATCGAACCCTATCTCTTCTTTTCTCCATAAGAAACCACTGTAGTCAAAATAATCCTCTTCGGTGGGCTCAATGTCGGTTACCATCTCCAGTGACCGGGCAGCCAGTTCTTTTTTCTGTTCGACAGGTAAATCGGGAATTCTCTGATAACTCTGATTAATTCCTGAAACCCAGGTGGCTGTGACCGAGTCCACCAGATCTTCCAGGGGAAACAGGCACTGGCCGGTATTGAAAGAGCTGAAACTCAGGCGGTTGCCTGCTTTGAGGTTATAACTCTGAAAGGTTTCCTGAAAAAGAAACCTGCCGATAAGAGTTGCAATGTTACCCATGGTGGTGGCCTGAATGCCCCGGGCCTGGGCATCCAGAATATACAGGTTACAGTTTTCACCTGCAACGTCAATTTCAGTATTCACCGGAGGTGTTTTCAACTGAAAATTAATGGGTTGGGCGGAATTTCTGGCAAACTCCAATTCTTTCAAGGTTGCCAGGGCATGCAGTTTACCGCCATCGCTTTTATCCAGCCCGGTAACTCCCACAACATTCCAGCTGGCTATATTGAAATCTTTCAGCAATAACCTGAGAGACCCCAGAAGGGGAAGCAGAAAAGATGAAGGCTTACCCCAGGTCAGGTCCAGCACTATAAAAACCTTGTGGCCGATTATTTCAATACTGTTTTCCTTCAGCTTGTCGTTAAACTCATCGGTGCTTATTCGCTCAAGTTCAATTTTCAATGAATTCTTCAGGGAAGGAAAAAATGTGCAGAATTCCTTTGTGAATTCTCTGCGGTTTCCAAAATCGATTTTGCCCTGGTTATGATCCAGCATGATTCTGGTGTTTTTTCCAAAACCGATCCCTTGAATCAAACCTCCTTTTTTTCTTTCTGAGGTAGAGAATTCAATTTTATTGTTTTCAAGGGGAGTAATACAGATTTTCAGGTGAGCTTCTTCATAAAAAGAAGCATTATACTGAAGGAAGGTCCGGTTCATATTTTTCAGCAGATTGTCGCCCAGATCATCGAGCCCTATAATTATGTTCTGATAGATTCTATTCATCTTCACTCCGGTTTTATTTCTTTAAATATTCTTCGATTAATTAGTTTTTATTCCCTTCGAAACCTTGTTTTTTTATAGTCAAAGCCCTTTAATTTTAAGATGGTATGTCAGGAGGAAAATAAAAAACCCTGACAAAGTATGGAACCAATACTGGAAATCAACCCCTTTTAAAGGAGCATTTATGAAATTCGCAAAAGTAACGGGCAATGTGGTATCAACCCAGAAGGACCAGAACGCCGAGGGTTGGAAAATGTTGCTGGTTCAGCCTCTGGATATCAACTTCAAGCCTAAGGGAGACCCCATGGTGGCAGTGGACGCAGTGGGTGCCGGCGTGGACGAAATGGTGCTTATTTGCTCAGGTTCATCGGCCCGCCAGACCGATATTACAAAAAATAAACCTTGCGACCTGGTTATTATGGGCATAATTGACAGTGTAGAACAAGAAGGAGAAATAATCTTCAGAAAATTTGAAACCGAGGGCTTCCGCTAATGCACCCTGCAAGAGTGACAGGCCGGGTGGTAGCCACCAGCAAATATAAACACCTGGAAGGTGTAAAACTGCTTATGTTGCAGCCCACCGACTGGGAAGGCACCCCCGACGGCGATTACCTCGTAGCGGCGGAC
>CAZSLZ010000126.1:0-9570 GCA_964607865.1 uncultured bacterium
TTGGCCATTATTTCTTTGGATTCTTTTCTTCTGTTTATGGGTATTAAAAGGTAAAAACCTTCCTTGAATTTTTCCTGATCTACTATAAGATAAATACTGAATAAGGGAATCACCACGAAAATTGAAAAAGTAACCGAAACTATCTTCTGGGCGATGTTAATGGTTGAACTTACAGCCATATAGGCATACTGCTCAGCTTTGGCAATAATCTTGTCAATTGTATTGGGAATTATATTCCCAGCCTGGCCCGGAAGGCTCTTTTTCAACCATTCGTTTAAATCATTTACCAGCTGGGTTGCCTTATCGGAAAGTTCAGGGAAATTATCTACAAGGTTATTGAATTCAAAGGATATTTTTGGGGCGACATAAGCCAGGATAATTACTACAAACAAGAAAAGAAGCAGATAAACCAGAAAAATTGAAACAGGCCGGTTAAAGCCTTTTTCCCTGATAGTTATCTTCTTTTCTTCATTTCTCAGGTTTATTGTCTTTTTAAAAATTTTTATTTGCCTGGGAATGGTGAGGGCTATGGGGTTTTCAAAAAATTTTACTCCTGGGTTAAGTATGTATGCCAATAAACCCGACGTAACCAGTATCTTTATTATTGTTGAAATATGAGAAAGCAGCCAGATTGCAAAAACTGAAAGTATCAACACCAGCACCAGATAAGCTGTTCTGAAAAATTTTTCTCTTGCTTCTTCCATAAATCCCCCGAATTAAAATATTATATATTTTATCAAAATTATGGATTACATGCAATACCAAAATAATTAAAGTTGCAGGGAAATAAACCCCGCAGGATTAAGTTTAACCTGATTTAAGTCACGATATAACAGGAAAGGAATATTTATGCAAGGCATATTTAATTTTGATGATATATTACTGAAAAAGTCAGAAGAAGTTTTTTCTGAAACTCTGAAACAGAGAGAAGAAATACAAAAAACCTGTTTCTTCAACCAGAAAAAAGTTCTGGAAGCTTTTATAGCTGAAAATGTAAGTGATTTTCATTTTACAGGAACCACCGGCTACGGGTTTTCGGATGCGGGCCGTGAAACCCTGGACCGGGTGTATGCTCGGATTTTTAAAACCCAAGCTGGCCTGGTCCGCCATTCTCTTGTTTCAGGAACCCATGCCCTGGCGTCAGTATTGTTTGGAAATCTGCGTCCCGGAGATGAACTCCTTTGTGGAACAGGTGACCCCTACGACACAATAAAACCGGTTCTGGGGCTTGATAAAACCTGGGGTGGCGGACTGGATGAATGGAATATTTCAACCCGGATTGTCCCCCTTGGTTCTGATGGAAAACCAGACGCAAAGAAAATTGTGGAAGAAGTCAGTAATAAAACACGAATGCTTTATTTACAAAGATCCTGTGGTTATAACTGGTACCCATCTGTTTCAGTGAACCAGCTGGGAGAAATAATACAGGCTGTGAAAAAAAAGAAAAAAGATGTCATAGTAATGATTGACAATTGTTATGGTGAAATGGTGGAGAAACTGGAGCCTACCCAGGCAGGCGCCGATGTCATGGGTGGATCTCTCATAAAAAATATGGGAGGGAGCATTGCACCCACTGGTGGTTACATTGTGGGCACAGAAGAAACGGTTGCAAGGGCAACCAATGCTCTGACCTGTCCGGGAATTGGGGCTGATGAGGGCGCTACCCTGGGGCTTAACCGTTTATTATTCCAGGGGGCTTTCTTTGCACCGAAGATTGTGGCTGAAGCCCTGTCGGGAGTGGTATGGGCAGCGTGTTTACTGGAAAAATTCGGGTTTGAGACAAAACCCCATTGGAACGAAATTCGAACCGATATTATTCAGGGTATTAAGCTTGGCAGTGTGGAAAAACAGAAAGTATTCTGCAGGGGAATCCAGAATGCGTGCCCCGTTGATCACCGGGCTGCACCGGAGCCGGCGGATCTGCCCGGATACAGGGACCCCATATTAATGGCGGGTGGGACTTTCATTCAGGGTTCTTCCATTGAACTTTCATGCGATGGCCCATTACGTCCTCCCTATGCAGTTTATCTTCAGGGAGGTATCTCCTTTGAACATATTCAGATTGGAGTTTTAAACGCAATACAGGAAATGAAGAACAGCGGTTTTATCAAATGAGCCAGAAATCTGATGCAAAACAAATTGAATATGAGAATAAATTTATTCATTTTCTTGAAAATAAAATCTTTCCTCATCTGATAAAACTAAATCAGATTAAATTTCTCGATGCAATCAAGGAGTCAGTGATCTATTCACTTCCCTGTATTGTAATTGCATTTATCTGTTTTTACTTTCTTGTTTTTACCAGTGGGGAAACAAAGTTCAGGCTCATAAAGGCTTTCTCTGTTTCTCTGGGAACCATGGCGTTATGGGTTTCTTTTTATTTACCCATAGCATACAGCAGAAAGAAAAAACTTGTACCAGCCATCTGCTCCGGCATTATTTCTTTTCTGACCTTTCTTCTGACCATGATGCCCCTGCGTTTCAGTATAAACAGAATTGCAGATAAATTTGAATTGCTGTCCAGGGGAGGTATTATTATTGGAATATTTGTGGGTGGGCTGTTCATTTCAACCGACAAATTTCTAAAAGATAAAAACCCCGCAAGGTGGATTATAAGCAAGTTTCTGGTTTTCTCAGCTTTTTTAATTATTTCTTATTCTCTGCTGGCTGTTAATAAAAATATTTTTCAAATATTCGATAGTTTTATCCGGCCATTGCTTTCAGGCGCCGATTCCATACCCGCCGCCATAACTATCGTTTTGTTAAGTTGCCTGTTCTGGCTGGCGGGGGTTCACGGGTCGGGGGTAATGGGTGGCTTTATCATTCCAATTTATATTGTTCTCTTCAACGCTAACTTGCAGGCGTATAATAACGGCCTGCCGCTTCCCTATGTTATTGTACCCTCCTTTTTTGTCTGGGCTGCTATCGGGGGCGCCGGTTCTACCCTGCCTCTGTGTTTGTTCATGTTGTTTTCCAAAGTTAAGCATCTGAGGAATGTGGCAAAAATTTCAATTTTACCCTCGATATTTAACCTGAATGAACCTCTCATATATGGGTTGCCAATAGTAATGAACCCTCTGCTTGCGGTTCCCTTTGTGTTAACACCGGTGGTTCTTGTTATCGTCAATTATCTTGCCCTTTATTTCCGGCTGGTTCACAGGATTTTTATATATCCCATTTATACTATGCCTCTACCTGTTCACGCATACCTCGCAACTCTGGATTGGAGGGCGCCATTGCTTATCTTTATTGACTTTTTAATTGCATCAGCTATTTACTTTCCGTTTTTCAGGTTGCTGGAAAGAGTGGAGTTGAAAAAAGAAAAAGAGGAAAACTAACAGGATCTCATTACACAATATCCCTGTCGATGGAGGCTCAACTAGCTGTATTTCTGGTGTGAAGCTATGATGCGATCAACGCTTCTCTTTGCTTCCCGTGCTTTTATTGCCTCGCGCTTGTCAAATTGTTTCTTGCCTTTGCATAGCCCAAGTTCAACTTTTATATAAGGGCCGGAAAAATATAATTTTAAAGGAATCAGCGTAAGCCCTTTTTCTGCCAGTTTTCCGTATAATCTTCTGATCTGGCTCTTGTGAAGGAGTAACTTTCTTTTGCGCCTGGGTTTGTGGTTATAATAAACCGATGCATGGTTGAACTGGGGAATATGCAGGTTTAATAAATACATCTCTCCATCATCAATAGTGGCATAACTGTCAGCCAGGCTGGCTTTACCCTGGCGAAGGGATTTAACCTCGGTGCCTAAGAGGGATATGCCAGCTTCAAGCCGATCCAGAACATAATATTCATGAAAAGCTTTTCGGTTTGATGTAATTACTTTGGTTTCTCGATTGTCCATTCTTCTAAGCTATCCTTTCATTACTCCCAGTGGTTTAAGTTTTGCCACTTTTCTTGCTAATCCTGCCCCGTGGGCAGTGTTGACCACGTTGGCTATATCCTTGTAAGCATCGGGGGCTTCTTCTGCCAGTGACGACCATGAAACACCCTTCACATAAATGCCCTTTTTCTCCAGTTCGCCGGCAATATCACGGCCTTTCAGGCTTCTCTTCGCGGCACCCCGGCTCATTACCCTTCCTGCTCCATGGCAGGTTGAAGAAAAGCTGAGGTCTTTTGAATTGTTGGCCCCTGCCAGCAGATAGGAATATCTTCCCATATCGCCGGGAATGATAACAGCCTGCCCAACTTCACGGTGAGCCCTGGGTATTTCGCTGGAACCAGGGCCGAAGGAACGGGTGGCGCCCTTTCGATGCACGCATAAAGTCTTCTCTTTTCCATCAATGACATATTTTTCAAACTTTGCTATGTTGTGTGTTACATCGTAAATCTGTTCCATCCCCAGCCTGCTGTATGAAGTTTTAAAAATTTTTTCAAAAACTTCTCTCACCTTGTGAACAATTATTTGCCGGTTGCACCAGGCAAAATTGGCAGCAGCTGCCATAGCTGAAAGATACTCCCGGCCTTCTTCAGATTTTATTGGAACACAACTTAACTGCCGGTCAGGGACCTCTATTCCATACTTTATCCGGGCTTTCCCCAGAGAGGATATATAATCAGAGGCAACCTGATGGCCCAGGCCCCTTGAGCCGGTATGGATCATGACAGTTACCATTCCTTTTTCAATTCCAAAAGCCCGGGCAGCTTCTTCATCAAAAATTTCCTGGACTGCCTGTATTTCCAGAAAATGATTCCCCGAACCCAGGGTGCCTAGCTGTCCTATACCTCTTTTTAATGCCTGGCTGCTTACAGCATCAATGTCAGCTTTCTCCAGAAAACCTTTTGATTCTGTAAATTCCAGGTCTTTCTGTTCTCCCATGCCTTGCGCCACAGCCCATTGACTGCCCCGTCTAAGAATTTTTTCAAGGTCTTTTTTAGAAATACTTGCACTTCCGCCTTTTCCCACACCACAGGGAATTGAAGAAAAAAGCGATAGAATAATTGTGTCTATTCTGTTTTTCACATCTTCTCTGGTAAGGCCAGTTCTTAATAAGCGAACTCCGCAGTTAATATCATAACCGATGCCACCCGGAGATATGACCCCGGTTTTTGTATCAAAAGCTGCGACTCCTCCTACGGGAAAACCGTAACCCCAGTGGATATCAGGCATGGCCAGGGATGGGCCTGTAATTCCGGGTAAACAGGCAACATTGGCAACCTGTTCCACAGCCTGTTCCTGATCTATAATATCCATCAGTTGATTGTCGGCAAAAATTATGCCGTCGGTGTTCATACATTGCTTGTATGTTTTTGGCAGCCGCCAACGGTACTCATCGATTCTTTCAAGAATAGAACGCCATTTATACATTTGAATCACCCTATATGTCTAACTGTTCAATGGAAATATCAATTTTGTTTGAGACCTCCAGTATTTCGAAACTTTTATTCGAAATATCTTCGACCATTCTTACAGCAAATTGAGCTGAATTTTTAACTTCGTTGGCAACCACTGCAAACCCCTTGCCGGTATGGCCTGCACGGGCAGCTTCTATACGGGCATTAATTGCCAGGGTAGATAAATCGAGAGCTACTCTGTTAATGCTATCCAGCGATCTGCCAATTCCGCTCATGCTAAATTTTATAGAATTTTTAATCCCTGTGATATCATTTTTAACAGTTTTTACCTTGAATTGTTCATCCAATTTCAGATGATGTAATAAATTGCTTGCCCTGGAATTTATAACATGGGTGTTCTGGGGTACTTTTTTTCTCAGTATTTCATATACTTTTTCTGAACCGGCTTTTCCACCTCCCACAATACCCAGCTTCAAAGTTACATCTTTCTTTTCATTATTCTCTACTGCATTCTGCATGAAACTTGCCTTCTTTCCTTGCTTTGATTAATATTTCATCTTCTGTGCTATATAAAAAGTTCTCACCCTAAGATGAGAACTTAAGAGTTAAACTTTTCAAATTATATACTAAAACGATAACTTTTTCAATGAGTCATCAATTTTCGTTGAAACATCCAGAATACCATCACTGATATTTGATATCTCCTCTATCATTTCTGATGAGTATTGGGCTGAATTTTTGACCTCGTTGGCCACTACGGCGAAACCCTTACCCGACTGGCCTGCGCGGGCTGCTTCAATTCTTGCGTTGATAGCCAGGGTGGATAAATCAACCGATACCCGTTTTATGCCGTTAAGCGATTTTCCGATACTGCTTAAACTGGATTTAATTCGGCTCTTTACCTCGGTAATGTCTTCCACCACTTCGCTTACTATGTGTTGTTCATCCATTTTCAGGTGATACAGAAGCTTGTTTGCCTTGCAATTAATCACAAAAGTGTCTTTTGATGCTTTCTGGTTTAAAATCTCAAAAACCTTATCGGAACCCGTCACCTCCACAAGATAATCAATGCTTTCTGATTTAATAGCTTTGTCAATGTCTGTGTAAGTCTTTATTCCCATTCTTTTTGCCAATACCATGGCTGGAGCTTCAGGGTTTAGATCTACCACAAATCGTAAATCCAGGCTTTGGCTTTTTGAAAAAATTTGAAGCATTTGTACTCCCGCATTACCTCCTCCAACTATTCCCAAAGAAACAGTTTCAATCTTCCCTTCTTTAGTTTTCATCTTAACTTCCGTGCAGACGTCCATGGTTTAATCCTCCATTGTTTATTAATCTTTTCTATTTATAATTTCTATTTTTATAATAATTTATGAGATATTTTGCAATAAATTCAAATCTCCTACATTGTGAAATTTTTCCCCCAAAAAAAACCCCATAAAAATGGGGGGTGCAAAATATAGTTTTGGGAGTTTATTGAAGCAAGCTTAATAAACTGTTATTCCGCCGTTAACATTTAATAAATTCTTAAACCCATGTTGCTTTAAAATGCTTATGGCTATACTCGCTCTTTGGCCTGAACCGCAAACCACAACGTATTTCTGTCGTTTGTTCAATTCCTTGTATCTCTCTCTCAAGTCAGGAAAATTTATGTTTATTGCACCGTCAATATGCCCTTTTTCAAACTCGGAGGGAGATCTTACATCCAGAATTTTTGTCTTTCCGTTGTTTGAATGGGCAATATCCCTGAGCTTGTCTGAATCTATCAAAGAAATGTGGCTATGGGGTAAACCGGCAATCCCCCACGCATATATTCCACCTTCCAAATATGCAAAGGTATTATCCAGCCCAACTCTTTTCAGCATTGCCACAGCTTCCTTGACTTCCTCAAAGGAATCTGAAACAATCATAATTTTTTTGTCGGGAGGTAAAACCCAACCCGCGTATGCAGGGAAGTTGGTTTCAAGATCAATATTATATGAGTTTGGTATATGAGCCCCGGCGAATGCCTGAAACCTGCGGATATCTAATATAGTTGTATCATTCCGCTGCATCATTTCATTGAATTCCTTGGGGCTGGTTCTGCAGGGAAACGGTGTGTTGGCAATTAATTCCGGGCCTTTTTTATTTATTCTGGTACACCTGCTGTAATGGTCAGGTATGGGAGGCATTCCCTCCATTAACTGCTCCATGAATTTTTCCTGGCTTTTGTTCTGCAGTATCTTATTAAACCTGTTTTCATAGCCTATAGTTGAATGTTTTTTCGCTCCTATTGCTTTGCCACACATGGAACCTTCACCATGTAAAGGATAAACTTCCACATAATCTGACAAAGACATCAATTTATCATGCAAGCTATCGAACAGCTTTTTGCCTAACTCTTCTGCTCTTCCGGGAAATAAATCAGGCCTCCCCACATCACCCACAAATAAAGTGTCTCCACAAAACACAGCCACCGGTTTATCCGCCCGGCTTGTGTCAGTCAGAATATACGAAATATGCTCCGGGGTATGTCCCGGAGTGGCAATAGCTTCAAAAATCAGGTCCTCTAATTCTATCTTATCACCCTCTTTGATGGGAAGATGCTCATAATCACATTCAGCATCAGCTGGGGAATAAATTTTTGCCTTGGTTTTCTCAGCCAGTTCCATGTGGCCTGAAACAAAATCTGCGTGTAAATGGGTTTCAATAATATGGGTTATCTTAAGGTTCTTGTTGCGGGCATATTCCAGATATCTGTCCGTATAACGTTCGGGGTCAATAACAGCGCAGGTTTTATCGCCTCCCACCATGTACGAGTTATGAGCGATATTTTCTACATAAAAGTGTTCTATAAACATTCATTCACCAACCTTATTTATATTTTATAAATTTTTAAACAGGTTTCCTCTGTAAAAGTTTCAATAAATTAAGTATAACCATTAATTATTTCGATGTAAACACAAGGATAAAAGTCTTTGCGAAACTTTTGTAGTTAAATTTCTGTTTATTTAAAAGATGAACTTTCTATGAGTTTTAATTATCCGATTAAAAAAATGACACCTTAAAATTCATTCTGATAATTGCTATTTTGCATCCGGGGAGAGTATTTATTATGTTGCTGATTAATTTTCTATTTGCGTTTCTGATTGCTCTTGTATTATCAACAGTGTTAATCAAAATTTATTTTGGAAAATGGGAATGGCCAAGATTTGCTTTTGTGTTCCTCCTATTGTTTTTCACTGTCTGGGCTGCCGGTATATGGATTACACCTGTTGGCCCCCAGCTGTATGGAGCATATTGGCTTATCTATGTAATTACCGGCCTTATGATAGCTCTTATGTTCGCAGCTTTTTTTACCACCTTCAGAACATATAATACCCCAAGGCAACAGGTTACCCTGCCTGAAGATGAACCGGAAGAACTGGTTGAGCAAGGCAACAACGTTGCCATGGGCACAGCTTTTGGGCTGATTTATTGGATTCTTGTTGCTCTTATGATTGTGGTTATCGGCTACCGATACTATATAACTCAGTAAGGGATGAAGTTTATGCCGGTTCAGAATATTGACATAAAGGAAAAATTTGAAAAAATGGCAGAAATGCTGGAAATAAAGGGCGCCAATAAGTTCCGTGCCAGGGCATATAGAAACGCCGCCCAGACAATTAACAGCCTGGGTAGAAATGTATCAGAAATGTTTGAAAATGGTGAAGATCTATCGGAATTGCCCGGTATTGGCGAAGACCTGGCAGACAAGATAAAACAAATTGTTGAAACCGGAGAGATGGAAGACCTGAAGAAACTTGAAGAAGAAATACCTTCTGATATAAATAAATTGCTGAAAATTCCAGGGCTGGGCCCTAAGAAAGTAAAGAAAATCTATGAGGAACTTGATGTTAAAAATATTAATGAATTAAAAGAAACTGCTGAAAATGGAAAAATACAAGATATTGAGGGTTTCGGCAAGAAAACAGAACAGAAAATATTAGATAACATAAGTAAGGCAAAGGAAACTGAAAAACGGCATCGGCTTCACAGCGTAGAAGGCGCAGTAAAAACCCTTGAAAATTATTTAAAAAATATCGACGGGGTAAAGAAGGTGAAAGTTGCAGGAAGTTATCGAAGAAGAAAGCAGACAGTAGGAGATATTGATATTCTGGTAACCTGTGACAACAATAAAGAGGTAATGGAAAAATTTACAGAATTTGAAGATGTCGGCGAGGTTGTTTCTCAGGGAGATACAAAATCAACAGTGTATCTTAAAAGCGGTTTGCAAATAGATTTGAG
>CAZSLZ010000127.1:0-9320 GCA_964607865.1 uncultured bacterium
GAATCTATCAGTTTTCCATCGGTAGTGGGAGAAGAAAAAGCCCGGCAGATGGCAGCTGAGTCAACCATCGAAGCAATTGAAGCTTTGAGTATTTTTGGTTCGGGAGCCCAGCGATTAAAAGAGATTGCCACATTTTTACTGAACCGGGAAAAATAGAAAAATCGACGAGTTTTTAATTTTCCGGCAATAAAGGTAAATCTGGTTTCTTCTTTAATATTCCAAGAATAACTAAAGTTAGATTATAATTATGGACGAAATATTCAGTAAAATACAGACCCCCAGGGATATAAAAAAATACAGTATAGAGCAACTTAACCAGTTATCCGGTTATTTAAGAAACGAGATAATTCAGACCATCAGCAAGACGGGGGGCCATCTTGCTTCCAGTCTTGGGGTGGTGGAAATTACCGTTGCTCTTCATTACATTTTTAATGCCCCCGACGACAAGATCATCTGGGACGTGGGGCATCAGTGTTATGCCCATAAACTGCTCACCGGCAGAAACGAGAAATTCTGTACTATTCGCCAATATCAGGGAATAAGCGGATTCACCAGATCCTGTGAATCCTGCTTCGATCCTTTTGGCGCAGGGCACTCCAGCACTTCCATATCTTCGGCCCTTGGTTTTGCGGCAGCCCGCGATCAACTGAAAGAGGATTATGAGGTTATTGCCGTAATAGGCGACGGGGCAATGACCGGTGGGCTGGCATTTGAAGGCCTTAACAACGCCGGGCATCTCAAGTCCGACTTGATTGTGGTTCTGAACGACAACGAAATGTCCATTGCTAAAAATGTGGGGGCTATTTCCAGATATTTAAACAAGATTAGAATGGAACCTCATTATGTCAAGTTCAGAGATGAAATCAGGCATTTAATGGAAAAAATTCCCAAATTCGGAAAAAAGATGCTTTCTACAGCTGAACGGATAGAGGACAGCCTGATATATGCAGTCATCCCTGGCGTATTATTCGAAGCTATGGGTTTCACCTACCTGGGCCCCTTCGATGGCCATAATATGGAATCAATAATTCCCGCCTTCAAACAGGCAAAAGAATTAAATGGCCCCAGGCTTATTCATGTAACCACCCAGAAGGGCAGGGGTTTTCAACCTGCGGAAAAGGATGCCACCAGCTGGCATGGAGCTATACCTTTTAACCCTGAAAATGGAAAAGTGGATAAATCTCAGAAACAAATTCCCCAGTATAATGAAGTATTTTGTGATACTCTCATTAAACTTGCTCTGGATGACCCGAAAATTGTAGCTATTACTGCAGCAATGCCTGACGGCACCGGGTTGATCCCCTTCAAGGATGAGTTTCCTGAAAGATTTTACGATGTAGGAATAGCCGAGCAGCATGCCCTGACTTTTGCTGCAGGGATGGCTGCGGGTGGTTTGAAACCGGTGGCAGCTATTTATTCAACTTTTTTGCAGAGAGCCTATGATCAGATAATTCATGATATTTGCCTGCAGAATTTGCCGGTGGTTATCTGTATGGACAGAGGCGGCATTGTTGGCGAGGATGGCCCCACCCATCACGGAGTTTTTGACCTGTCTTTCCTGAGATCCATACCTGGTATGACGGTAATGGCTCCCAGGGATGAAAACGAGCTTCAGCATATGCTTAAATCCGCCATCAATTATTGCAGCCCTGTGACAATTCGATACCCCCGTGGCCAGGGAGTTGGGGTACCCTTGGATACCTTTTCGCAATGGGAGGTTTTACCCAGGGGCAAAGCTGAGATAATGAATGAAGGTAAGGACATTGCCATTCTGGCGGTAGGCAGTATGGTCTATCCTGCAATTCTGGCAGCGGAAAAACTGAATAATTACGGCATAAAACCCTATGTGGTGAATATGAGGTTTGTAAAACCCATTGATGAAGAAATTATTCTGAAACTGGCGCGTGAAACCAGCCACCTGGTTACCGTAGAAGAAAATGTTCTGCAGGGCGGGTTTGGCTCGGCAGTTATGGAAGTGGTTCATAACCATAAAATAAAAGACTGCCTGGTTCAGAGTATCGGAATTCCCGATAAATTTATTGAACAGGGTGAAATGAATTTTCTTAAAGAGAAATACGGCCTTACTTCCGAGGGTATTGTTCAAAGAATCAGAGAAGCTCTTCAGGTGGTAGGATAAATTGAAAAAATGTAGAAAAAATATATATATTGGCTCTTAAGCAAGAGCCAATTTTCAGTTGGATCAAGGTAATTTTAAAGGAAAAAGTTTTTCATTCACAGAATTTTAGAATATATAAATAAATTTAGATGAACAATGATCAGTGATAGCAGTTTTTTTGTCTGGTGAAGGGCCATGTTGGAAAAGGGAGACACTCTAAAGAGAAAATACGATATTGTCAAAGTTGTGGGGACCGGTTCCCAGAGCGTAGTTTATCATGGAAAAGATTTCATGGAAGGCAAGGATGTTGCCATAAAAGAGATGAAAAAAGGCGGCTCCATGAACGAGGACCTTACCAGTATCGACCTTTACCGCCAGGAAGTCTTCATTTTATCCCACAGCGATTATCCGGGAATTCCCAAGATTTACGATCAATTTGAAGAAAAAGGCAACCTGTATATTATTATGGAGTATGTTCCCGGAAAAGATCTTCAGCAAATTCTGGACGAAAAAGAAAAGTTGACTCCCGCGCAGGCCCTTTTTATTGCAATTCAGGTTGCCGATATTCTGGATCACCTTCACAGCCTGGAACCTCCGATTTATTTCAGAGATGTAAAACCCAGCAATATTATGTTTACCGGCTCTATGGTTTATCTGGTGGATTTTGCCGGATGCTATATGGCTCATTCGGGTATGGGCGAGGGTGTGATGATCAGAACCCGTGGATATAGTCCACCGGAAGCCCGCCGTATGACCAGGCCCGACCCCATGTTTGATGTCTATGGCCTGGGAATGCTTCTTTACAGAATGGCATCAGGTATTAATGTGGTTCAGTTCAAGGATGCCGCTCCGCCCCTGAACGCCAAAAAAGAAAAACTACCACCCGCCCTGGTTCAGATTATTAACAAGGCAATCAGGCGTAATCGCTATACACGTTATCATACCGCCCTTGAAATGAAAACCGAGATGGAAGACCTTCTGAAAAATATAAAGGGTGCCAACTATGGCAAGAAAAAGGAAGAAGGGGTTTTACTCCCCAGCCTTATGAAACTGGTGGAAGATAAAGAACAGAAAGAAGATCAACCATCTGAAACCGAAAATCCTGAACAAAATCCTGGGAAAAAACCTTCGATATTTCAAAGAATCAAGAATTTTATCAAGAAAAAATTCTTCAAAGAAAAAAAGGAAAAAACACGCATTAACTTGTTTTATACCGTACGTACTTTCATTGTGGCAATACTCGTTCCATTTCTCGATATGGCGGTTTTCGGGCTGGTTCCACTGTTAATTTTCAGAGAAGAATTTGCAAAAACCTTTCTTCTGATGAAAGACCCTCTGCCAATGCCTCCGGGTTATTACGTATTTGCTCTGATTATTTTAATTCTGCATTTTATTCACCGACACTGGCTGGACTGGTGGGCATTTTTTGCTCCCATTTCCAGAGAACTTCACCTTCCCCAGCTTGGAGGAATTAGGCCCAACTCGGTTCTATTTTTCTTTGAACTGGTACTGCTGTTTTACTGTTATTATTCTTTGGTAACATTAAAACCCATATAGCCTGAGAGAATGAAATGAAAATTGATATCATTCTAACTCCCCATGATCAGTATAATATTGCCAGGGTCGATTCCCGGAAAAACGCAGTAGTTATTGATATTTTAAGGGCAAGCTCAACAATTGTCTCAGCTTTGGAAGCTGGGGCTGAAAAAATCTTTTGCGCTCAATCATTAGAAGAAGCTTTTAATAAGAAGGAAGAGCTGGTCAAAATAATGCCTGTTGAGAAAGTTCTTCTGGGCGGTGAAAGGAAAGGCTTGAAGGTAGAGGGTTTTCAAATGGGGAATTCTCCCAGGGAATATATGCCTCAAACCGTTAAAGGCAGAACATTGGTTATCTCCTCCACCAATGGAACCAGGGCAATAAGAAATTCATCCCAGGCAGGCAGAATAATTGTGGGGTCCTTTCTCAACGCCCGGGCTGCGGCAGATTTTTTACTGCAGGATAATAAAAACATAATTTTTTATCTTGCAGGCCGTGAAAACGACTTTTCCTACGAAGATGCTGCCGGAGCCGGCGCAATTATATTCTGTGTTTTATCAGAGCTACCCGGTGTAGAGCTTTCTGATTCCAGTAGAATGTGTTTTCAGTTATTCAAAAACCATAAGGAAGATTTACTGGACATGCTCAGAGCAACATTTCATGGCAATTACCTGGTTACCCTGGGCCTGGAAAAGGATCTGGAGTTCTGCAGCCGGTTTGATGTGAGCACCACGGTCCCCATAGTTGACAGACAGGGCTGGATAATCCCCTGACAGGGATTTACTTGAAAATATTAATTATCAGCCCGATAGGTTCTTTTTCAATTATGCCCTTTATTAATACTTTATCTCCCACCGATACCGAGTTGGCAGTTACTTTATTATCTCCCTGATAAAATAAGGTTTTTGCAGTAATTCTGCACCTGATTCTCTGATCTTTTGATAAAACCGTTATGAAAGAACCCCCAGCCTCCACTACCTTTCCAAAAGCCAGAATATTAAGGGTGCCAGGGAGTTCTCCCTTTTTAATAAGAACCTCAAACAATGAATTGAGCCCGATGGAATTGATGATCATTTTTGCCGATGAACTGGAAGGGGAGCCAAAGATAATGGTGTTATAACCCACAAAATCCGCCGGAGATTTTATCCGGGGCGTGGCGGGAATCCACCTTGTGGAACTGCCATAGACTGCCGATTTTGTTTTATTTTCCCTGGTTGTAACATATATTTTCTTTTCTTTCATGTTTACATTTTTTACTTTACCCCAACCTATAATGGGGCCAAATTGTTCTTCCAACTGTTCAATGACAAAAGATTGGCTATCCATGATTTTATGAATTTTCAAAGTGGGAGGTTCGTCTTCGAGAAAACCCGGCCATCGGCAGATAAGGGCAACCTTTGAACCAATCTTTAAATTTCTGGAGGAAAGATTTTTATCGGCAAATATTCCTGAAGTTTCAGATGTTACATAAGCCCGCTTCACTTTGTTGCCAAAAGTTTTTATGGTGTATTCATTTCCGCCGTTGTTTCTGTTTATTATTTCCCCCGCCAGTATGGTTTCTATCTGCACCAGGCCCAGTTTATAAAACAAAGCTTTTCTTTCCCATATTTCCTCTGCATGAGGGGTATTAGATTCAGGATTGTTGGAAAAAACCACAATGACATCGCCGTTTTGGAACTCTGAAGGTTTTGCCTTGAAATTTTTCTGCCTTGGTTGATTTTTGCTGTAAAACAGGGTGTTACTGTCTATTTTTATCTTTTTTAACAGCCCTTCATCCAGAGTTTTAACCTGAATATAACCCAGTGACGACTGATTGGAAACTACCTCGGCATAAAAAGGCTTGCTTCTGGCATACGAATTTTCAATTACAAAAGAAATAACCATAAAAAATAAAAAACAAACGGTTATAAAGAAGCCTTTTTTAGATTGATTAATCATATCCCGGCTTTTCTCCAGTAAAATAAAGGATTAAATGGATAAAACATGAAAATATATTATTCGGAAAAATCATAACTTTTATTGTATCCATGGGCTTATTTGTTATTCCTGTCGAAAATCCTTTATTAATCTTCCTTGTAATGTAAGCCTTCAACGACAATTGTTAAAATTTATTAATATTTTTAGGGGGGACTTCCATGAAAAAAACCAGAGTTCTGTTTATTTGCCTGGTAATCTTGTCAATTATGGTTTCAGGTGCGTGTTTTGCCCAGCAGAATAACCTGGATTGGCTGGAAAGCCAATCTATGCTTTTTCAAGGTAAAAAACTTGCAGAAAAATACTCGGGTTCAAAAAAACAATGGCAACATGCCTATACTCAGCCTCATCCTGAAAAATTATGTGAAATGGCATCGGTGTGGTTCACAGCTTACCCCGCATCAACCATAACACCAACGGGAAAGACAATAATTCAAACCCTTGGCAGCGATAAATTATGGGAAGCTTTTGAAAAGATAGGAATCGAAGCTATGCATACCTCGCCCCTGAAACGGGCGGGCGGTGTGAAAGGCCGTGAATTTACCCCCACCGTGGATGGGGGTTTCGATCGAATTGGCCTGGATATGGCGCCGGAATTCGGAACCGATGAACAATACAGAATGTTGGTTCAAACAGCAAAAAAGCATAAGGGTTACATAGCTGGCGATATTGTGCCCGGCCATACCGGAAAGGGGCCTGATTTTCGCCTGGCTGCCAGAAATTATAAAAATTACCCGGGTTTATATTCCATAATTGAAATTAAACGAAAAGACTGGGATATTCTTCCCGAGCTGGCAGATGATGTTGATACACAAAACCTTGATATGCAGACCGTTGAAGAGCTATATAAACGGGGTTACATTCCCGGTAAACTGCAGCGGGTGATTTTTTACGAAAAAGGAGTAAAGGAAACAAACTGGAGCGTTACAAATATTGTTACCGGCGCCGACGGTGAAGACCGGCGCTGGGTTTACCTGCACTATTTTAAAGAAGGCCAGCCCACCCTTAACTGGCTGGACCCCTCTTTCGCAGCACAGCAACTTATTGCCGGTGATGTCATAAAGACTGTTGACGTCCTGGGGGCAAAAATTATAAGGCTCGATGCCAACGGCTTTCTGGGCATAGAAAAAACCGACAGCTTTACCGCCTGGTCCCAGGGGCATCCTTTATCGATAATTGCCACTGAATATACAGCTATGCTGTCACGTAAAATGGGCGGTTTCAGTTTTCAGGAATTAAATCTGAATTTTGAAGATATCAAGAAATTCTCACAGAACGGCCCCGATTTGTCTTACGACTTCATCACCCGGCCTGCCTACTGCCATGCCTTGTTGACTGGCGACGCTTCTTTCTTGAAATTGACCCTGAACCTGATGCATGAATATAAAATAAAACCTATTTCTCTGATTCATGCCCTCCAGAACCATGATGAAATAACCTATGAACTGGTCCATTTCTCGGCATATGGAAACGAAAAGTTTGACCTGGACGGCAAAATGATTGAAGGGAAAAAGCTGAGGAGTATGGTGGTAAAACAAATGAAGGAATTAGCCACAGCTCCAGAAGCACCTTATAACAAACTTTCAGGTAATGGGTTGTGTACCACATTTGCAGGTTATTGCTCAGCAGCCCTGGGTATTGAAAATCCTTACAATATGGCCCAGAAAGACAGGGAGCAGGTAATAAAAGCCCATATGCTGCTTGCCACTTTTAACGCAATGCAACCCGGTGTTTTTGCCCTGTCAGGCTGGGATATGGTGGGGGCGCTGCCTCTGCCCCAGAGTGAAATTACAGAGATGGTCGCCGATGGTGATTTTCGTTGGGTTAATCGCGGTGCTTATGACCTGATGGGCAATAGCCCGGAAGTTGATAAATCAACCGCAGGCATGCCCAGGGCAATGAGTTTATATGGAAGTATTCCCGAACAATTAAAAGATAAAAATTCATTTCTTTCCCGGCTGCAAAAAATTCTGGCTATCAGAAAAAACTATAAAATTCATCTTTCAGAACAGATGCCCTTACCTCAAACCAATAACAAAGCTGTAGTAATGATGGTTCACAAGCTTCCCCATACCCATGATTATGAAATAACTGCCCTGAATTTCGCCCAGAAAAGAATGAAAGAAACTACACAAATTGGTTATTTGAAAGATAGAAATATTATTGATTTGAACTCTGGAAAACAAATCGGAGTTACCGATTCCCACGGAAAATTCAGTATTGAATTTAACGAACTGGAGGGAAAAATTCTTTTATTTAAGAAGTAAAGTATTTGCAAGAGAAAATATAACTAGAAAGCAATACAAGAAATAAGTAATACTAAGATAAATAAATTTTGTTATTACAGATAGAGTACCAAATTCAGCTGGAGGTTTCAGGAGCAAATATGAAAAAAACCGATGAAAAGCTAAAATTGCTTCATGTGGATGATGATGAGATTTTTTTAAAGTTTTTTCAAAAAGCATTTAAAAATTATTTTGAAATTGTGTCCGTCCTTAATGGAATTGAAGCTCTGGAAAAATTAAAAGACAGCAGCTATGATGTGGTTGTGGTGGATTATAACATGCCAGGAATGAACGGCCTGGAGCTTCTAAAAATGATAAGAAAGAATTTCGATCATATTCCCTTGTTATTTTACACCGAAACTGATTCCCCGCGAATTATCAGGCAGGCATTTCTATCGGAAACCTCTGACTATCTGAAAAAAGAGTTTTTTGATAAAACACACAAACAGGAAATTCTGGAATCTATCAATTATGTTATAAAGAAAAAAGGGATTGACAAAAAAATTCATGATCTTATGAGGCTGGAACGCGGTATAGGCAAAATGGCGCAGGTACTTCTGGAAACCCATAAACTGGGCCCCTGCATAAAGAAAAGCCTCAGGCAAGTTCTTAACGCCACCGATGCCCAGCTTTGCTATTACATAGAAGAACCTTCCCAGAATCAACTCTTTAACCCTTTCGGCAACACTGAAAGCCTTGTTTTTGAAGAATCAAAATATCTTGACATTTTCAAGGCAACGAGAGACAACCTTCCGGGCCTTGAAATATTTCATCGTTGGTTTGACCAGTTGAATTCCCGTAAAACCGTTCATGGATCCATTGACCTTTTTCCCCTTGAAGAAAAGAATATACTGCAGAATTATGGAATGAAATCAATCCTTCTTTTGCCTGTTTCTATTGATTCAGCCAGGGGCGGGGTTTTTGGTATTGAACATTATAAAACCAGTTATCTCTGGGACAAGGACAGCTTGAGAGTGGCCAAAAAAGTGGCTGAGATTTTAAACTCTTACATTACTATTTCTGAAAAATGCTTTTTAAGGCAATAATTATCCAGACTTAGATGCATATTATTTCCTGGAGTTGTTTTCCTGCAACTTTACCTGAATTGTATAGAGATCGCCACGTCGCTTGGCGCTCCTCGCGATGACGAAGAACAAACGGTGGGGATGGCGTCATTGCGAGGTTTCGGAGAAACCGTGGCAATCTCAATTTAGATCGGGTTGTTCCTTACTCACTTACCTGGGCGGTACAGAGATCGCCACGCATCCTGCGGATGCTCGCGATGACGAAATTCGGGGTTGTTCCCTACTTACTTACCTGGGTGGTACAGAGATCGCCACGCATCCTGCGGATGCTCGCGATGACGAAGAACAAACGGTGGGGATGGCGTCATTGCGAGCCTCGAAGAG
>CAZSLZ010000128.1:0-8978 GCA_964607865.1 uncultured bacterium
GTTAATACCGATGTGATTTTTCCTGGAAAATATACCTACACTGTAACCGAGCGCAATGAGATGGCTCAATATGCCATGGAAGATCTTGACCCGTATTTTGTAAAAAATGCCAAACCTGGCGATATTATCGTAGCTGGCAAGAATTTTGGCTGCGGTTCATCCAGGGAACAAGCGGTTATAGCTTTAAAGGAAAAGGGCATAGCAACTATAATTGCCCCCAGTTTTGCCAGAATATATTATCGCAATGCAATCAACGAAGGGCTGCCACTTCTGGAGAACAAAAAAGTTGTGGATGAGGTGGAAACCGGCGACACCCTGGCCGTGGACCTGGAAAAAGGAAAAATCATCACTGAAAATGGAAAGGAATTCACCTTCCCTCCCCTGCCCCCGGCAGTGATGGAAATTATGGAAGACGGCGGCTTGATTCCCCACCTCAAGAAGAAACTGGCAAATTAAAGAATTTCTGGTTTTAATGAGTACCTGTTGCTTAGTAAGAGAGAAACTTTTCTTATCGAAAATTTTCTCTCTTTTCATTTCAATTTTCTTGAAAATATGTAACTTTAAATATTCATATTCTGTTTCCCAGAAGCCTGTCACATTGCCATAGCCCGCCATGTCGTCATGCGAGGTTTCAGAGAAACCGTGGCAATCTGAATTCAGCTCGGGTTTGTTCCCTACCCACATACCTTTTTCAAACAATTACTTTTCATTTTATTGCTCACATTGAGGGTTTCAAGAATGCGAAGCAATTTTTTAATTAATCACAAAATGCAGGAAAAATATTTTTTTCGATTAAATCGAGAAAAAAATATTGAAAGGTTCTGTTATGTCCAGAAATAAAACCGATGAAACCCCAATTATTGCCATAAAAAAACCCGATTATGCCATTTATGATATTAAAGACAGAATAACCGAATTATTACACAAACTGGTGGATTTTGAAGCTCCGGTAACCATTGAGTATCCCCCTTCCAATATCGATGCCGATCTGGCAATCCCCTGCTTTCCTTTTGCCCGGATATTAAGAAATGCCCCTCCGAAAATCGCTGGAGAACTGGCGCAAAAACTCAATGAAATCAATTCCCCTTTAATTGAGGAAGCCCAGGCTGTGGGTGGATATTTGAATATTGCCCTGAACCGGGCAGAGTTGATAAGGTTGTTCTTTCAGGAGTATCTAGCTAAGAAGGATGAATACGGAAAGTCAGAAGTTGGGAAAGAAAAAAACATCGTCATTGATTATTCTCATCCCAATATTGCCAAGCCATTTTCTGTAGGCAATATTCGCTCATCAATCATTGGCCAGGCTATTTATAACCTTTATTTCACCCTGGGTTACAATGTAATTGGGGTCAACCATCTGGGTGACTGGGGAACCCAGTTTGGTAAATTGATTTATGCATATCAGACCTGGGGCGACGAAGAAACAGTAAAACGAAACCCGATTAAGGAACTGTTAAAACTGTATGTTCGTTTTCATAAGAAAGCCAAAGAGGATGAAACGGGAAAACTGGAGGAAGAAGCCCGGAAAAGGTTCCGGTTGCTGGAACAGGGCGACGAGGAGATACACCGTTTATGGCAATGGTTTGTGGACCTGAGCCTGCAGGAATTCAACAAAATTTACGATAAACTGGGAATGAAGTTCGATTATTATACCGGCGAGTCGTTTTACAACGATAAACTCTCCGAGGTAGTAAATATCCTGGAGGAAAAGAATATTGGAATCCGGGATGAAGACGGCGCATTGGTGGTCAGGCTGGAAGATTACGGTATCGAAACCCCACTTCTGGTAGTAAAAAGCGATGGAGCTTCCCTCTACGCCACCCGAGAACTGGCGGCACTGTTACACCGCACCCGCGCATATACACCTGAATTGATAATTTATGTAGTCGGGGCGGCACAGAAACACCAGTTCCAGCAATGCTGCAGAAGTTTTGAGCTAATGGGGGTTGGGACCCCCAGTGGGACGTTGGCTTTTGGGATGGTTTCGCTTAGAGGCGGAAAAAGGTCGACCAGGGGATGCAGGGTTGTTTTCTTCGAGGATGTAATGAAGCAGGCTGATGACAGGGCGATCAAATTAATGAATGAAAAACGCCCAGACCTGCCCGAACCCGAAAGAAAACATATTGCTGAAATAGTGGCTGTAGGAGCAATAAAATTTAATGATCTTTCCCAGAACAGAACCAAAGACATAGTTTTTGACTGGGATAAGATGCTTTCCTTTGAGGGTAACACTGCGCCCTATTTGCAGTATAGCTACGCCAGGGTTAAATCCATATTGAGAAAAGCCCAGGTTGAGCCTGAATATTCTCCCGGGTTATTGAAAGAAGAGCAGGAAAAAGCAGTAATATTAACCCTGGCAAAATTTCCCGAGGTTCTTATCCGCAGCGCCCAGGAGTTCGCTCCCCATATTCTGGCTCAATACCTTCTGGATACCGCCCGGACCTTTACAACTTTCTATTCCGACATAACGGTCCTGAATAATGACGATGAAAAATTAACCAGGGCAAGGCTGGGGCTGGTTCAGGCATACGCAGATATAATAAGGCAGGGGCTGGCAATTCTCGGAATTGATGTTCTGGAAAGAATGTAATTAAACTATTCGTTTTATATCAGTACCTTAAAATATTATATACCGATATTCCCATGAAAACCAGGGCGAATATTCCCAGAAGGATGACTTTAATAATAAGGGAAAAATTGGTAAAACTCTCTGCCTTGCGTACTGTAGATATTTGAGGAGCACGTGGGTTGTAGAAGATGGTTACCTCGGTACCACCATAATACCGGTTTTCCAGAACCTCCATACTGTGGTATTCCTTGCTGTGGGACTCCACTTTCAATTAACCACCGCCAGATAACCTTTTTTCTACCTCGTATTCATATTCCACAGCTAAAACCAACCCGGAATCATCTTTCTGGGTTCGTACAACTTTGCCGAAGGTCTATGCCAACCCGAAAGTTTTCATTCCCCGAAAAAACTCCACCAGCACAGCTATGATGTGGTAAGCTGACCAAAAAAA
The DNA here is from genome assembly GCA_964607865.1 of uncultured bacterium. GTDB lineage: Bacteria > Vulcanimicrobiota > JAJTBE01 > JAJTBE01 > CAZSLZ01 > CAZSLZ01. Next base: position 3,021 of record CAZSLZ010000128.1, read on the forward strand.
ATTGCTGAACTTATAATTAACAAGAAAAAAAGAAAGTTTTCATAAATTATCCTTTGTTATTGGGCATATGCTTGATACAACAGCTTAAAAACAACAAAAAGAAAACCCATCAGACTCAATAAAAATAAACTGAAACTTCATTCCCCGAAGCCAAGACAGCCATCATGGTATCCAGGTTGTTAACCCGGGGTGCAGTAGTCTTTCCTTGATTTTTTCGCTGGAAAGGTAACTCACATTTCCCACCGTGTATTCATATTCCACGCCAATTATTCGGGAAGTTTCATCAACCTGGTTCCTGGTGGTTCTTCCATAGGAAAAGCCCCGTTTTTCTTTTTTGAAGTGATAATAAATCTCATACAGCAAACAAACCAGAATACCCAGGGTAAGAAGAGATAAAATAAATACATTGGTATATTTAAGAATGTTCATGATATTGGTTAACCCGGTATTTTATAAATTTATTTATAATCTTTTTTCAATTGTAATTTTGCTTTTGTGGTCATATCGCTGTGAAGTTCCAGGAAAGCTGCATTGGTCCAGCCAAAGCCCACCTGGTTGCCGTAACCCACATCCACATCGGCAGTGCCTTCTTCTACATTGTATTTTTCAAGAATTCCGCCGTTTTCATCAAAATTATTGACAATAGTTTTCATGAATTTGGTGGAAACCCGGTCTGCATCCTGGTGAAAACCGTAGTTTCTCATGCCCTTGGAAGCCAGGATATGAAGAGGCGCCCAACCCGAGGGGTGATCCCATTGCTGGTCGGAAACATTATCGGAAGTGGAAAGCCCGTGAGCCATTTCGAATTTGTCCAGGTTTTCCATAACTTTCTCTGCCTGTTTATCGGAAGCCAGCCCTGCCCAGAGCGGCGCGAAGGTGGCAAGGCTGTTATAATCGGATTGTTTGCCTTCCTTGAAATTATAATCTACAAACATTCCTTTTTCTTCATTCCAGCAATGTTTATTTATCAGAGCTTTTCTGTGGCCCGCCTTTGCTTCCCATTTCTTTGCATTCCTGGATCCTTTGCCTTCCAGTTTGCCATACATTGTGGCAAGATCTTTTTCGAATTTATATAAATAAGAGTTGAGATCTACAGGGTTGTAATCAGCGCATTTATAACCGTAACGGCCGGTCATATCCCAGCCTGATTCCCTTTCGGCCCTGTCGTGCTGGCAAAATTGAGGGTCTTCAGTGGGAAGGTTATGATTCTCATAATAACCTTCCTCCACCTCGGGGCAGGGTTTACCCACGGGGCTGTAGTACCGGGAAAGCCCGGTGGGGGTAAGGTGATCCATTTCCTTTTCGTTTTGAGGGTTGGTCCAATAATTATACTCTTTAATTACATGATCAATTCCCTCTTTGAGGAATTCCCTGTCACCGGTTTTCTCAAAAACCGACAGTACTGCCGATGACTGGAACGGCGGTGAAGATCTGCTTAAGTAATAACTCCGGTTGGCATTCAAAACCTTGCCGTAATTATCTACCTGATAAAACATATTTTTTACCATACCCTGGGCCAGATCGGTTTCACCGTCCTGAAGAAGCCCCAATACAGTGAAGTAGGAATCCCATCCATACATTTCATTGAACCTGCCACCGGGCACCACATAGTCTTCGGGCAAATACAGCAGCCCGTGGCTTTCCACATCTTCAAAACCGGTGCCTTTTTTCAGGGGTTTTATGGTAAGAGAATCCGAGTTGCCTCCCATTTTTTGAGAGACTTTCTGATAATCCTGTTCGGGCACATATATTATAGACATACCCGCCTTGCTGTCTTTAATGGAAGCAACCTCAGCAGCGTTCCGGCGCAGGGTCTGCCAGGAATCCTTTATGTAATTAAAAACCTTGCCCAGTGAATCTTTACCTGCGGTTCTGGAAACCGGGGTTATATTGTTAACCTGCCTGAAGGTAGTGATTGAACCATTGGAATTCTCGACCAGGCCGGGAGCCAGGCTTTCTTTCTGCCGGGGCTGTGAAGATACTTCATTGCCAGGGGAAGAGGCGTCAGTAACCCTGGCTTCTTTAATCACCGATGAAGACGAATCAGAAGCTTCTTTGGAAGTATGAACCCTGGCTCCCCGGGCATTTGCACCTGAAATGGAAACCTGATCTGATGTGTTCAGCTCCGCATTTTCAGGCTTTTCCGCCCTGGTTTTCTTTAAGGGCAGCCTGGATTCGGCAATTTTGCCGGATATAATACTGCTGCTGGAATTCAATTTCATCTTCAGCCTCCCGGGCGTAGTGATTTCAGTTTATAATACACTGATTCTATGATATTTTAACAGAAATACAGCTGGTTATCAAATTTGAACTGAAATTTCCAAGAAAATTTAAAATAGAACTAATTCCCATAACCACAGTAATAACCATTTTTATGAAAATATTCCTTTACAATTTTTAACATGTTTTTAACAAAAATCCGATCTAATTTCAAAACGTGTTGAAATATTTTGTAGGATAATTTCATTTTCAGTAAAATAATTTTTAATTCAAGAGTATTTTTTGGGGAGTGAAAAAATATGATTCATGCCAAGGTAATTACCGAGAAAAATCTTTCGCCATGCAGGGAAGAAAGGCCCGGCCCCTGCGGTATGGTTATATTCGGGGCGTCAGGAGATCTTGCCAACAGAAAACTAATTCCTGCCCTTTATTCGTTATTTAAAAAAGAACTTATGCCGGAAAATTTCTTCGTGTTGGGTGCTGCCCGGACAGCTTTTTCCGATAAGGAATTCAGAAATAAAATTGAAACAGGTTTGAAGGAAAAATTTAATGAGGAAAATCTGGACCGGATTAGAACTTTCACATCAAGAATGGGATACGTGGTGGGGAATTACGATTCGGAAAAACTATATACAGATTTGTCGAAACGCCTGGAGAAAGAAAAAAAAGAGCAGGGAGTAGGCAACAATATTCTGTTTTATCTTGCGCTGCCCCCCAGAATTTATTGCAAGGCAGCCCGGCATTTGAGCGACTCAGGGTTGTTGAAGAAAACAGGGGCTGAAAAAGACAGCTGTTCTCGAATTATTATTGAAAAACCTTTCGGCCACGACCTGGAATCCGCTACCAGCCTGGATAATTTCCTTCATGAATTCCTGGAAGAAGAACAGGTTTACAGAATTGACCATTACCTGGGCAAGGACACTGTCCAGAATATTCTGATGTTCCGGTTTGCCAACTCTATATTTGAACCTATATGGAACCGCCGGTTTGTGGATAATGTGCAGATAACCGTGGCAGAAACCTTGGGAGTGGGGCACCGGGCCGGATATTTCGAAGATGCCGGTTTGTTGAGGGATATGTTCCAGAACCATATGATTCAGATGCTGGCGCTGGTAGCCATGGAGCCCCCCATTTCCTTTGAGGCTGACCGGATTCGGGATGAGAAGGTAAAGTTGGTGCGATGCATAAGGCCCTTTGATATTAAGAAAATAAGCCAGTTCATCGTCCGTGGCCAATACTCCGAAGGCGAAATTGACGGCCAGCCGATTCAGGCTTACCGCAAGGAACCGGGTGTCAGGAAATTCTCCAACACCGAAACCTTTGTGGCAGCGAAGTTTTTCATAGACAACTGGCGCTGGCACGATGTGCCCTTTTATCTCAGGTCGGGTAAGCGCCTGAAAAAGAAACTGAGCGAAATTGTCATAACCTTCAAAAAAGTTCCATATTCAATTTTTTCTCATATGAACGGCGGAAAGGTACATCAAAATCAACTGGTTTTAAATGTCCAGCCCGAAGAAGGCGCCGCCCTTACAATCCAGGCCAAAGTTCCCGACTCCAAATTATGTATGACTTCCCTGACCATGGATTTCAAATACAGGGAAGTACTGGGCGTAGATATACCCGATGCCTATGAACGACTTTTGTTCGACAGCATGAAAGGGGACCAGACTCTTTTCATAAGAAGCGATTATGAGGAAGCTGCCTGGGAAATAATTACTCCGGTTTTAGAAGCCTGGGGGAAGGACCCCGATGGTATAAGAACCGGTATGGTACACAGTTATGAACCGGGAAGCTGGGGGCCCATCGCAGCTGATTTTTTATTGCAGAAAGACAATCATTGCTGGAGAAATCCCGATTAAGATTCGCCGATTTATAGGAATATTTCCAGGAATAACTAATAAATAATACCAGAGAAATTAGAGGTTTTATTTATGTTCGAACATTATATTTTCGGTGAATTTATAAAAAGCAACCAACCTTTGACAGGTGCAGATATCGATCACCTGACGGGTGAAGCTGGGCGGGTTTCGGGTAAAATACAGGAAGTGGCAACAGAAAAAATTATAGAATTGCTGGACCAGGTTTCTCACCTTTGGCTGGAAGAAGATTTCAAACTGAGGAAAACCGCATTATTACGCATGCCCCGGATTGTGGGCTATTCCCGTGAGATGGCGGAGCTTGCTTTGGATTCCCTTTTTTCCAAAATGAAAAGAGAGAGCCTGATTCGAATAATCCGGGGAAATATCGGCAGAGCCACCTATCTTGACCGTTTTGAATATGTCCCCCCTTTCGATGGTTACCTCAAGGCCCAGCCCCTGGGAACCCTACTTCATGTAAGCCCGGGAAATGTGTTTGTGGGCGGGGTGGACAGCTTAATCTACGGTTTTTTATCCAAAAACGTAAATATTTTAAAGTTATCCCGCCAGGATTCCCTTTTTCCCCTTCTCTTTGCCCAGAGCCTGAAAATGGTGGACGAAAATAAGATATTGTGCAATTCCCTGGCAGTTATTAACTTTGACAGGGACAACAAGGAAATTGAAACCAGGCTCAAACACAATTGCAACGGTATTGTAGTGTACGGCGGAGAAGAAGCGGTCAGAAGTTACCGGCAGGACCTGCCCATGGGGGTGAAATTGGTTGAATACGGCCCCAAGTACAGTTTTTCCATCATAACAAAAGAGGGTTTTCTGGAAAGCAGGGAAGAGGAGTTGATGGCTGCCTGCGCCATGGATGTTACCATATGGGAGCAACGGGCTTGTTCCTCTCCCCAGGTTATCTATGTTCAAAAAGATATTTATAAGGATTTTCTGGAAAAACTGCCAATTTATCTGGAAAATATTTCAAAGAAATACCCCCAGTTTCACCTTACCATGGATGAGAAGGTTGAAAAGCTTAAAGCCCTCGAGATGGCACGTTTTGAAGAGGCACAGGGAAAGGTGATTCTTCAGAAACCGCCCCGAAGCGGAAGATGGGCTGTAATCGGCGAGCAGGATCCAGCATTAAAGACTTCCCCCCTGAATCGCACTGTTTATGTAAAGCCCTTTACTTCCTGGGCTGATATTTTATCTCAGGCAGTTAATTTACGGGATTATCTTCAGACAGTGGCAATCAAAGCCACTGTTTCCGAAATGAAGGCCTTAACCAAAGCCCTGGCCCGCCTGGGCGTTTCCCGGATCACCATTCCCGGGAAAATGGGCATTGAAAAAGCTGGTTCTCCTCATGATTTCGGTTTTCCCCTGCGAAAACTGATAAACTGGGTTACCATAGACTGGATAGAAAAGCGGATAGACCTGGGTGAAAAAATTGCCCCGGCAAAACTGGAAAAAACCCGGTGGAATAGATTGAGAAATTTAATACGTTTTGCCCGAAGCAACTCTGATTTTTACAAGGAGCATTATTCAGATGTGGATCTTACAACCATAAATAACTACCAGGCTTTTACCCGGGTTCCCCTTCTGACCAAGAACCATATTTACAATAATTCACCTCCGGTTTCAGAGAAAATTTTAACAGGTTCCCTGAGAAAAGCTTACGTGTTTGCCAGCGGGGGCAGTACCGGCGAGCCAAAATTCAATTTTTACAGTTACCGGGAGTTGGACGAGGTTTCATCTATTCTGGCGGACATATACCAGATAGCCGGTGTTAACCGGGATGACGTTGTGGCCAACCTGTTCATGGCGGGTTCCTTATGGACATCTTTTATAGTTGTGAATCATGCTCTCGAAAAAATTGGTTGCG
>CAZSLZ010000129.1:0-8914 GCA_964607865.1 uncultured bacterium
ATATTTATTACTGTCTTTTAACTCCAGAAGCTCTTGAGGAGAAATCTCCTTCACCGGCAGAAAATCCAGAACTTCCTGGGCCCCCCTGGAAACATTTCCGTAACCGGCAATGCCAATTACCATGGGGGTAAGTTCCTCGGGTAAGCCATCCTCAATAATCCGCTCGGCAATAAGTTTCATGTCGTCTTTGGCAGCTTTCAAATGTCTGTATTCATAAGTCTGGCGAATTTCATAGAACGGATTTTCAACCCCTTCTTTCTTCAGTTTCTCTCCCAGCGCCCAAAGGGAATCTATCATTCCTGCCTGTCCTGCATGCCTGCCGAAGAAAATCAAACGGCGATCGTTTTCATTGGTGATTCCCTCATAATCGATAAGGTTGCATTTGAGATCCATCATCCTTTTTAAATGGGGCATATTATAATGCTGGCCCTTCAGGGTGTGAGAGAAAAATACATAGGTCCCTCCGGGGCTGAAAAAATTGATGGGCATCTCCTTTACGCCAAAAATAACCTCGCAGGGTGATAAATCCTCGGTTATTTTTGCTCCCACCTCTTTATACTCACCGTTGGCATACACCCTTATATTCGAGGGCTGAACATATACATCTATTCCCAGATGATCTATAATGTGATCTACATCCCTGGGAACCAACGGGGTTCTTTTTTCCCATACATTCTTATCTTCACGCCTGATGCCAATAATATGCGCCAATAGTATCATCTCCTTTAATTATTACTTCAAAAAAAACAAAAACTGTCACAATGATAATTCTTGCTTCTAATACATATTTACATATTCCTTCCGATATGTTAAATTGCCTTGAAAACAGGTTAAAACTCTGAAAAAAAAGAAAACAATAACAACAAAAGGAGTAGCTTATGAATTTACCCTATGGCGAAAAATTAATTGGCGTAATTGAAACCCATAGAAAGGGAAAGGGCGAGGGCAGGGGAACCGAATGCAGAATAGCAATATCGCAAACCCATAATGAAACTGTCTTAAGAACCATAGACAAAAATGAAACCACCACCCTGGCAGCCTTGCTTGACAGGGGGCAGTCAAAAGAATTGATAAACCTGTTAATAAAAACCCTGTAAAACTCAACTATTATTTATAGAAGGCTCCTCTTGGGCAGGTATAATTATAAGTTCGGCCGTTGCACTGGGAGAATCTTAAGCCAAAGCCACAGCAACCGCAATCACCGGAATTTCCATTTGCCTGGTACATTGCGGTCAATACTTCACGATGGCTTCCCGAGCATTCTCTTACGCACATTGACAAACGGGGGCTGTTTCCAGCCCGTGCCAGATATTTAACATAATACTCATTGCCGCCACTGGGGCAGGTGGGTATGTTGCTTATGTAATCGGGATACAGCAACGTTTCAGAAAGCTCATCGCAGAACCCTTCACAAGAACCATCGCCGGGGGTTACTACACCGTCGGCGTCAAACATGACCAGTGTGGTCTGTATAGCTTTCATATTCTGCAGGCAGGCGCTGAACTGAGCCTGCGCCCGGGCTTTTGTAATATTGGGAATAATAATCGATGCCAGAATGGATATGATTGCAATTACAATCATAAGTTCGATGAGGGTAAATCCCTGTTTTTTCATTATTCTTCATCCTTTCGTATATACTATATTTAATTATAGCATAAATTAAATTCTTCTTCCAGGATCTCTGTTACATTTCCTCCGTCAATTCCAATACTTTCTGGTACATTTCCCTTGCTTCTTCTTCCTTGCCCATCTTCATATATACGTTTCCCAGGTTCAAATAACTGGCGGGGTTTTCCGGTTCTATCCTCAAGGCTTTTTCAAAACATGCAAGGGCATGCTCTGGCTTCATTAACTGGGAATAAGCTGAGCCCATATAGGTAAGGGCGTCATGGTCCGCCGGACGGTGAACCAGAATTTTCTTGTAATTCGTTATGGCTTCTTCAAAATCTCCACTGTGATAATTGCAATTTCCCAAATTATAAAGGGCAGGGACAAATTCCGGGTTCAGCTCCAGGCATCTTTTGTAATTTTCAATAGCTTCCCCATAATTACGCTGTTTCAGGAATAAATTCCCCAGGTTGAACCAACTCTTGAAATGGGTGGGGTTCATATCGGCAACTTTCAGAAAACTGTCCAGCGCTCTGTTATAATCATTTATTTCCATGTATGCATTTCCCAGGTTCGCCCATATTTGGCAATCCCCATGATCCATTTCCAGAGCCCGGTTAAAATAAACTATAGCTTCGGTGAACTCACCCTTCAATAAATAGATGCTTCCAATATTGTAAAGCCCGTCTTTGAAATCGGGTTTTAATTGAACCGCGGTTTTATAGTATTCCAGGGCTTCATTCAGTTCATTGTTATAGATATGGCAATTTCCCAGGTTAAACCAGGCGCGGAAATCATTCTCATCACCTGCCACAGCTTCCCTGAAACTGCCTATCAATTGTTCCATGTGGTTTTCTTCATCCATATACAAAACCTTATAATAATATATACTTTCAATTTCAATTCTTCTGGAACTAATAAAAATTCCCCTTGTTATATCTGGTGAATGAAAATAATCAGGATTATTTAACCAAGGAGGACTAATGAATGCAACTCGTTTGATTTTTATCGGAGGTTTTCTGGGAGCGGGAAAAACCACATTATTGTGGAAATCGGCTCAGCATTTTATGAAAGAAGGTAAAAAAACCGGTTTAATTACAAATGATCAGGCGCCGGATCTGGTGGACACTAAAATTCTGCAGCAGAAGGGGCTTAATGTGCAGGAGGTGGTGGAATGTTTCTGTTGTAATTTTGGCGGTTTGATGAAAGCAGTTGAAAATTTAAAAAACGAGGCAGATGCAGATGTTATCATAGCTGAGCCTGTGGGGAGCTGCGCCGATCTATCTGCCACCCTTATGCAGCCATTAAAAGAAAATTATAGAAAGGAGCTTTTACTTTCCCCTCTGACTGTTCTGGCGGATCCCCTGAGATTGGAGCAGGTCCTGAGCAATGAAAACAACAATCTTCACCCTGATGCTTCTTACATTTACAAGAAACAGCTGGAAGAAGCTGATTTAATTGTAATTAACAAAATTGATACCTTGCAGGAAGAAAAACTGCATCAAATAGAGGAACTGGTTAAGAGTCATTTTCCCGGCGCCCCGGTTTTTGCCATTTCTTCAACAACCGGAGCTGGTATGGAGGGATGGTTGAATTACATTATGGCGAAAACCAGGGCAGGCACCCGCCTAGCCGAGGTTGATTATGATACTTATGCTCAAGGTGAAGCTGTGCTGGGTTGGCTGAATGCGGATATTCAGTTGACTGCGGGCTGTTGTTGCCTGCCTGACTGGAATTATGTGATTTCCTCATTTATGAAGGAGTTCAGAAAAAAACTAAGAGAAATTTCCGCCCAGGTTGGGCATATAAAAGTATTGCTTTATTCCGGCGAAGGTACAGTAGTGGCAAATTTAGCCAGGCTCAACGAGGAAATCAGCATCCGTGGTAAAATCAGTGAAATAACAACCCAGGCAGATATGATAATAAATGCCAGGGTAGAGATGGAACCCGGTGATCTGGAATTTTTGGTCCGTGACCTGGTAAATCAGCTTAACGACCATTGCGCCCATGCAAAAATAATCAGGTTGAAATGCATAAACCCGGGCCGTCCCGAACCCACTCATCGTTTTGCCTCGGAGGTGGATTGATATGATCAGGAAGCGGGAAGGTTCTTAACAATGGAAAGCATTCTTCTGGTTCTGCCGTTTTGCAGGTTGAAACTTTCCACTTCTTTGATATATTTGTTTTCCAGAACATTCTTTACAATTTCAACCTGGTCCGGCCTCAAAAAACCATCGGTGGATGGTGATGCCTGTATGTTTTGATCAATTTCCAGGGGAATAATACCCGGAGGGAATCTTAACAGATGAAGCACTATCAGATTACGTACAGTTTTCTCCAGTAACTCAAGCCATTTGTCAAATAAGCTTTCATTGAAATAATTAATGTGGCTGTTGATTTTTCCATCTGTCAGGGTCAACTCCCTGCTTTTTGTCAGTTTTTCCAACTCATTGCGAAGCCCATAAATGTTTCTTTCCATTTCGTGAACCAGGCTGAAATTTTTAATACCTTCAAAACAGGTTGTTTTCTTCCATATTTCTTCCCATCCTGGCAACGATGTTTCCTGTAACAGCCAGGTATTTTTCTTTTCCACGAAACAATTCTCATAAATTGATTCCATGCCCAGGTCCAACATTCTTTTAAGGGCGATAAAAGAATGCCGGTAAAACCCCAGCATTGCCAGTTGATAGGAGTTTTCCATTTCAGAATAGGAATAATGATAGGGGGCAAATTCTCCCTTAAGTAATTTCTGTTCGTTGATGGGAATCAGAAATTCAATTTCCTTGTAAGCTGTAACCAGGTTGCCAATGTGTTTGAGCAGCCCCGGTTTTTTCTGCAATAACCTCACAGATTTTTGATAAACCTGGATAATATTATCATAACTGTTATTAACTTTTATTTTACTCATATTTCCCCCTTATACTTGTTCCTGAAACACTTCGGGTTTTACAAGAATTGATTTTTCGTGAGTATAAAAAACTTTGCCTGATTTGTTTCCCTTGATTTTTCTTACATATTTCAACCGGGTGTAACTCACCGGCACCTTGGTGGCTTGTCGTGCCTGGCTGAAGTATGCCGCCAGCTGGGCTGAGCGGTGAACCACCCGGTCGGGTATGGTTTGTGAGGGCTTCTGGATTTTCAATACAACGTGGCTGCCGGGAATTTCCGTAGCATGGAACCATATATCTTCTTTATTTCCGATAGATGTAACCAGTTGATCGTTTTGTTTTGAGTTTCTTCCCACCAGTGCAATGTAACCTTTGTCCAATTCAAACCTTCTGGGCCCTGAAACTTCCTGTTGCTTTCCGCCCTTACCCTGCCGGGATAACTGATAAAAGCCCTCGTCTTTGAGATTCTGCTTGATTACTTCAAGATCTTCCACCGTATCTGCAGAAGCGACATCCTGTTTTGCGCGGGCAAGAAAATCCAGCTCTTCCCTGGTCATCCTGATTCGCCTGTCAATTATATCCAGGCCCCTTCTGGCTTTTTTATATTTGTTATAAAAACGTTCTGCATTTTCCTGGGGTGTTTTTGAGGGATCCAGGGTAATTGTCCGTTGAACCGGTGGATCTTCGTAATAATCCATTACCTGTATTTCACCGGTTTTTCCCTGAACCAGATGCATATTTGCCAGAAGAAGGTCTGCATAGGTTTTCAACTTCAACGATTCCCGGGCACTCTCCAGATCGTTCTGCTGGTTTTTCAAACGCCTTTTTACCTTTTTGTAGCGTTTCCTAATCGCCGACAATAGATCTTCCTTTTGGCTTTCCTGCTGGTCTTTTATACCCTGCCTGAAAGAATAGGCCTGCAGGGCATCAGAAACAGTTGAAACCTTTTCCAGTGGAGATCCTTTCAGGGTTTCAAACTCCCAGAAAGACCATTCCACAGGAGGTTCTTCCATGTATTCATCATCTTTTTCATAATAAAGGACAGGGTCAAACTGCCGGTTTCTGATTTTCTCAAAAAAAAGATTCCAATTTTTCCACAAATCATTCTTCTGATTCATGCCCAACTCATCAATATTCATATGAGGGTGGATACCCGCCTGAAAAAGGATTTCCTGGTTATACTTCTTTTTCAGCCCCTTGAAAGTGAGCGCCAGGGCATCTTTTATGCTGATCTTCTCGGTAGCCAGTTCATCGAGCAATTTGAAGAAACCCTCTTGCTGAACAGCCAGGGGGTTGACCCTGTCAACCGGGGCAGGCAAGGTATAAGGCTGGCCGGTGATTATTCTTCTGAAATCATCCTGGCGGGTGAAGGCGCCCACATATTTATCCATATCATCCAGTATAATAAGATTGGCGGTATTGCCTGTGAGTTCAAAAACCAATTTCTTTACCTGGCCTGCCCTTGAAAACTCCAATATTAAAATCCGGTCATTTTCCACAACCTTCATATCTGTTATGCGGGCATTCAGTATATGTTTTCGTAATTGCATGCAGAAAGGCGTGGGTTCTATGCTGGTTGCGAACTTGCCCGGCACGGGATGAAACTGGATATTATCTTTTTCCAGATTGATATATAAAAAATAGTTAATCCCGGGGTTGCGAAACCGAAAAACAAACTCAAACCCGCCTGGCTGAAACAGCTTTTGAAGTTGAGCCCCCATTAAAATTTGTTTTAATTCCCCTGAAAAAACCTGAAAAGCCAGAAAATCAATGGCCATAATTACTCCTGAATAACTTAAAGTATGGATCTTTTCAGTATTTTTTCATAACTTCCTTTATCCTGTGAGCAATTTCCAGGGCTTTTTCCCATTCTCTCTGCCATATATTTCTGCCGAATATAATACCCGCCACCCCGGCCTTCAAAGAATGTTCAATTTTTTTCATCAAAGCTTCGTCGTCAATTTTTGAACCACCGGAAACTATAACCAGAGTATTGCCTGCCGAATGAACCACTTCTTCCATGCTTTTTTCCGGATCCCATTTCAGATCACCATAGGGTTGGGGCATGTTTTCCCGGTGTTTGCCATTCTGGGGGAAATTAAGTTTTACCACATCGGCGCCCAGCTCCTGGGCAACCCGGGCAGCATAATCTATAGCGTAAAAGGAGTTTTTGCCTCCTTTTTTCTCAATTGCCTGCCCTCGGGGATAAGACCAGATGATCAGGGGCATCCCATATTTCAAAGCATCCTGCCTTACTTTTTTAAACTGAATGAAATCTTCATCCTGTCTCGGCGAACCCACATATAGGGTATATCCCACCGCATCGGCTCCCAATCTTACTGCGTCTTCCACATCGGCATTCAACGGCGAAAGAGCTTCTTCATCGGAAGGAATCTCGGTTTTGCCGTTAAGTTTTAAAACCAGGGGGATATCACCGGCATATTTGTGGTGATATTTCTGGGCAATGCCAACCTGAACTGCCACTGCTGAGAATCCGCCCTCTATTGCCAGTTTATAAATGTATTCCGGGTTTTTACTGTCGTGGTTGACAAAAAAATCCCGGGGGCCATGCTCCAAACCCTGATCGTAAGGCAAGATCATTAGTTTTCCGTTACCGGGCCCATATTTATAAAGCAGCCTTTTTAACCGGGTCTTTTTACCTGTGTTCAAACTATCAAAAAAATCAATTTTCATAATTTCACCTCACCAGTTTACTATTAAAACAAACAATGGAAATCCGGGTTTAGTTCCGGGAGTATCAGAAATTTCTTTTTCATTTCGTAATATAACTTCCATATGTCTTATTAATGAATGAAGGAAACAGAATACAAAAATAGAATAATCGAATATATTTTGTATTTGTCAAAATTTTTCAATATGATTGTTTCATCGGGAGGATAATTTGATAATGAAGAGGATTTATATAAAACTGATGCTGGTAAACCTTATTTTTCTTTTCTGCTGTATGCCGGCATTGGCAGCGCCCCTTTTTCCTGATGTTCAGGAAAACCACTGGGCCAGTGAAGCTGTGGCGGATCTGGCTGCCAGGGGAATACTTGAGGGATATCCCGATGGAACCTTCAAGGGCGACAGGCACCTCACCCGCTGGGAAATGGCAATGATGATTCAGCGGGCAATGGCGCGGCTTGATCAGGAGGATTCCAAGAAAGCCACAAAAGCCGATCTGGAAGCGCTTTCTGCCCTGGCTGACGAATGCAGGGATGAGTTGAACGCATTTGGAGTGAGAATTACTGCAGTTGAAGAAAACTATGCCAAGGTGGATAAGAGAACCCGGGAGCTGGAAAAGATTCGTTTTTACGGACACATTCAAGGCGTAATTCAGACCATGGATATTTACGGTTCTTTACCCAATGCAGGTTCAAGAAATGCCACTGTTACCGACTGGACAAACGGCCGTATCATGATAAACGGGGTGGGGTTATCCAATGCGGCAAAACTGGGAACCCTGGTACGCCCCACCGATACCACAAATCTTGGAGTGGAATTTGTAGCATACTCCTCTTATGGAGATGACATTATCAATAATTACTGGGGTGTTACCCCGCCTTATCTTTCCAACCCGTTCACCGCTCAGGGAACTGCCGCCCCCAACGTTCAGGCCAAAAATAATATTCCTTTTAACAAGGCGGTCATGGACCGGTTCTGGTATAATTACAAACCAAACAAGACCCTGCTGACTGTGGGTTCTTTTGTATATGAAAAGACCGACCATCTTTTGTTGCGGGGAATGCGAAACCCTAATATTAATCAGCCTTCGATCATTCCCTTCTATGGAATTAATCTCAAGGGTAACATGAGCGATAAGGAGAACTGTCCGTGGTCATATGAAACCGGATATACCCGGTTACCCAATGCATCTTTCTATCAGGCCAACCTGTTTTCAGGGACAATACAGTTCAAAAAAGAAAAGAACAAGGTGGGGATTCATGGTTACCGGGTAAACAACCGCGCCCAGATAGACGGCATCAAATATGCTCCGGGCACCACCAACGCTCCCACCCTGCCTACGTATCCCACAGCGCCAGGCAACAATATCGTATATTGGCGTAATATCAATGGCTCCATTACCAATCCCAAGCTGGGTTCTCAAAGAATGTATATGGTGGGCGCCGATTTTCAACACGATTTCAACAAGGTATGGTCAGCCTTTATCCGGGGAAGTTTATCCCAGTATGACCCCGATGTTACCAACCAGATTTATAACACCACTGCCCGGGGTTATGGTTTTAACGCCGGGGTTAAAATGAAGAATGACAAATGGGAAGGTAACCTGCAGTATCTGTATATCAGTGATAAATACGACCCCTTCGTTCTCCAATACGGGGGGCCGGGCTCGGGAATACCAGTATTCCTGCCTTTCTCAACATATTATTTCAATTACTATCAGCTTCATGATT
>CAZSLZ010000130.1:0-8884 GCA_964607865.1 uncultured bacterium
AATGATATAATAGATCAAAACAAAAAACTATATTTATAAAATTTAGTTCCAATAATGTTTTTTTCCTGTAAATATAAGTTACAATTGAATTAATGCCGAAAAAGGAATCTATACAAATTAAAGTAATTAAATAAGGAACATTATTTTTTCCAAGGAGGCCAAAGATGGGTTCACTATTTAAAGGTTTAAAAAAATCTCCCCGGGAACAGCTGAAAGCTGCCATGGAACATGAAGATTGGAATAAAATAATTGAACTGGTAAAAGAATATCATGAACTTGCCAATTATAAAGGCTTAGAAGAAAAGACCCCATTTCAGCTGGCTGTATTGAAAGGAAATACGAGTGCTGTTAAGAGAATGGCAGAAGCTGGGGTTTCCGCAAATGAACCGTCAGCAAGTGGCGAGTATCCCTTAATGACAGCTATTAAAAATAAAAATGAAGAAATTATAAATTTATTGTTGGAATACGGAGTAGAAATTGATGTTAAAAATCCCGAAACCGGCGCAACTCCTTTGCATAACAGTATAGCTTTTAATTTAAAACGGACTGTGATTAAGCTGCTGGAAAAGAACCCCGACATCAATACCCGTGATAACAAGGGCAGAACCCCCCTGCACTGGGCTTCTTATGCTGGATTGACAGAAATTATGGAATTATTGATATCAAAGGGCGCTGATTTGGAAGCAACCGAAGAATCGGGAAAAACACCTTTGCACGAAGCATCGAAAAAAGGAATGCTGGATGCCATGAAATTATTGATTGATAAGGGCGCCAACATTTCTGCCGAGGACAGTGACAAATCCCGCCCGATTCATCTGGCGGTTCAGGAAGGTAAAACCCGGGCTGTGGAGTTGTTAATTAACAGCGGAGCTGACGTAAACGCTAAGAATAAGAATGAACAGACCCCCCTTTCCCTGGCAATATTTTTCCGTGATGACAACACCTCTTCCCTGTTAAGGAAGCATGGAGCCAACCGCTGATTTTTCCTGCAGTTTCTTGACTATTACACAGGAAGATGTCTTCCGGTATAGAACTTTTGTTTATCGAATGTTTATTGGAGGGTTCAGATGAGTATAAAAGACAAATTTACTGAAGAGGAATGGGAAATTATAGAGGATGCGCCTTTTGCCATTGGCCTGGGAATGTCTGATGTTGAAAAATCAAATCCCAATGCAGAGATTAAAGAGTTCGATTCCCTGGTAAGTTATTTATCCAAATCCAGAAACCGTTTTGAAAGCAACGAATTGATAGATACAGTCCTGAAGAGTTTTCAATTTGTTTCCCAGTCTGACGGCAAAGGCCGTAACGCAGATCAGGTGGCAAAATATGCCGAAGATGTCAATAAAATTCTGAAAGAAAAACATCCCGGCGAAGAAACACAGCAGTATAAAGAATTTCTTGTTGAAATAGCCAAAAAAGTTGCAAAAGCCCATGGTGAGGAAATGTTGGGTTTAAAACGAATCAGTAAAAAAGAAGGAGCTTTACTCGAAAAACTTAGAAAGGCTCTTGAAGTCGAATAGAGCATCTCTTTTTAAATTTAAGACTTTACTGAGTTAACTTGATGAAATTTTTAATATACTAATGGAGGCAAAACTTTGTGCTGTTGCGAACCTGATGAACAATACACCGCTGGAGCTCGGTTTTGGGGAAAGCTGTGGTAATAGCTTCATCGAACCCGGACAATCCGTCGATGTTGGCAATGAGAATGTCCTCAACGCTCCGGTTCTTCAACTTGTTGAGAATGCCCAGCCAGAAATTCGCAGATTCAGCCTCGCCAATCCATATGCCCAGAATTTCCTTGTAACCCTCTACGTTGAAGCCCATAATGGTATTGGCGGTTTTCCTCTTTGCGCGCCTTTTCCTCTGGTGTCAGTTTTCTTCTTTTCCGCTGTTTGAGCGCTTTGTTCTTATTCATAATAAAAACCTCCAAAATATTAATATGATTTTAATACATTTCGGAGGTTTACACAATTTTTATGACAGACTCGCTTTTGCGAGAAAGATTAACCGGCTTTTTACATGGAATTTATCGTTTGTGGAAGGTAAAAAGAGAAGGTAGCACCTTTACCTTTTTCTGAGCTCGCCCAGATTTCGCCTCCATGGCGGTTAACAATTCTTTTTACAATGGCAAGCCCTACTCCTGTGCCCTCAAATTCGGATTCCTTGTGGACACGGCGGAAAACCTCAAATATCTTATTTTTATGTTTCATGTCAAAACCCACACCGTTGTCGGTTATAGAGAAAAAGCATTTATTATCCTGCTCCCAACTGTCTATGGAGATTATGCTTTTTTCCCTTGTCCTGGTAAATTTAACTGCATTTGACAGGATATTATGAAAGACCTGCTTGATCAATATCTGGTCGCCAAAGGCAGGCACCAGCCTTAAAATGTTGAAATTAATCTGCCGGTGAGGCTCGAGAATTCTAAGCTCTTGAATAATTTCGTTAATTGTTTCTTTAATGTTGATCGATTCTTTGTGTATTTCTTTTCTTCCAAGCCTGGAAAATGCAAGCATATCTTCAATTAAAAGCTTCATTCTGTTGGAGTTTTTCACAATGTGTTCAATATATTCCCTGCAGTCCCCGGTGAGTTCTGAAGAACACTCATCCAGAATTAATGTTGAGAAACCGTCTATTACTCTCAGCGGGGCGCGCAAATCGTGGGAAACAGAATAACTGAAAGAATTCAGTTCTTCGTTTAAATCCTTCAGCCTGGAATTCTGTTCTTCCAGTGCATGGTTCAGAGCTTTGATTTTCTTTTCTGCCATTTTTTTGTGGGTTATATCCCTGCCGATGCAATAAATAACTTTTTTACCTTTCCATTCCAGGGGTGTGAGGGAAAACTCAAGAATAAAGGTGTTATTGTCAACCTTGAGTTTTGTTTCCAGGGTTCCACCCTCTGCCAATAATTTTTTGCGGGCAGAGATTGGGGTATTTTTGTCTAGTTCAAAAATTAATTCATTTATATTTTTGCCTAAAATCTCTTCCTTGTTGCATTTCAGAAGCTCCAGGGCCGACCCGTTACAGTTCAGGCAGTTTCCTTCTTCATCAATAATAAGGTTGGGGTTGATATTTCCTTCAAACAGGGTTCTATACCGGGTTTCGCTTTCTCTCAAGGTTAACTCGGCGTTTTTTCTTAAGGTTATATCCTGGAATGTTCCGAATATCTTATAAATTTCGTTATCGTTGTAAGCTGCCTTTCCCAAGGCATGGACCCATTTATGGTTCTTCTGGGCGTCGATAAACCGGAGTTCCAGGTCGAAAGGCTCCCCTTTTTCCATACAATTTGTCACAGCTTCTGTTATAATCGGCTGGTAATCGGGGTGGTAGAAATTGATCGCATCCTGTAACGGAGGCTGCTGCCCGATGGGTGTACCATAAATACGGGCAACTTCATCAGTCCATAATACTCTGTTATCGTTCTTGAATACTTCCCAGCCTCCCACTTTTGCCATTTTACCCATATCTTCCAGTAATTGGTTCTGTTCTATTAAACTGGCTTCTATTTTATACTGCATGGTTACATCTTGAATAACAACCCCCACATTTGAAATGTTGCCGGCTGTTAAAATGGGGTAAGCGCTCAGGTTCAGGTAATAAATCTTTTCAGGCTCTCCGGGATTATCTCCAATTATCAGGTTATTAATTGAGGGCTTACCCGATTTAAGGACATTCTCCAATACTGGCCTGGTTTGGTTCAGGGCTTCCTCGGGCAATATTTCATCCACAGATTTCCCCAGGTGTTTTTCCACCTCCAGATGATTGATGTCCGCCAAATATTCGTTTATAAGAACGAAACGCAGTTCTTTATCAAGCAATGCCAGCCCAATGGGGGACTTTCTGTAAACCAGGTCCATCAGTGCCAATCGATCTTCAAGTTTCAACCTTATAAAATTTAACTCCCTTTCCAATTGCTTGTGCTGGTCAATGTCAATTAAACCCCCTATAAATTTCTTCGCCTGGTTCCGGCTATTCCGTTCTGTTACAAGGCAGCTGGCCTTGAACCATTTCCAGTTGCCGTTTTTATGTTTCAGCCTCGCTTCAAGGGAATAATGGTTTTTACTGTTTCCTTCTGATGTTGATTTTTGTATTACCTGTTCTACCTTTTTCATATCATGAGGATGAACAAAAACTAACAAGTCTTGAATTTTTATATTTTCAAATTTATTATCTGAATAACCGAGAAGTTTAGAAAATTGTGGTGAGCCACGGAAGTTATCTTCTTGTACATCCCATTCCCAGAAACCAATTCCGCTGGCGTAAACCATAAGCTCCAGCTGGTCTTTCTGTTGATTTAAACTATCTTCTAACTTTTTCAGCGGATCAATACAGTAACTGGCGCCTATCAGTTTATTAATTCTGCCATCTGGGCTTCTTTCAACTACCCGGGTTTTTACCTCATACCATTTTGGTTCCCCTTTTTTATTGTAGAAACGATGTTGAAATGACATATTGTCCAGCCCGGATTTCCATTCCCTCATTCCAGGGTGTTGTTCAAACATCTTTTCAAGGTCTTCTTCTGGTATTTTATTGATTACTTCTTCGGTTTTTACCTGTTTGTTGGTTCCGGGTACATAATCAAGAATTTCATCCCAATCTCCATTTAAAAACATAACATCTTCCTGGGGATACCATTCCCAGAAACAGGTGTTAGATGTGGAACCGTAGAAATCCAGCTGGCTTCTCAGGTTCCTGCAAGAAATTATTTTTATGGTATTGACAAAATTATTAAGATAAAATTTTTCCTTTAAATTCGAAGAAAAAAAGCATAAGTATTGCAATTTTTGCAGATAATCGATGATTCTGCTGTCTTCAGTGTTAAGAATAAATACCTTTTGCATGTATGGAAGCCAATTGTTCAATTTGTATACATAGTTTATGGCATTCTCAGCCTTGGTGGGCAGGGTTGAAACCAGAAGATCAAAAGTTTTATCGGGGATTTCATCGTAATGTTGAAAAAACCGGTTGTATTTATCAATATTAAACACCGGTTTCAATACTTTTAATATATTTTCATTGTCATTACCAGGGTCAATGAAAATTAAATTTTTAGTCCTGAAATTATTCATAAGAATCTCGCGCATCAATATTTAAATTGAAAAAATACCCATAATTATATTATATTATATTATATGCCACGAGAAGAAATCCTTTCAAATTAATGATTTCTCTGTAATATTTATTATGTTTTACCCTTGATAAATACAATAAAATATAAATTTCCTGATGTAAAATCATTCTGTTTCCCTAAATTCCGTCACATTTCCATACACCGCCATGGCGTCAATACGGGGTTTCGAAACCATGGCAATCTAAATTCAGATCAGGTTTTTCAAAACCCATTTACTTGGGTGGTACAGAGATCGCCACGCATTCTGCGGATGTTCGCGATGACGAATTTTGTGTAGATTTCGTTTTTTTCCTTCAACAATCTTCGAAGTCTTTGGGAGTCAGTATAATTCTTATGCAGGAGAATTCTGGTGTAATATGGTTTCTTAAAATTCAACTGTCTTGCCTGATATTTTAAAACTGATAAAGAGTGAAAAAAGTTTCGATGGCCGAAATTGAAAATATGCAAAAACTGAGCCATGATTAAAAAAGTCCGGGATATTGTCAAAACCGGTTTGAATTATTATTGATCTGCCAGAAGGTATTTTTCTTCGGCTGCCTTTATGCCTTTATGGTATTTTGCTTTAAGCCCGGCTTTCTCATTTGGGGGGAGGAAAGCTGAGTCAATGCCGTTCATGATGAATTTTTCCACATCTTCCATGGAAAAACCGAATTTGGTAACCACCTGTTGATATTCGTTGGAAAGATCAATGTCGCTGACTCCGGGATCGTCGGTATTGATGGTTACATTCATTCCCTGGTCGTAATATTTTTTAAAGGGATGATTGGCCATACTGTCGGTTGCGCCGGTTTGAACATTGGATGTTGGGCACATTTCCAGGGTTACCCCTTTTTCCTTGACCATTTTTTCCACTTCGGGGTCCTGGAAGGTTCTGACTCCATGGCCTATCCGGTCAGCTTTTAAATCTTCAATTGATGTTTTTACATTATCGGCGCCCCCAGCTTCGCCGGCATGGACGGTTATTTTTAAGCCTGCTTCCTTGGCTTCCTGGAAAACCCGGGCATAAGGGCCGGGAGGGAAATTGAACTCATCGTTGGCAAGATCCAACCCAACCACGCCGTCTTTCATGTGTTTTTCTGCCATTTTTGCCACATGCCGGGCATGGCCGCTTCCCCGCTGACGTTCAGCTATCATAATCAGCCGGGTGTCAAAATCAAAATCTTTTTTTGCTTTCTTTACTCCATCAAGTACGCCCCGCATAACATCTTCTTCAGAAATGCCGTATTGCTCAGCCATGTAAACCGGGCTGAAACGGAACTCGGCATAGTTCACGTTGTCCTTTACGCAGTCCTGGGCAGCTTTGTAGGTTATTTCTTCAATTGCCTCACGGTCGGTAAATGCCCTGCCAATGGTGTTGAACTTGCTTAAAAAGTCCAGCAGGGTTTTATCATCCTTAGTAACCTGCAAATGGGGTTTTAAATCATCAAGAGAGTATTTGGGCCTGTTGGTAAAGGTGGCGGAAGGCATGGGGCTGTTTGCAAGATGAGAGGCATTCTGAGTGGTTCTGGCTGAATCTTCAGTTGTGCCCTGGGTGAAGGTTTCTCCGGGATAAATGTGAGGCAGTTCCAGATTTTTTCTTTGTGCTATGGACAAGAAAGTTTCGGGTTCGATAGCGCCTTCAAGGTGGCGGTGCAGGTCAACCTTGGGCAGGTCATGCATAAATTCACGGAGTTTGTTCTGATCCATCAACTCCGTCAGAGGGCGTTTACGTAAATCTACGGCATCAATTTCACTGCTGGCGGGTTTTGAAGCTGGGCTTTGCTTTAATAACGGCTTCTGCCCCGTTCGATTGATTTGCAAACTGGATAAATTATTGATTCTATCCATAAAAAACACCTACCTGCACAACATGCCTGTTTTATTGGTTCTATTATAGCATATAATGCAAAAAAAACATGTTAACAAAATGTTAAAAAATATGAAGACTGTCAGGCGGAAGATTTATTCTGGTTAATTTTTATTTTGCTCACTTTTTCTTTAACGGAGGCCTGCTCCAGAATTTTTTCAGGATACTCAATTCGATGATGATAAATACTGGTGAGATTTTTAGTGAAAGACTCAATCAGGTCATTAATATTTTTCAGTGACAGGGGGGATTCATCCAGTTGGCCTTCATCGGTTGCCCGGCGGAAGATGGATTTAACCAGTTTTTCTATCTTTTCAGGGTTGGGGTTCTTTAAAGTACGGGCTGCGGCCTCGGCGGAATCCGCCAGCATTACAATGGCGGCAGCTTTGCTCTGGGGTTTGGGGCCGGGGTAACGGAAATCGGCTTCCAGAGGCTCGATGCCTTCTTCCATAGCTTTGTTATAGAAAAAGGAAACCAGGCTGGTTCCGTGGTGCTGGCCAATAATATCCAGTATGGGTTCGGGTAGATTATGCTGTTTGCCCAGCTCCAACCCGTCTTTGGCGTGCCCGATTATTACCAGGGCAGATAAGCGGGAGGAAAGTTTGTCATGGGGATTTTCTGAGCCCAGCTGATTCTCTATGAAAAAATAAGGGCGTTTAAGTTTGCCTATGTCGTGATAATAGGAAGCTACCCTGCACAGCAGGGGATCTTCGCCCACCAGCTCGGCGCCGGCCTCGGCCAGATTGCCCACTATAATGCTGTGATGATAAGTTCCAGGCGCTTCCACCAGCAGTCTTTTTAAAAGAGGTTCAGACTGGTTGGACAGCTCCAGGAGTTTCATATGGGTGGTAATTCCAAAACTGTATTCCAGTAAGGGTAAGATACCTATGGTAATAATGCCCGAGGTGAAGCCATTGGACCCACCGTAAATGAGGCTTTCCAGCAATGCCCCGAAAGGTTCGCCGGATAGAAGCATAAAGACAAAAACAGAAAGGGCATTAACCAGGAAAATTTTAACGGAAGCTGAGATAAGATCCAGCCTGCGGTTGACATTCCACACAGCTATGACCGATGCAATACCCGTTATGAGTGAAATTCCGGCAAATTGTACGTCTCCGGTGAGGATTCCCACGGTGATAGACAAAATAGAGGTTATGATTACTGAAAGATAAGGGTTCAGAAGTATGGCAATAAGCATGGAAGCGATAGGGACAGGAGCCCAGCAGGGATGAATCTGGATAAGCAGGCTTATTAACAGAACATTGACAATGGTAATTATGCTTAAAAGCAAAAGGTTCTGTGGGGAATCAGCTAATTTTTTAAAGGACAGTTTTATATAAAACCAGATAATGGTTATTGACAGGAGTACGAAAAGGGCTATACCTGCAACAGCGGTAAAATTAATACTGGAATTCTGCAGGCCCATTTTTTCGATAATTCTTATATGTTCCGGGGTTATAATCTGCCCCTTGCCTACAATAACCTGCCCTTTTTTTATAGTTATAGTGACAGGTTTTACAGAGTCTTTTCTTTCCTGCATTACCCTGGAGGTTTCATTCCAATCGACTTTTGCATTGGCTTTAATAGAACTGGAAGCCAACTCGGCAACTGCTTTCTTCTGTACTTCGGGCAGGGTCAGGGTTAAAGCTTTTTCAGCAACAGAGTTTCGAATATTCTTTAAAGTTTCGTTGTCCTCGGGTTTGATTTTTTCCTGCAGGGAAAGGTTCACAAGATTGCGGGTTAAGACTTCCAGCTGTTTGAGCTGTTTTTCATCGGTATCCAGAAAACCCTGGATTGCGTTGCTGGAAATAGAAATGGGCTGTTGGGATGTTAATTCCTGAATCTTGGCTTTTTTATCGTGTTTTTTCAATTCTTTCATCTGGTGAAATATAGCGAACTGGGTTTGA
>CAZSLZ010000131.1:0-8875 GCA_964607865.1 uncultured bacterium
GGGAAATTAAGATTAACAGAATTCCCTGGAATAAAAAAGAGTTTAAAACTGAAACCCTTAACCTTAATTGCGAGTTACTGGAAAACCAGGATGATATAATAGAATTAGTTCAGCGAAAAATGCCTGACGGCGAGAACCTGTTTCTTAAGATTATTCTTGAGGGGACCATAGATTTTGCCGTCGATATAGAATACCTGAAGGAAAGAATTGAAGAAAAATATTTTTATATAAATATCGAAGATCACACTTCAATTCTGGAATCTGACAAAATAACCGAAATTTCACGGGAAGAATCAATAAGAGGTATTTTTGTCAGTAAAGTGCTGAAGAAAATGGAATCGGCCTCGCCGGAGAACAGAGAACTTTTAACGACAGGCCTGAAAGCAACCCTGGGGTATTTTCAGGGAGGTGGCACTGTTGAAGTTTAACAGGTTGATTATTAACGGTTATGGCAAATTCGACGGCAGCCTTCCCATAGAGCAGAAAACCTTTGAATTTCTAGAAAAAGGAATAAATGTGGTTGTGGGAAGCAACGAGCAGGGAAAATCCACAATAATGCATGCCCTGGTACATACTCTTTTCGGCATGAATAAAAGCCAGAAAGAACTCAAAAAACCCTGGCTTCCAACCAGGGAATATTCCGCCGAGTTGTTTTTTGAGGTAAACCACAGTTTTTATAAAATTTTCAGAAATTTTGAAACAAACGAAGCTGAATTATACAAACTGGGCCATGATGAAAACGAACTGATATTCAGGGGAAAAACTTACCCTCAATCGGGAAAAAACAGCAAAAGCAACAGAGAGTTTCATCGATTACTTGCCAAGCTGGGAATCCCTCCTTATGATGTAGTCGAACAGTTAGCGTTTATAAGAAACTTTGAAATGGAAACGGGAATATCTGATGAAATAAGACAATTAATTACCG
Source organism: uncultured bacterium (assembly GCA_964607865.1). Taxonomy (GTDB): domain Bacteria; phylum Vulcanimicrobiota; class JAJTBE01; order JAJTBE01; family CAZSLZ01; genus CAZSLZ01. Next base: position 926 of record CAZSLZ010000131.1, read on the forward strand.
GGGGGAAATCAAACTACAGCAAGGTTCTGGAACAACTCAGGAAAGATTATTTTAAAATTACCCGCCAGGACCCATGGCAAAGCCGAAACAAAACTAAAGACCGGAAACTGGAAACTCTGATTCAAGACAGGGAAGCCCTGAGAGAGAATCTGCAGAAATCGCTGGAAACCCGAAGCGAGGTAATAGTTGCAGAGAAGGAAAGTTTAAAATTAAATAAAGAAATAGTAAAACTTGAAACCGAGCTGGACCTTTTACAGAAAAATAAAGATGCCCTGCAGAAACTGATAAAAACCCAAAGAGAGTTAACCCAGGTACAACAAAAGTTGGGCATTGACATAGAGGAAAGAAACCGTCTGTTAAAAAAAGAAATTGAACTTGAAAAAACCAATTCCATTATTATTGAGAACTTCAATTTCTTTAAAACATACGAAGGTGAGATTCTCCCACTGTGTAAAAAACTATCCAGTTTAAAAGAAAGAAGAAAAGAAGTTGAAAAATGGCTGAAAGAACGAAACCTTAAAATAGACAAACTCGAACTGGAAAAAAAGGAACTTGAAGCTGAAATTGAAGAAAAGTTCAGTAATATTGTATCTTTACCCGATGATTTTCCCTCCGAACTTGCCCATATAGAAAACCTTCAGGAAAAATTAAAAAACCTGACACATTATTTTAACGAGAAATCTCTGATTATTGAAGATTTAAAAAAACAAGTTGAAGAATATGACTTTGAGAATACAAACAAGGATTTTGAAAAGAAGTTGTTTCTGTTAATTGGTGAAACCCGCCAGAGCGACCTGGAAATTGAGCGCATCAAAGCCCTGATTCGGGAAAGGGAAAATCTGTTAAAAACTATAGAACAAACCAGGGAAGCATTGAAGGAAAAATATCCGGGTTACGAAAATCTGCCCGGCAATACAGGACAGATCATACAGAATTATCTATCGGGAAAACAGGAAAAAAACCAAAAAGAAACAGCTCTGCGAGAAAAAAAAGAAGAATTTGATAAAATTGAGCAAAGAATTAACCAACCGGGAAATTATCTTCTTCCGGGTTTATTCATTATTCTGGGAATGCTTTCAATTATGTATGCAGGCACCCTGTTTTCACTTCCTTCGGGGCTACTTTATGCCACAGGCCTTATTCTTATAACCACAGGCGCCATGCTTACCTATCTGAAGTTAAACCCGATACTTGAAAAAAAAGAGAAGATTACAAAGCAGCTTGAAGAAATCAGAACCCAGTTAAACCAGAAGATTCAGGGCCAGGATATTATTGAACAATATTTTGCCGACTTCGATGCTTCTGAATATTTATCTGTCTGGGAAGAATACCATAATGCCAAACGAAACCTGGAAAGATTGGAAATAAGGCTTTCCACTCTTGAACCACCAAAACAGATGAACCATAAAATAGAGAACCTTAGAACAAAACTTGCCGAATTACGTCAGAAAATTGGACTGACATTGGATAACGACCCAGTGGAAATGCTGGAAAAGTTCCGGCAGTACCAGAAAACAAATGAAAAATTAGAGAGGGAATTCAGCCTGCTACAGGAAAAGTTTCCCTCAATTAACGAAAGAAAATTGCCTTCTTTATGTAAAGAAATTAAAGAAATTCAGGAAACCATAAATGAGTTTTTCAACAGATACTCAAACCTGAAAGGTCTGAACCTGGCAAAAATCCGGGTAGATTTTGATTCCATGAAAGAAATAAAAGAATCTGTTCGCCAGCTTCAGCATACTATTGATAAAGAACTGGCATCCAAAGACCTTTTTGCGGAGATAGAGGAATTATCCCTGGAAGAAAAGCAGCTTCTTGAAAGAATGCCCCAGGTTGCCTCTCATATTGGAACCGATCCTGACCTGATAGAAGAAAAATATCAGGAATTTTCAGACCTGCAGCATAAAACCATGGTAATACGCAATACGCTTGCAGAATTTAAAAATACTACGGACATAAAAAAGAACATTCAAGAACTTGCCGCCAGGGGTGAAATTCTGAATGCCACAAAAAATTCCATTCTGGATGCAAATCCCGCATTAACCCAGCTGGATCTTTCCAATATTGACGATCTTATAACTAAACAGGAAGAATGGTCCAGAAAAATCAGCAATTTAACCGGGGAATTGACAGCAAAACAGGATGAATTAAAATACTACCAGTTAAAAATAGAGCATTTTGTTTTGCCCTACCAGGACCCTCATATAATAAATGAAAAAATAGAATATATGAACGAAGAAATCGAAAAGCTTGAAAAAACCGCCCAGGCTTATCAACAGGCTGTCGATCTCCTGGAAGAAGCTGTCAGTGATTTTCAAAAGAAACATAGAAAAGAAATCGAAAATGATATATCCAGGGTCTTTGATTTTTTTACAAAAAACAAATATGGCGGCATTAATTTGGACACAGATTTCAATATTTCTGTTATGGGGAAACAGGATAATAGAATTGACAAAGCTGCCCTTTCAGAAGGCACACGGGATCAACTGTTTTTCTCAGCCCGCCTGGCACTGTTGCAACGTTTCTCTTCCACTACCTCCCTGCCACTTTTACTGGACGACCCATTCATTTACTTTGATAAGAACCGCCTTGCCATTGCCCAGGAAGTTTTGGAGGAAATCACCCATTCTCACCAGATTATACTTTTTTCTCATGACGAAACTTATAAAAACTGGGGCGATCTTATTTACGATCTGAATAAAAAAATGGAAACCTAGACTATGAAGCAGGTTTCCCAAATACGATTAGAGCAACGCGGCTTGAGGATTCTGCCGTTATTGTTCAACGGCTTGATTACATTATAACACTAATACCAATAGTTTTTAATCTCTTAAAGTATAATTCTCATAAAACTAAAGTTTATAGTTAAAAACCATTTTTAATTATATAAAATCTGACCATGTAACCGTTTAAATTTCAATGAAGCACCCGATTACTCGTAACCATGCATCATACTGATTCACAAAAAAACTTCAACGATTGTTGAAAGAAACAACAAACCCAATTAAGAATTGGGGAATCCCATTTAGAATGGGAAAACATGTTGTTCGAATTATAGTTTTTTCAATCGGCAAAGATCCGGTCGCTCACAGACGCAAGTGGGTATGGAACCAACCCGAATTCCGTCATCGCGAGGAGCGCCAAGCGACGTGGCGATCTCTGTAACCGTTAGGTTTGTGAGTTTTGAACAAACCCGATCTAAATTGAGATTGCCACGGTTTCTTCGAAACCTGGCAATTACGCCATGGCGGGCTATGGAAATGTGACAGGCTTCTGGCAAAAAGAATACATTGCATAAAAAAGATTGCAAAATATTTTGTAGAATATTTTATGGAATATTAATATTTAATTCCAATAAGAATCTTTACCATCTATGCATTAGTGGGATATCATAGTAAATAATTATTAAATTTATTATTCGGGGTGATTATTAATGTTTATTCAAGCAAATCCTTATCAGCAAATGCAATTTTATGGAATGCAGGCTTCCATGCAGGTAGGAATGGGCCATATGCCCATGCAGGCCGGTATGGGCGGAATGTCAATGATGGCCATGGGCCAGATATCGGCTCCCCTGGCGATGGGCTGGGCGGGTTATACCGGCGGCCTTAATGGTATGGCAGGAATGTATGGCCAGATGGGTATGCAGGGCGCCATGATGATGGGCGGAATGTCAATGCCTGGCCCTCAATCGATGGGCATGGTAGGAATGGCCGGCATGGGCCGGATGGGAATGATTGACAATACTATAGAAGTAGCCGGTTCAGGAATGGGTAAAGCTAAAAAGTATAAAATGTTTCCTGGCGAACTGCTGGCAGCCCACGCAGTAATTAAAGGCGGAAGCAAAAAACCTGAAGCTATGGCCAAGGAACTTAAAGAAAGATTCGGCATTGATGCTGAAATCAAGAAGGTTGATGGGCGCCAGGCATTGGTGAATAAATCTACGGGTAATGTTATAATGACCGACGGTAACGGTAATAACATTATGGATTCCGGCGACATGAAATTTAAAGATGCCCTTAAAACCATAGAAGAAAAATATGGAATGACCGCAAAACAGTTCGAACAGATGTATGACAGAACCAAGGGGGGAACAGGACAGACTACGGGAATGAACGTGCCCATGGCCGGTGGAGTAATGGGAATGCAGAACATGGACGGAATGCAAGGCATGTATCCTTTTGGCGGCCCCTTCATGGGAAGGGGAATGTCTGGAATGGGAATGGCCGGAGGAATCTGGGGAGATCCTATGTGGCAGAATTCCATTTATGGAATTTTCGGTTCTGCCTACAAATATGCAGGAATGTACGGCGGAGGAATGTTCTAAAATATATTTTCAGCAAACACAAGAGGCTGACCATCTGGCCAGCCTCTTTTTAATTTTCTAAAAAAACAGATACTAGTATTTTACGTGTTTAAAAACCTTGTCTTTTTCATCCATCCATTTTTCTTCCTTAAGTTCCCCAATTTCATCATAAACAAATAACTGGGTTGATTCTTTAGTACCGCCCGGATTCATAAGAACACATTTTGTAGTATTATCATTGGCGTCATGTTCATAAACGAAATAAGAACGCAATGTTTTATCCGGGCCAAACCATTCTTTTTTCATTAAATTAACTCTTTTATCGTCATAAGTAAAATGAAATTCACCAATAAAATTATCATTGTTGTCATATCTTTCTTCAATTACGATATCGCCGGCTTCGTCATATTTATAAACAAAACGCTGTATTAAATTACCAGTCTTGTCTTTCCAGACCTCCTGGGTATTGCGCGGCGGGTCGGTATCCTCAAATTCGGAAAAAATCTGATAGAAGATTTCACCTTCTCTGTTATATTCAGCCCTGTGAACCAACAAACCGGTGGACATGTCGTAGGCATAACGGTGAATATTATCGAGTTTGCCGTAACGATTAAACCAGACTGCTTCATGAATCTTATCCGAATCGCCTTCATAAAAATAAATGCGGGTATAGGGTTTAGAGAATTCCTTTTCATACATCTTCAACATAATTACCCTGTCTTTTTCATCATACATGTGATCCTGATGAAAATGAGGAACTCTGCCAGGCTGATATTCCTTTACCCCAACAACACGTCCGAAATCGTCAATTTTACCCGTTTTAAAATGACGGATCTTCACAACCCTGCTTTCAATTTCTTCAAGAGCCTCTTCCAGGGTCTGGGGCTGTTTTTCCTGACTGGGAACTACCTCTTTCCTTGTGGCCTGTGCAGTACCAGGCAGTGTTGATTGACTGCCCGCAACTCTTTTCTTTATTGCCAGACTTTTCAACTGACTAATCTTATTATTTGAATCCATAAAATTCCGGTTACCCGGATCCCTCCCTTCTAAGTTTTATCCTTCTTCCCACACCGATGTTAATGAAGTGTCACCGGGAACCTTGTAATTTCTTACATAGTCCCTTCCATATTTCACCAGATACAAATGTATGTTTTCACGATTTCTTAAATAATACCAGAGATTATAATCATAAGCTTCAGCACAGCAACGGGTACACTCCTTCATCATCTCGTCGATGGCTTCATCGTCCATACCAGTTTTTGCCCTGTAATGGAGATTGGTTGACAACTCTTCGGAATCTTCCACAACCTCAAGGATACCGAATTTCTCCGCTTCCCGGCACAGAATACTGTGTTTTCCCAGGGTAAACACCGAACGGCCATAGGAATCAATTATTGTCTTGTTCTCTATAATTGTATCGATGGTTTTTCTGGCTTCTTCTCTGGTTTCTGTGGGAAAACCAAAAAAAATATAAGCAAAATTCCATAATTTGGCATTATGGGCATTCTTTAAAACTTCAAAACGATTCTGGAAATCCACCCCTTTATTTATCAGCCTGTGAATTCGCCGCGAACCTGACTCCAACCCCCATAAAACCATGGTTAACCCGCTCTTATGCAGCAACTTCAACAATTCGGGGGTAAAATCGTCCTCCAGCCGGCCGTTACAGAACCAATTGATGTTTAAACCTTCATCTATGAACCGCTGCGCCATTTTTCTCATGTAACCGGGACGGATGGATTCATCTATAAACTCAAAATTTCTTACTCCGTGTAAATCTCTTGAATATTTTATTTCTTCGATTAACCTGTCCAGGCTTTTAATGTCGTGTTTTATTCCATAATCGGTATCACAGAAGGAGCATTTCCCCCAGTAACAGCCCTTGCTGGACTGAAGGCACATTACAATATCTGGAGTAAAATACAAATGCACAGGCAGCCCGGTGGGGTCCTGGAAACCTATGTTGTCCAGTTTTTCCGGGTCCTGGCAAAAAGTATATTTAACCTTTTCTTCATCGTCAGGGGCATAATAAAGCAAATCGGGAACATTTTTAAAACCGTTGCCCTTGTGTAATTCTTCCACCATAATCAGAACCTGCTTTTCTCCCTCACCCAGGCTTATCGAATGACAGAAGTTTTCAAAAAATTCAGGGCGTTTCATCAGGGTGTTTTTAACCCGCATGAAGAAATTTCCACCGATATTAATCCTTGCATTTTTCCCTACCCTTTCCTTCAGCATCCTTGCAAGGGTCAAGCCTCCCAGAACCTGGGAAAAGGAATTTATGGAAATGCCTATTAAATCGGCATCAACTTCGAGAATTTCATCAAGCTTACGTTCATAAAACTTATAGAACATATTTTCATTGCGACTATTGGCATACTCTATAAGGTAATTCGTTTCCAGCATCATCTGGGGCTGTTCGAAATTGTTTAATGACAACCTGGCAGGATGAAAAGGCAGTGAAGCCTTCTCCAGAGATTTCTCTATTACATACATGGCATCCATTAATAAATCGGCTTGGTAAAACCTGCGGGGATCTCTCAGAGTCTCCTTGGCATCCAGTATCATTTCAGGTAACCTGTCCGCCAGCGATGCATTTTCTTCAAAAAATTTCTCCATAGCCAGCATTCTCATAGCTTCAATATGAAATTCAAGAGAGTTATCCTGTATCAACAATTTAAGAGGCGCCTGGCTTTTCATAAAACCATAATCCATATTGATTTTCTGACGAATATATTGCAGGTACTCTGGTGAAAGAATTGTATCGTAATATTCTACATTCAGGTCTTTCAATACAACATTATGCCCAGCTTTTCTGAGATGGCCTGCTAAAGACATAATTGAAAAATGAGGGTTCTGTGGCGTCCACTGGGGGGGAAATAAAAATAAGGTTGTAAAATCCATGTTTTTGATTTTATCTGAAGGCATAAAAAAACTATTCCTTTGATAATGATAAAAGAGAAAATGGAATTTAATTCAATAAAATTATTCTTTTGCTTTTTCAGGAGGCCAGGGATCACCAAGTTTAATTTCTCCCCGTTCAACTCTTTCGCAATAATCCACAAAATGTGCCATTTCATCTAAAATCGGCATCATTTTTCCGTGCCGGAGTTCTTCTATTTCTGCAATTATTTCATCATGGCGTTCCAGGTTCTTCCTGGCTTTTTCCTTAGAACCATGTATCTGCAACTCCAGCAGTTCTTCCTGAAGCTGCTTTTCCTTCATCATATATTCATTAAAGAGTTTTATCTTTTCGGCAACTTCTTCCTGAGTGAAAAGTTTCATTGAATAATTACCCCACTTATTAATAATACTGATTACATATTTATTTATGTTGCCATTTTTTCCTTCTAAAATAGCATTATACAAACAAAAAAGCCCTTTCGGGCTATTTATCAGGAAGGGCCGTTTATGGGACGGTAATCGCCTTTTTTGTAATCTCTCAATAACCTCGTCAGAGAATTGACCCTATCCATGTATAACAACTTCTTCCAGGGGGTCCAACCGCCAGCTTCAAAATATTTTTTTACCCCTTTTGTGTGGGCGAGGTACCGGGCAAGATAATCTTTTTCGTCAAAATTGTAAGCTTTGCTTTTAATGCCTTCATGTAATTGTTCCTCGGCAGCATTGAAAAAATCTCTTCC
>CAZSLZ010000132.1:0-8602 GCA_964607865.1 uncultured bacterium
TCCTTGGTGGCAAGATTCTGCCTTAACTCGGACATAATACCATCCCCATATCAATACGTGTCTTTAAAATTAGTTACCTGAATATCCAACTCCGATTGTTTCGCCTGGGTTCTTTTATTGCAGTCAAAAAGAGTAACCACACCGTCAAAACCGTTCCTTGCATTAATTATTTCAATAAAAGCTGTGGTTTCAGCAGTAAAAATTCTGATTGCCCGTGTGTTAAACATGGTAGTTACAAAAAGATTTTTACAAACTTCAGCTTCCCTCACCGAAGTGGTAAGATAGGTATCTCCATAGAAATCCCTGTCGATTGCTATGACTTCACCGTCTCGGTTATAAGCTTTAACCTTGCCTTTCTGGCTGCCTATAGCTGGAAAGATTTCCATAACCGTAGTATTCTTTGGTACCACCATCCAGATCCGGTGATCGTTTCTGAAAAACAACATCCGGTATTCCAGTGGCAACTCATTATTTTCAATCATGGTTTCTGCAAAAACACATTTAACAGATAAACTTAAAACTGCTATCATTAAAAATAGAATAAAAATTGATTTAATATTTGAATTTCCGGGGTTCATTTTCAATTCTGCCTCCTGTAAAGGTCTAAATTCCTAATATAACATTCTGCTTTACCAATACTCTTCCTTTATCTGTTCTTCTGGTAAAATAGATCTTATCCAGATACTCCAATAAAGGAATCACATATTTTCTGGTGGTGTCCAGAAGTTTTCGCGCTGTGGACGGAGTAAGGGGGCCTTCCCTGACTATATACTCTCCCAGTATCTTTTTTGCGCGGGTAACGGTTTCCTCTGGAAAAACAATTTTCTCATCGAGCTGAATCAACTCATGGGTGTAGAGCAAATAACTTACCACGTAGCGAATCAGTTTATTATCAAATTCCGTCTTTTCATATAATTCATCCAATGCGGGCGGAGCAAAACTGTCCTTCAACTCATCCATTATCCAGTTTTTTACTGTCAGAGCTTCCAGGGGCAAACCCGGTTTGAATTTTATTGTTGAAATCAACCCATCCTTTTCTTTAATTAATTCTCTTTGTTTTGCCACCATAATAACTTCCCGGAACAACCTTCTTCCCAGCTTGGGCATATTCTTCAATAATTCCTCGGGCCTTCTGCCAAAAGAACCTGGGTACTCCTCCTCAATAAACTCCAGATTTTCCAGAAGAACTGACACCATTTTTTCCAGCACCTCTTTATGAACAAAACCACCAGCGGCAAACCTGTGAAGCTTTCCCTTCTTATCGAGCTCCTTTATAAACGCCCCTGCGGTGATTACATCCTGGGAGGCAGCTCCCGCCACACTCTCCGGAGTGTATATACAATAAGGCTCTTCTTTGAGCTTCTCTTCAAAAATCACCTCAGGTTCATTTTCATCCTTCATTTTAAGATTTTCAATTACGGCTTTGTCGAATCTTCTATGGCGGGGTGGCGCCACATCCAGTACCTTTCCCCCACCCCAGGTAAATAAGGCTGAGGGTGAACGCAGAATAAAAAGATCATCCATCTGGGTTGCAATTATTTCATCCAGCATTATTCTTACAAAGCCTGTCTCGCCGTGCTCCAGCTCAGAGCGGTCCAGAAGAAAGACCTTTCCAAAAACTTCATCTGTGGTTATATACAACCTTATCTCATCCCGGTGTTTCAGGGGATGAGGGGAAGAATCAAGAACCTTTATTTTGGCGTCAAATTCCACGGTATTGAAAAGTGTGCCGGAAGCAGTTACCTGATTTCCCCTTTTGATGACTGCGGAATCCACACCTCCCAGGTTCAGGGCTATTCTCTGCCCTGCCCGGGCTTCCTTTACATCTTCTCCCTGGAATTGAATTTTTCTGATTTTTGCCTTCTGGGTAGAAGGTAAAACAACAACTTTTTGATATAACTCAAAACTACCCTGGAACATGGAGCCTGTAACCACGACGCCAAAACCGGGCTTCACAAATACACGGTCTATAGCCAGGCGTCCCGGTAAGGAAAGATCACGGGGAGTCAATTGTTCAAGTCTGTTATCAATCTCTGATTTCAGTTCTTCAATTCCCTGGCCGGAAACAGCTGAAACCGTCATGGCCGGAGATTTTTCCAGAAAAGAATCTCTGATAAAATCTTTCAGCTGAGTTTTCAATTTTTCAATTTCCTGGGCTGATACCAGGTCTGCTTTTGTGATGACCGGTAATCCATCCTGAATATTCAGAAGTTTTAAAATCTCAAAATGCTCGATGGTCTGGGGCATAATTCCCTCACTGGCATCGATTATCAGAAGGGCAAAATCAAAACCGCCCACTCCTGCCAGCATATTCTTCAGGTACTTTTCATGGCCGGGAACATCAACAATGCTGCATACCCTGCCCGATGGAAGCTGAATATTGGCAAAGCCCAGGTCCAGCGTTAACCCCCGTTCTTTTTCCTGGGGCAGCCTGTCGGCATCTATACCGGTAAGGGCTTTTATTAATGTTGTTTTTCCGTGGTCCACATGGCCAGCGGTTCCTAGTATATAATCAGACATTTCAACCTACTCAATTACTTTAATTATTGCTTTTTCAACAAATTTATCTTCGTCGGGAAAGACAGTTCTCAAATCTATACAGATTTTCCCCTGGTTTCTGAAAGTTAAAACAGGCGGGTCGGTTTTTAAAAAGTCACAGCGTAACTCCTCGGCGGTTTTACCAGGTAAATCAATGGCAATAAGCCAGGTGGGAATATCTATAACCGGGAATGCCCCGCCTCCAGTCCTTGAGCCACCGGGGATTATTTCAAAACAACTTTTTCTTCCGGTTTTATCAAAAACCCTGTTTATGATATTTTCCCCTCTTTTTCTAATCTCTTCTTTTGTAAGCGAAAGCATTTGAAAGAAAGGAATTTCTTTCTCCATCAATTCATAATCTTTATATAGGGAAAGAGTTCCCTCCAGGGCGGCGATAGTCATTTTGTCAAGCCTGAGGGCCCGGGTAAGGGGGTTTTTTGCCAATGCAGACACATATTCAGTCTTCCCCACTATTATCCCGGCCTGGGGGCCTCCCAATAATTTATCTCCGCTCATTGTCACCAGATCAAGCCCTGCATCCACAACCTGCCTTACAGTGGCTTCGCCGGATAGGCCATACCTGGAAAGGTCCACCATCAAACCCGAGCCCAGATCTTCAACAACCATAACATTATATTTCTTACCCAACTTTATCAGTTCTTCACCCGACACCTCTTTCGTGAAACCCTGAATAGCATAATTGGACATATGGGTTTTGAGAATCATGGCAGTGTTCTCGTTGATAGCTTCTTCATAATCCCGCAGGTGGGTCTTGTTGGTACACCCCACCTCTTTCAGAATTGCCCCGCTTTTTTTTAATACATCAGGCAGGCGAAAAGAACCGCCCAGCTCGATGAGCTCCCCCCTGGATACTATAACTTCCCTGCCTTTGGCATAAGTATCCAGAACAAGCATTACAGCTGCGGCATTATTGTTAACCACCAGGGAATCTTCCGCGCCGGTGAGTTCTGCAAGATATTTCTTCAGATGCATCATCCGTTTGCCCCGTTTTCCGGTTTCCAGGTCAAATTCCAAATTTGTATAACCCCGGGCAGCTTTTACCGCATTTCCCACAGCGTTTTTTGACAGGACCGCTCTTCCAATATTGGTATGAATAATAATTCCAGCGCCGTTAATTATTCTTTTTAATGAAGTCCTGGAAGCTTGCTCTAAATAAAAGAACACACTATTTAAAATATCATTTTTTATGTCATCAGAATCGATTTCATTTCCATGCATTAATGTGTTTCGTTTTTCTTCAATTGCTTTTCTTACAGCTTCAACCAGGTATTCCCTGGGTATGTCGGGCGCAAAATCTTCGATAATTTTTTCATGCATTACTTCATCGACAGAAGGCAAAACCCTTAATAAGGAATTTATCTTACCCATATTTCATGCTCTTTTCTTTCAATTACCTCTCCCACCGCCGACGCATATTCATATCCAGCTTTTTCAAGTTCGTTCAGTAATTTGCAGCTATTTTCAGCATCCACAGAAATCAACAGCCCGCCGGAGGTCTGGGCATCGCAAAGTATTTTTCTTTTAGCTTCTTCGACAGTTTCCTCCCATAGTATATGAGGTTCCACATATTTTCTGTTATTCACCGAACCTGCCGGGTATATTCCTTTACTTAGCAACTCCAGGGTTCCATCAAGCACAGGGAATTTCTTTTCGTCCAGAACAAAAGTTGTTTTTGAGAACTTTGCCATTCTATATGCATGCCCCATAAACCCAAAACCGGTAATATCGGTGGCGGAATGGGCGCCATACTTCATCATCAATTCAGCTCCTGATTTATTCAACTGCTTCATAACCTTAACTGCATTTCCAAGAACATTTGGAGAGCAAACCCCCATTTTTGCAGCTGTAGTTATTATTCCCAACCCCAGAGGCTTGGTCAGAATGAGTATATCGCCAGTTTCTGCCGTGGAATTAGCAGTGAAGCTTTCTCCGGTTAAAATTCCTGTAACCGCCATGCCGTATTTAACTTCCTTATCCCGTGCAGTATGCCCTCCCAGCACAAATACCCCTGCTTCCCGGGCTTTTTCCATGCCCCCCTTCAGAACCGAAGCCAGTATATCTTTTTCCAGTTCTTCAGGAAAGGAAGCAATATTTAAAGCTGTGATGGGTTTTCCACCCATGGCAAATATATCACTCATACTGTTTGCGGCAACTATTGCCCCGTAATCGTAAGGATCATCAACTATAGGGGCAAAGAAATCCACAGTCTGAATAATGGTGGTGTTGGGGTTGAGCTTAAAAACTCCGGCATCGTCAGCGGGAGAACTTCCCGACAGAATTCTTGGATCGTGAAAAACCGGTAATTTAGCCAGTAATTCTTCAAGGTCACACGGACCCATCTTACCTGCTCAACCGGCGCAATTGGAATATGCAGTTAACCTTATCTGCTTACCCATCTTATCTCACTTTCATCTCCTGGTTTTCATTTTTCAGAATGTTCAGAATCTCGGTTAAATTCTGTTCCTCTGCCATATCAAAAGATGTCCGACCTTTCAAATTTTCAATATTGGGGTTGGCGCCCCGTTTTATTAAAAACCTTACCAACTCAGGATTTTTTAGTTTTACTGCATAATGCAGGGGTGTGTTTCCCTGATTGTCCCGGGCATCGATATTCGCCCCATTGTCAATCAACAGGCTTGCTATTCTGGGTTGGACCGTTTTTATACTTATATGCAGAGGGGTAATAGAATTATTGTCCTTCACATTGGGGTTACTTCCCTCTTCCAACATATAATTCACATTCTGCATATTTCCGCTTTTTACGGCATATTGAATTGGATAATTCCCTTCACGATCTTTTTCGCCCAGCCTGGCTCCTTTTGATAAGAGAAAATCGATTACTTCCTTATTACTTCTGGAGCTTGCATAATGAATAACTGTTCCCTGCCCCTGTTTTCTTGCATTTATCAAATGGGGGTTTTCATTTAAAATTTGCTGGATTTTTTCAAGGTCATTAGTGTTAAGTGCCGTAAAGAGCTGATTAGTAAGGCTCAATTTTGCTGCAGCCTGTCGTTTTTCCATTTCTATCTCGTGTTGAGATTTATTATAGTCTATAATTGCGCCGTAAATTATAAGGCCAGCCACAATCAGGGCAAGAGCAATATACAAAAAACGTACTCCGGGGCCTTCAGGTTTTGGTTTTTTTAAATCTTTGAAATTATCATTTTCAGAATTCATGTTGGCCTTTCCTGTATGTTTTTTTTGTTTAAGTTATTCTAACAAATTCATCATGATTTAACAAGATAATTTATGAACAAATTCGTTTTTTTTACAGGGAATTACCGACATGCAAAGAAAGGTTCATAAATTATAATCATTCTTTCTGGAAGAGGAATTAATTATGTTTGGACTATTTAAGAAAAAAAATACTTTAGAGCTGGCTTTTCAGGCTTTAAAAAAAGGCGATAAGGAAAAGCTTGAAAAATTATTAAGTAAAAATTCAAAAATGTTAACCCAGAAAAATTTTGAATCAAAAACTCTGCTTCATCAGGCTGCAATTGAAGGCCGCGGAGAAATAGTTGATTTATTGTTATCTATGAACACTCCCATGAACGAACAGGACAACCTTGGCAATACACCGGCACATCTGGCCATTGAAAACGGAAGGCCTGAAATTGCCAGAACCTTTATTGAAAAAGGCGCAGATATTAAGATTTTGAATGAAGACAAAGCTACCCTTTTACATTCAGCTGTAACTGAAGGTTATAAAGAACTTGTTGAAATACTGATTGAAAAAGGCGCCAGCGTTAATGTTAAAGACGCAAGCGAAAACATTCCATTGCACCTGGCTGCAATTCGGGGGCATGACGAAATTGCAAAGATACTGATTAGAAACGGGTCCAGAATTGACGAAACCGATGAGTGGGGCGACACTCCCTTGCACTGGGCGGTTTTTTACGGCCATGAAGAAATTGTAGAAACCCTTTTGGTTACGGAAGCTGACCCAAACCTTAAAAATAAATACGGTTGGTCCACAATTCACCAGGCTGTGGTAAGAAACGAAGAAGAAATTTTAAAACACCTGATAAAAAATGGCGGAAATGTCAATTCTCAGGACGATACAGGCTGGTCCCCCTTACATCAGGCAGTAGTAAACAACAATCTAAAAACAGCTGAAACACTTATTGAAAACAATGCTGATTTAAACGTTAAAGACAATTCTTCAAAAACTCCCCTGCATATGGTTGCAATCAGAGGCAAAAAAGAGATGGCAGAGCTTCTTATTAACAAAGGTGCTGAAATAAACCCCACTGATAAGCAAAACTACACACCTCTTGATTACGCCTCACAGAAAAGCGATCAGGAGATAGCCAGTTTTCTTAAGGAAAAGGGCGGTGAAACAAATTCCCAGAAAAGCAAGAATGAAAACAAAATTTCAGATAACACAGATGACAATATAGATTATATTCTAATAGATTCAATGTTAAGGGCGTCCAGGGAAGGAAACGTTGAAAAGGCAAATGAGCTTATCGACAAACACCCCCACCTGGTAAATGCCCGGGATGAAAAAAACGGAATTACCACCATTCACCTGGCTGTTTTTTATGAAAACCAGGAAATGGTCAAACTGCTTATTAACAAGGGCGCCGATATTAACGCCAAAAACAAGCTGGGTATGATGCCCCTGCACGAGGCAGCGTACAAGGGCCTCAAAGACATGGTGGCTCTGCTGATCACAAAGGGCGCTGAAGTCAATAGCAAAGATAAAAATGGAATGACCCCGCTGAACCTTTCCAACCTTATGTTGCACTACGAGGTATCATCCTTATTGCAAAAACACGGAGCAACTCAATAATCAACCAAGAATCTTTTCAAGGAAAAGTGAACAGTTACTGAAGTCGGCAAATACCTCATCAGCGCCGGCTTCTTTTAATTCGCCAACAGAATAAATTCCCGTGGCAACACCCACAGCTTTAACGCCGGCTTCATGCGCCGCCACTACATCACGGGGGGTATCGCCAATTACAAAAACCTTTTCCCTGTCCAGGCTGCCGGCTTGTTTTTCCGCCAGGCCAATAGCTTTTTCTACCAGTTCACTACGAATGTGGCTTGTTCCGCCAAATCCGCCAAAGGGAAAATAATGATCCAGCCCTGCCAGCTGTAACTTTCTATAAGCTATTTCCTCAATATTGCCTGTGACCAGCCCCATAACTGCTTTTTGTTCTACCAGGCTTTCCAGTAAATTTTCGATTCCTTCCAGAACAAGAATCTCCTCGAGGGAAACCTTATCGTTAAAAAAACGGGTTATTCCCGATTGTATTTCATCCATTCTGTCATAAATTACTTCTTCTGCGAACCCTGCCCTGGTAAGAACTTCAAGAATAATCTGCATATCGGTTTTTCCATGATAACTGATGGAATCAAGCCCAACTGTCACACCCATGATTCTGTTAAAAGCATTGTTGAATGCCAACCCATGGGAGCTGTGTTTCACTCCTCTGGGCTTGGTGATAAGTGTGCCGTCTATATCAAAAAGTGTCAGAATTTTCACTGGCAAACTCCTTTATTAATTTGGATATAATTTTAAATCTAATAGGAATAAGGCTATTTTTCTCAAATTATTATATACATACAACCGATTTACCTTTATTATCGACGGAGGAATCAATGTTTTCAAGTTTCAGTGAATGTATAAGTTTTATAAGAGAAAATAATATTGAAGTGCTGGATTTTAAACTCATAGACTTATGGGGAAGGTGGAGACAGGTAAGCGCTCCGGCCCGTGATTTGACCCATAAGGATTTGAGCGAGGGCTTCGGTTTTGATGCATCGAATTACGGTTTTGTAACTGTGGAAAAAAGTGATATGGTGGTTGTCTCCGACCCCACCACCGCATTTCTGGAAGAATGGGAAGGAATGAAAGTTCTTTCCTTTATTTGTGAAGTTCATGTGGTGGAGGGTGACGAGCCCCGTTTTTCTCAGGACCCGCGTTTTATCTGCCAGAAAGCGGAACAATATATTAAAGAACTGGGTATAGCCGATTGCATAGAAATTCTGCCCGAATTGGAGTTTTATATTTTAGATGACGCCTGCTTCGGGAACA
>CAZSLZ010000133.1:0-8512 GCA_964607865.1 uncultured bacterium
CCGCAGGTCGATCCGTCAAATACCAGTTAAGAAGTGGGGTATCAGATATCAACGATAGTTTTTCTGATTAACGAGGGTATATCCACATAGAAGTCTGTGGACATCTAGACTGCCAAATGGACAGGGCCGGTGTGGATAAAAGCTGCTACTGCAACCCTGGAATAAGGATCCTTATACAAAAGAGCGTCAAGAATGGCATCGGAGATCTGATCGCAAATTTTATCGGGATGACCCTCGGTTACTGATTCTGAAGTAAATAAATGCGTGTTTTTAGACATTTCCTGACTCCTTCCATTCTAATTTCTTATGTGCCCATTTGCCAGGATTCCAGATATTTTTTCTGTTCGTCGGTAAGGGTATCGATAGCGATGCCCATGGTTTTTAATTTTAATGTGGCAATCTTCTTATCGATGAGATCTGGCACTTTATAGACCTTGTTCTGTAATTCCTTGTTAAGGTTAAAGAAGAAATCCACTGCCATTGCCTGATTGGCAAAACTCATATCCATTACCTGCGCGGGGTGCCCTTCAGCGGCAGAAAGGTTTATAAGCCGTCCTTCTGCCAGCAGGTTTATTACCCGGCCGTCTTCCATTTTATATTCATCGATGAATTCCCTGATGTTTCGTTTTTCTGTTGATAACTCCTCCAGAGCCGGGATGTCGATTTCCACATTGAAATGGCCCGAGTTGCAAACAATGGCGCCGTCTTTCATAAGTTCAAAATGTTCTTTTCTTATTACATTCAAATTACCGGTGAGGGTAATGAAAATATCTCCCAGCCTGGCAGCTTCTTTCATGGGCATAACATAGAAACCGTCCATAAGCGCTTCCAGGCTCTTCAGTGGGTCAATTTCTGTAACGATGACCCTTGCGCCCATTCCCCTTGCCCGCATTGCCACACCGCGGCCGCACCAGCCATAACCTGCCACCACAAATTGTTTACCGCAAATAAGGGTGTTGGTTGCTCTGAGGATACCATCAATGCTGCTCTGGCCGGTCCCGTAGCGGTTGTCGAAGAAATGCTTGGTTTTGGCGTCGTTTACCGCGATGATGGGATATTTCAAGGTGCCGTCTTTTTCCATACTGCGAAGGCGAATGACTCCGGTGGTGGTTTCCTCGGTACCTCCCACTATTTCTTCCAGCAGTTCCCTGCGATCCTTGTGAAGGGTGGAAACCAGGTCAGCCCCGTCGTCCATGGTTACATGGGGTTTAATGTCGAGTACACTGTTTATATGGTCATAATAAGTATCGTTGTCTTCGCCCTTTATTGCGTAAACCTGTATCCCTTCGTGTTTTACCAGGTATGCCGCCACGTCGTCCTGGGTGGATAGAGGGTTGGAGGCGCACAATGCCACCTCTGCACCGCCGGCCTTCAAGGTTGTCATAAGATTAGCGGTCTCGGTGGTTACATGCAGGCAGGCTGCAATCCTTTTGCCCTCCAGGGGTTTCTCCTTGCTGAAATTCTCTCTTAAATTCTTAAGTACGGGCATCTGTTTATAGGCCCATTCAACTCTATCTTTTCCTTTATCTGCCAGTTCAATGTCTTTTATGTGATTGCCGGGCAGATTTTCAACTGTATTTGGCATGTTATCGTTATCCTCCTTAGTTATCGGGTTTTTCTCTCAAGTCATATATTTTACCTGAAGAATCTTCAGTATTTTCTTCGGTTTCTTCTTCGTCTTTTGGAATAATTAAACCTCTTTTGGTGGGCTTTGTGGGGACAACAAAAGGCGAAGATGTGGGCCGGAAATTTTCTATCAAATCTTTCGATTTATTATAAAGCTGTATCCTGCTGTTTCCTGCATCGGCAATGAAAAATTTCCCCTCGGGGGTAATATGTAAATCCACCGGCTTCTTGAGTTCGCCGGGTTTTTCTCCCTCTGAACCCCAGGCAAAAATGAATTCGCCGTCGGGGGTAAATTTCTGAATTCGTTTATTTTCGTCCTCGACTACATAAATATAACCTTCATAGTCCACATCAACAGCCATGGGGCCTTTGAAACGGCCTTTTTCTGTTCCTCCCACTCCCCAGGTGGCGACGAAATTACCCTTGGCGTCAAATTTCTGAATTCGATTATTGGCATAATCGGTAACATAAACATTATCAGAATGATCCAGGGCAACATCGGTGGGCTCCCGGAGCTGACCGATATTGGGGCCTTCCTCTCCCCATTCCAGGATGAATTTTCCCGTGGGTGAGAATTTCTGGATACGGTGATTCAGGGTGTCAGCTACGTAAAAATTGTTCCGGGAATCAAAAGCTATTCCGGTTGGCTGGTGGAATTGGGCTTCACCTTCGCCCACTCCGCCGATTTCTTCCAGGAATTCTGCAGTTGGGGAAAATTTCTGAATTCGGTTGTTTTCATGGTCCACCACAAAAATATTCCCCTGGTTGTCAAGTTCAACTCTGATGGGTTGCTCAAACTGGCCCTTTTTAAAGCCCAGTTCACCCCATTTATAAAGCATTTTTCCCTTGGGCGAAAATTTCTGAATGCGATGGTTGCCGGTGTCCGCCACGTATATGTGTCCGTCGGCGTCCACTGTAACTCCCCATGGATTTTTCAGCTCACCGGGGTTTGTCCCTAGTGCACCCAAGGTTTTACCGGGGCTGGGCGGGCCCTCTCCCCTGAAGTAAATATAGGCTCCCCCGCCCAGAATCAGCAGAAATATCAAGGCTACTGATATTGATACGATTATTTTGTTACTGTCCAAGGAGTTAACCTCTCATCTGAAATCAAATTATACCAGGTGTTTACCGTCTTTAATAATTACCTCTCCGTCGATGGTAACCGTTGGTTTGGAAACAATTCCGTCCATATGGAAAGGTACATCCACCTTGCCGCCGAAATGGAAATTGTTGCCGATGGCAATATGGATTGTACCGTCGATTTTTTCATCTTCCAGCACATTGCCGGTAACCTTTGCATTCTCGTTTATGCCAATGCCGAACTCGGCGCAGTTCCTTGCGTCATGTCCCACCTCGTCGGCAAGTTCTGCCAGCTCTTCGGCCTGTCTGCCACCGGTGATTACCTCGGCGAAGCCATCGGTGAAAACCAGTTTAATTGGTTCTTCCACTATGCCTATCATGGCGCCGTCAACAATAAGAGTTCCGTTAGTTGTTCCTTCCATGGGGGCAATGAATGCTTCTCCCGCAGGGAGGTTTCCCGAAGTGCCGCTTTTGTCGTAAATACCTGTATCGGGCTGGCCAGCTCTTCCCTCGATGGAAAAAGTCAGATCAGTCCCCAGGGGAGTTGTTATATGAACATTCCTGCCTTTTGTTAAAATTTCACATAATTTATCACAGCGTTTTTTCATTTTATCATAATCTACCGGAAGGCATCTTTTCATCATATCTTCGGTTACTCCGGGAAGAGTGGCACCACGGGCGCCCGCCTTCACAGCTTCCCTGCGGGCTGTGGTGTGGGTTAAGGATTTTGAAGCCGGGGCCACGAAGGCATCAGCTTCCTTCCACATTTTTGCTATGGGCGCGGGAGGTTCTTCGCCGTTTATTTTCCTGGGAATCATTTCCACATATATAGCTTCAGCTCCCAGCTCCTTTCCCATCTCATAGAAAGCCTGTCCGATTTTTCTTTGCTTATCATCACAAACCACCAGGAATTTTTCACCGGGTTTTAATTTCAAACAATCTTCCAGCGCAGTTTTGGCGCTTTTTTGTAATTCTGACATTTTAATCCTCCTTGGATTTGTTTTTACTCTTTTTGTCTTCCTTTTCAAGTTTTTCAACTTCTATCTCGGCATCTTTTATATCAAAATCTTCACTTATCACAGCCTGTGGGGCCTCTTCATCTTCAGCCACCAATGCCAGGTCAGATTCGCTCCTGTGGGTTATGCTATACCAGAGGAAACCTGCCACTATCAGGAAAGCCAGAATTGAAGGCCAGGACATATTGGTGCCGAACCAGCTGAACTTTTCCTGCAGTGTCGCCAGCTGTTCCGTAGAAAGCCTGGCTGTAATGGCAATTACTACAATGCCCATCAGGGCATCTCCGGCAATAAGCCCAGAGGAAATCAATATACCTTTTTCGTTTCTGGGTTTGAATTCGTGTTTTTTCTTGTAGATTTTTCCGGTAAGCCAGGATAGAAGGCCGCCAACCATAATGGGTGTGGACAATTCCAGGGGCAGGTAAAGGCCTACTGCAAAAGGCAGGGAAGGGGCGCCCAGGAGTTCAACACACAGGGCGATGAAGCCGCCAGTTAATATCAGTATCCAGGGCAGGTTGCCTTCCATAATTCCTCTTATCAGAATTGCCATAAGGTTAGCCTGGGGTGCTCTCAGGGCGTTTTCTCCACCGCCGGTAAGAAAAGGCTTTAAATAAAGAACCATCCATACCACAAAGAAGGATGATGCCGCCACGCCGATAATCTGTCCTATCTGCTGCTTCCAGGGTGTGGCACCCAGTAAGAAACCAGTTTTTAAATCCTGGGAAATGTCTCCCGCCATACCCATGGCTATACAGACGAAAGCTCCCACAACCAGCGAAGTTACCATTCCCTCTATGCCGGTGAAACCCAGGGCCTTGAAAATGAGGGTGGAAACAATCAGGGTTGCTATGGTCATTCCTGAAACCGGGTTGGAAGATGAACCCACCAGGCCCACGATTCGGGATGATACAGTTACGAAGAAAAAGCCGAATATAAACACCATTACAGCTCCCACAATACCGTAGCCGATATTATCGGAAACATTTCTGGTGAGAATGATGGCTATAATTAGTAAGGCTGAAATACCCAGAATCCATTTAATTGGCAGATCCTTGGCGGTCCGCTTTATTCTGGGCTGATTTTCAGCTTCACCGGTGGCCTGTTGCGTAATCTGGCTGAGGGCGGACTTAAAAGATTCCCAGATGGTGGGCAGGCTTTTAATAAGGGAAACCATACCGCCGAAAGCCACTGCTCCGGCGCCCATATAACGGATGTAATTACTCCAGATTTCGTGGGCATCCATGGTGGAGATTAATTCCTGGGCAGGCAGGACCGGGGTTGCAAGGGCCCCGCCAATGTAGGTTATAAGGGGTATAAGGACGAACCATGCCATTAAACCTCCTGCCAGCATATAGGCTGCCACTTCCAGGCCTACAATGTAGCCCACACCCAGCAGGATAGGTGAAGATTCGCCTGCGAAAACCAGGTTTCTGATTCCGGGAATTTCCCAGGACACAATATCTTTCCATAATTTGAGTAATTGTTGTGAAAACTTAAAAATACCACCGATGAAAATTCCCATGAATACGGTTTTTGCCGGGTTGCCGCCAATATCGCCGGCCACCAGCACCTCGGCGCAGGCAGTGCCCTCGGGGTATTTCAGTTTGCCATGTTCCTGCACTATCAAATATTTACGAAGGGGAATCATAAGTAAAATTCCCAGAACTCCTCCAATACCTGCTATCATAAACAGGCGGAAAAGGGAGAAGGTATCGGCGGTCTGGGCGAATTCGGGCCATAAAAAAGCTGCCGGAATGGTGAATATAACGCCAGCTGCCAGCGATTCACCGGCAGAGGCGATGGTTTGCACCAGGTTGTTTTCCAGAATTGTCCCTTTTTTAAAGATTCCCTTCAAGATTCCCATGGATATAACCGCTGCGGGGACTGAAGCGCTGATGGTCATACCGATTTTTAAACCCACATACACCATTGCCACACCGAAAAGAGCAGCCATGACAACACCCAGAATCAGGGTAAGGGGGGTCATTTCGTCCATTTTTGAACTGCTGGAAACATAAGGTTCGTATTCTTCGCCGGGGATGGCTTCATATGCTTCGTGGGGAAGACCCATGTGTTTTCTTGGCGGGGATTTCAGGGTTTCTTTTTCAGAAAAAGTTTCTTTTGGTAATTTTTTTATTTCATCTTTATGTGTTTCGCCCATTGATACCTCCTGGAAAACCAATTAAAAAATAAAAACCGTGGCGGTTTCAAGTAAGTAATTAAGTTTCAGGGGGTAGATTTCCTTCTATTTTTTAAGCCATACCCTGGAAAAATCGATGAGCCCTTTTCTGTTTACCTTGACATTCTGGACCCGCTGGTTGATACAAAGAATGGTATGGTTATGAAAAAGAGGTACCAGCGGGTTGTCATTGGCGAGGATCTCCTGTATTTGCCTGTAGTCTCCCAGCAGGGCTGAGTCGCTGTGGGTGAAGGATGCCGAGGTCAGCAAGGATTGAATTTTTTCATTTCGATAAAATGAGATGTTGGTACCCCCCAGTACTGCATTTGTGGGAGCCCAACACTGCTGGAAATAAATCTCCGGCTGATAATCAATACCCACAAACCCTGTAAGGGCTGCCTGGTGAACTCCGAATCTGAGTTTTTCAAGATAACTTTCCCATCGGAGCCCGCTTATGTTTACTGTAATACCCACTTTTTCCAGATCCCTGGCAATTTCCCGGGCAACATCTTCCTGGTCGGTTAAAAATGGGCGGGAAGATTTTAAATAGAGCAATTCCAGGGTGAACCCTCTTGGAAAACCGGCTTTCTTTAACAAAGCACGTGCGGTTCCGGGGTTATAAATTTGATTTCTGGTTTCTATATTGGTATTGAACATACTTATAACCGGAGAATCTGCGTTTTTATATTTGGCCTGTAATTTCTTTATGATGCGGTTCTTATCGATGGCAAAACAAAGGGCTTTTCTAACCAGGGGAATATCCAGGGGCGGCTTCTGGCAATTAAGGCTGATAAATGAAAAATTGTAACCCGGTTCTTTCATCAGATAAAGATGATCTCGTATCCGGTTCTTAACCAGGTTGTATAACTGGGGATCGGGATTTTCGATTATATCCACGAATTCACGGCTGATTTGCCGGTGTCTTGATTGACGGCCGGGGGTGGGCTCAAAAATGAGATAATCCAGGTTTGGCCTGCTATTCCAATGATCTAAATTGGCTTTCAGAAGAATTCGCTGCCAATTTCGCCAGTCAACAAATTTGAACTTACCGGTCCCTACAGGGTTTTTGGTGAATCTGTTTCCGAATTTCTTAACAGCAGAGGGGCTTACTATGGCAAAAGGCAGGTTGGAAATAATTTTCAGGAAATTATTGTCCTTGTAATACAATTCAACTTTGAGAGTGTGGGAATCGATAACCTCAATTTTTTTTATATTACCAGGATATCCCCCCCAGGCAGCCCGGTAAAAGGTGAAACGACCGTAACCGGGGTTGTGATAAGGATGGCTTGTAACTCTCTGGCGATCCCAGGAAAATTTTACCGCATGGGCGTTGAAGTCGGTGCCATTATGGAACTTTACATTTCTGCGCAGGTTGAAAGTCCAGCTTTTATTATCCGGGGAGCTGGACCAGCCTGTTGCCAGGACAGGAAAGAAACGGTTGGTTTCGGAATCGTATTCTACCAGTGTTTCATAAATATTGTTAGCAACCTGGGCGGATTCGCTCTCATTTATAACACCTGGGTCCAGGTTCAGGGGCTGTGCAAAAGTGCCGAAAGTCAAACTGCCTCCATAATTTTGAGTCTGGGCCGCAGTCGGGTTGTTGGGGGCAACAATGAAAATGGTTAAAAAAATTGTAAGAAAAAAAAATACCCTCGAGCGCAAAATCAGCCACTCCTTCGGCCTTTTCTTCTTGAAGGCTTGATCATTCCGTCGTATATTTCCCACATGGCCAGAGAAACAGGTTTGTTCGCGTCAGCGTTAGTTGCAATTTCGGCATTGTTGTTCACTTGCCTTGCACGCTGAGAAATCATGTTTATCAGTTCGAATTTGGATTCTATTTCAGGGTTGATTTCTTTATCAAGCATTTCTTCCAGGGCTGGATCCAACATAGAGTCACTCTCCTTTTTATTCAATAGAATAATATATTAGTGATTTTATTAATAAAAGTCAAATTATTTAAAAAGAATTTTCATAAAGCCTGCTCTGGCAACGAGCGGCTCTTATCACAGCTTTTAAATCTTTCACAGCTTCATCAATGGTGTTGTTTATGATTAAATACCTGTATTCGAATACCGCTTTTAATTCTGCCTCGGCAGTTGCAATTCTCTGGTTTATCTGTTCTATATCTTCAGTGTTTCTACCTTCAAGGCGCTGTCTTAAAACATTGGTATCCAGGCCAGGGGGTGCAATAAATATAAAAATGGCATCTTCACGTTTTTTCATTACTTTTCTGGCACCCTGGACATCAATATCCATAACCACATCGATACCTTCGATAATACGATGGTCAATAAATTCCTCCAGGGTACCGTAATAATTATTATGAACAAATGCCCACTCCAGAAATTGATTCCGCGCCAATCTTTCCTTGAATTCTTCATTATTTATAAAGTAATAATCCTTTCCATCCTGTTCACCTTCTCTGGGGGGGCGGGTAGTGGCAGATATGGAAAAAATTAAATTGCTTTCTTCTTTTAGTACACTTTTCAAGATCGTGCCCTTGCCGACACCTGAGGGGCCGGATATGACAAATAATATCCCTTTTCTCTTGACTTTCATTTAGTCTCCTGATTTCTGAATTTTACCAATCAGAGTTTCCGGGGCAACCTCC
>CAZSLZ010000134.1:0-8438 GCA_964607865.1 uncultured bacterium
ATTTCCATATTCCCCAGGGCTATTTTTGCCAGGCCTGGTTTCTTGAAAATTTTCTCTTCAATATACAGACATTCCCGGTACCTTTTCGCAGCGGGCATCCATCTTTTCTCCTGTTGCAGTTTCTCAGCTTCTTCAAATTTAATTCTATAATGTTCTTCAAGCTTTTCTCTGGGCATGTCTTCCAGATGGCCATAAATCCAGTCTAATCTAAGCTGAACCTGTCTGCCCCGGTTATCCACAGCTTCCTGCCCATGAATTCTTATCAGCATGGCTGCCAATTGTTCGGGTTGTGCCAGCTTCAAATAAATGCTATCAGGAGTGGATGATATATTGGGGGCAGGTTCATCTTCTTTCTTTGAACAACCGCCCGTAAGTAAAATTGTAATAATAGAAAGAATTAAAAACCACTGCTTGAAATGTTTCATAAAGGATTGAAACTCCTTGATATCTGTGAATTAACGCTAATACATATTTAAGAGAAAATGAATCTATCCTTTATTTATCAGTAATTTTTATATTGTTTTTATAATTTTTTTTATTTGAAAATATTACATAAATGTTAATATAATTGAAATATTACAAGCTTGGGAGGAGTTTTATTTTGGCTGATCGAAAGAAACCGTAAATATACACGGATTATATTTATTATGGATAAAAATCATTATTAAAGAGAGGAAGGCGAGCAGTGAAAACAAGAATAACCAAAGTTGCAAAGTTAATGCTGGTAGTATTTGTTGTATCAATACTGCTTACCACGGCTGTTTATGCTGTCAGTAAATCCTGGTCAGAACAGCATTTTTCCGAGGAAGACGGTATAGTGATAATCGGAAATGAGAACAAATTTGCCCGGGTTTACGCTGTGGATCTTAACCAGAACAAAACAATCTGGAATGTGCGAATGCCGCAGAGCCAGGATGTTTCCATAACAGTTGAAAATGATGTGGTTTACCTGGTGGGAAAACAGGACATGGGATTGGACAAGACCATAAAAGCCCATGAGTATAAAGGAGGCAAGACTCTCTGGCAGACCAAGATTAAAGATTATACAAGGGTAACCCCGGTTTTTACCGATGAAGATACCCTTTATTTTGGCGCCGAGCTTCCTTTCAGAACCATAAAACAGTCGGCAATGTATGCCATAAATAAAGCTGATGGATCCTTAAAATGGACATCTTCTCTGGGTGTGGGTACCGTAAAGGATATTCATCGCACTCAATCCGGTGATTTTCTTGCCATAACCCAGAGCGAAATTACCGAGAACGAAAAGATACTCCGAAAGGTGAAAATAACCAGTATCAAAAAG
The DNA here is from genome assembly GCA_964607865.1 of uncultured bacterium. Taxonomy (GTDB): domain Bacteria; phylum Vulcanimicrobiota; class JAJTBE01; order JAJTBE01; family CAZSLZ01; genus CAZSLZ01. Next base: position 1,304 of record CAZSLZ010000134.1, read on the forward strand.
GAAGACGGCAGTGAAAAATGGCAGCAGGAATTGGAAGGCGATTTCGCCGCCACTCCTGCAATTCGAGTTGAACCTGGCGGTACCGGTGAATATTTATATTTTTTAAACCGCCATATGATGGGCCGGGAAACAATTCATGATTTTTATTCTCTGAGTATGACAGAAGGAGAAGAAACCTGGAAATATCCAATGACCATGGAAGAAGTGGTGTATGGGGAACCGGTTTTTTACAAAGATAAAGTTTTACTTTTTACCACCAGTGGTAAAATCGTTTGCCTCAGCCGGGTGACCACGGAAACCGATGAGATTCTGCAATGGGTCCAGGACGCAGAAGGCCTTTTTCTGCAGGCTCCCATAGTAAAGGGTGAAAATATTTACACCGTGGTAACCAATACAGATGCCGAAGGCAATATAACCAGCAAAATTGCCGCTTATTCCCTGGAAAACTGCGAAAAATTATGGGAACATCCCATTCCCCACATGGTAGAAGTGCCAGTCACCGTGGGTGATGATTATATAATTTACAACTATCAAACATCTGAAGATAAACCCATAGAAGGCGAAAAAAGTAAAACCAGGCCGGTTTTCAACCTGAAACTGGTGAAATTGAACCTGGAAAATGCTGAAATTCAATGGGAAAAAGATATACCTGGCAAGTTGGATGCTCCGGTTACCGTTCAGCAGGATTTTGTTTTCGCCCCTGTGGTTTACAAGATGGTGCCCGAGGGAAGAAAAGATGAAGTTACAGAACACGCCTTGAAAGCCATGGAGCTGGAAACAGGCAGCGAGAGATGGGGTTTTACCGGGTCCAGCCTTATAACCACCGAACTGGAAATTATCGGCGAAACTGTGGTTTTTGGAACCAAAAATGGCTATTTATATACTATTGGCAAGGATGACGGCAAATTGGTTCATAAGTTCTTTGCCGGCCTGGATAACGCCATTGACACTGCCATCATACGTTACGACAACAAGGTGGCATTCGGCACCCAGGATATGAAATATTTCATCCTGAATGATCAGGGCAAAGCTTTGTATTCATTCACTGCCAAACCAATCTTTGCCATTCATAAACTTGCGATTTTCGTTGGAACTGTTATTCTTATTGGTGCCCTTTCCTGGTATATTTACCAGGCCCGATCAGGCCAGGAAATGTTCATCAGAAAAATTGCCGGTTTGAACGCTATTGACGAAGCTGTGGGGCGTTCCACCGAGATGGGCCGCCCGGTGCTTTACATTACCGGCCTTGCCGACGTGGAAGAAATTCAGACTCTGGCATCGTTATCGATTTTAGGGCATATTGCCCAGAAAACCGCTGAATATGATACTCCGCTGGTAGTGCCCTGCTGCAGGTCCGTTGTGATGAGTACCGCCCAGGAAGTGGTCAAGGAAGCCTATTTGAAAGCAGGACGTCCTGATACCTTCAAGCGGGAAAACATTCACTACCTGACTGATGACCAGTTTGGTTATGTGGCTGGTGTTGACGGTATTATGGTTCGCGAAAAACCTGCCGCCAACTTCTATATGGGTAAGTTTTATGCCGAGTCTTTGATTCTGGCAGAAACCGGCCACTCTACCGGAGCGATTCAGATTGCAGGAACTGCGGAAGCTTCCCAGCTGCCGTTTTTCGTGGCAGCCTGCGACTATACCCTCATTGGTGAAGAACTTTTCGCTGCTTCAGCCTACCTTTCCAAGGATCCGATGCAGATTGGTTCATTAAAAGGACAGGATATAGCCAAAGCAATTATTTTATTTGTGATAATAATAGGAAGTTTGTTGACTACCTTTGGAATTGATTGGGTAAAATATTTATTTGCCACTCAGTAAAGAATTCAGTAAAATCAAAGTTGTAAAAGGAGCAAGGTAATGAGAAGAGAAATTCCGATGATGATTGCAACCATAACGGGTATCATTATGATTGTGGTATTCTTTGTGCCGATGATGGAAGACTGGAGCAACATCTTCCTGAAATGGTTCAGTGTCATCGCAGGTTTTGCCCTTATTCTGGGTGCCCTGAGCCTGGTTGTAGTCAATTTAGATAAAATTGCCCGTAAGCGAAAGGGCTGGGGTTATAATGTAGTGTTGCTGGCAGGGCTGGTAACCATGGCATCTCTGGGAATATTCAGATCCATGGAAATCGGTACCCCATTTAACTTTCTTTTCCGCTATGTTTATACACCTTTATCTGCCACCATGTTCAGTTTGCTGGCATTTTATATCGCCTCAGCAGCATTCCGGGCCTTTAAGGCCAAAACCCTGGAAGCAGGGTTGTTGCTGGTAACAGCATTTCTGGTTATGATGGGCCGTGTGCCCCTGGGCGAAATAATATGGTATAAAATTCCATTGATTCAAATGATACCTCTTAACTCAGTTATTGAAGACTGGGTAATGGGATGTTTCAATACCGCCGGCCAAAGGGCTATTATGCTGGGCGCCTCAATCGGCATTATTTCTGTATCAATGAAGATTCTATTGGGAATAGAAAGATCTTACCTGGGCGGAGGTGAATAATTAGTGATTAAAAAATTGATGAACCTTGACAGGAGAATTATCTTTCTTCTGGTTTTACTGGCAGTAATAATTCCCCTGATAAAACCTCTGGGCCTGGAGTTGAAAACCAGCCCACCGGTGGAAAGTATTTATAGCTACATTGAAAATTTACCCGAAGGCAGCGTTATTCTTATGAGTTTCGATTACAGCCCTTCAACCCGTATTGAACTTACCCCCGCTGCCGAAGCAATGGCGCGCCATGCCTTCAGAAAGAATCATAAAATTGTGGCAGTAGCACTCTGGCCCGACGGAGCCCAGATGTCCAGGGGAGTCCTCGCCAACGCCGCCAGAGAATACGGCAAGGAATACGGCAAGGATTATGTAAACCTGGGGTATAAATCCGGCGGATCGGTATTATTAATGAGCCTCAGAAGCGGATTTGCTGCCAATTTTCCCACTGACGTTGACGGTATTCCAATCACTGATTTGCCTCTGATGAACGAAGTGAAAGATTATTCACAGGTCGCGCTGGCTTCCAGTTTCTCTGCCGGTGTACCCGGTATGAAAGAGTATGTGCTTATTGTCAGCACCCAGTTTGGAGTTCAGGTAGCAGCAGCCTGCACCGCAGTTTCAGCTCCCGAAATGTATACCTTTTTAAACTCAGGACAGTTAATGGGGTTGATGGGCGGACTTAAAGGCGCTGCCGAATATGAAAAATTAATGGAATTCAACGGCGAAGCGCGTAAGGCTATGGACGCCCAATCAGTGGTTCACCTTATGATTGTGTTGTTCATTGTGTTTTCCAATGTAATTTATTTTATTGACGAATACCAGAAAAAACAAGCTGGTTAACCAGGATATAGAATTTTGAAAGGAGTACAAAACAGATGATTTTGCAGGCAAACATTGCAGCCATAACCAGTATGTTGCCCGGAGGCTTTTTCGCCCAGGCTGCTGCAGTAGCAAAACCCTTTACTACCACAGAAATTGTAGGAACCTGGATAGCTGCGGCATTAACTATATGCATATTCAGCTTTCTATTTGAAGATAACCCACTGTATAAATTTGCAGAGCACCTATTCGTGGGGGTATCAGCCGGATACTGGATGGCAACAATTTTCCAGAATGTGATAAAGCCCAATCTGGCAGGAAATATATATGAAGCCGCCATGCTTCTTTCCAAAGAAGGAACTTTTAACGTGGAAAAGTGGTCCTTCGTAATCGCCGGTGTATTAAGCATAATGCTTCTTTTAAAACTGGTGCCCAAAATATCCTGGATTTCCCGCTGGCCCCTTTCATTTATGGTAGGTATCGCCTCGGGGCTGGGTATCGTACTTACCATGGAAGCCTTTGTTTTTAAACAAATCGATGCAACCATTATAAACCTTATTGTCCGCCACGCCGATAACACCATCGCCTGGGAACCCACCATAAGGGCGTGGATGATTGTCATCGGGGTGTGTTGTAGCTTACTCTATTTCTACTTCAGTGTGGAACATAAGGGGTTGTTCTTCGGAACCACTTCCCGGATTGGAGTTTTTGTTCTGATGATGGCATTCGGCGCAGCTTTCGGTTACACCGTAATGGCCCGTGTATCTCTCCTGATCGGCAGAATGTTATTCTTCAGGGATGATGTCTGGCCTGCGATAAAAGCTACCTTCGGGGGCTGACGGATAACTACAGTGATAATCAAAAACCCCGCAGTTTGCGGGGTTTTTAATTGTTTTGAAAAACTATGTTTCTTTATTCTTCGTCTTCATCTTCATTATCTTCATCGAATTCTCCCTCCAGAAATGCCTCGAAAAATTCTTCTGCGGCCAGTTCCAACTCCTCTGGGCTATGCAGATTTAGAATTATCCCCGAAAGTTGCTCCTGGGCCTGTAAGAATCTGTTCAGAGCTTCGTGTATCAATTTATCGTCTTCGCCGTTATAAGCCTCCATTTTCTTGAAGGCTTCCAATAATTCTTTCCTGGAGCTATCTATGTTATCAAGGGTTGCTTTTTTAAATTTAGCTACTTCTTCTTTAAACTGGGTTTCACTTAGAATGCCCATTTTGAATTCCCGGGCCATGTTTTCGGGGATATTGGCATCACCCATAAAGGGGCTTCCAGTGGCATCCTTGTTTATTTGCTTAACCAGTTCAATATACTTTTCCTCGCCCATTTCACAAAGCATTACTCCATATCTGAGGTGGCCTTCATCTTTACTGCCGGAGAAAAGCATAATTTCATTCAATCCCATGTGAAACAGATATTCTATATCCCCCAACCTGGCAGCCACTATTTTTTCATAATCTTCAACTTCTACGGGAACTTCTTCCAATTCAGAAAAAATCATTGCAAAAGCTTTGCTCAGATTTTCTTCAATAGAACCAATTATTTCGGGCACTTCCTCTGGGGGTATCTCACCAGAGGCTATCTTGTCGGTTATGGGTATTAAACCGCTGATTATCTCACCACGCCGGGGTATGGGAAAAGGCTGTTCTTCAACTCCAATTTCTGCTTCATCGGAAGAAGCATTTTCACGGAGTTCTTTGGTATCAATCATAACCAGTTTATTTTTGAAAGTCTTTGATTTAGACATGCAGGCCGGGCATATGCCGCCGTCACTGTCTTTCAGGACTTTCCCACAGTATGAACATTTTTTAATATCTGACATATTCAACACTTCCATCTTTTTCTCTTATATTTTAACTTAAACATAATTATTTTATTCCCTGTATAAAAATTCAACAAAAAAAACATGGCTTCATAAAACCATGTTTATAAAAATTATTTATTTACCACTTTAACCCGATCATCGGCATCGTCAGACCAGATTCCACCTTTTTTAAAGTAATCGAAAAATACTTTCTGGCAACCGCCCAGTACTTTTTTATGGGTTACATTTTTGAAGGCAGGTTTGCGGGACATGGTTTCGTTAACCACTACCATATATTTCCTGTCGGGCTCAAGGCGGGTTCCATCGGGTAAAAATGCTTTCTGTAACCGGTTTCCCTCAGGCTGAGAAGGGTCATATTCATATTTCAAGCCGGTTGGTACTGCCAGTTCAGTTGCATCGTCGCGTAAATCATCTTCAATTTCATTCATAATCATTTTACCCGTAGCTTCCATCCGAACATAATTCTCCTCGGTAAAAGGCAGGGCGCTGTAAAGATCTTTCATGGTTACCTTGCCGGCTTTCACGTGCGCCCTTAAAGTCCGGGAATTGCAAATCCCAAACTGGGCGCCTGAAGCTTTTAAGATTGAATCGGCATGTATCTGGTTCAATTTGCCCGCTTCACGGTGAGCATAAAGCAGGTCTTCACGGGCAAAACCCATCTCTTTGGCGCCAAGTTTTTCGCATTTTGCCCTGTAAGGAGCCAGAATCTTCTGTATAGCTGGATCCGGAGTCAATTCTTTCTGCACAATGGGTAGCAATTGAGCTTTATGGGAAACAATTCTTTTTGATTCAGGATCTATGTTTAATTCCAACTTACCCAGCCTGTGGGTCATAGCTCCGGCCTGAACAATAATTGTATCGCCTTCAGTATGCCCCTTTTCCAATTTACTATGGCTATGGCCTCCAACAATTACATCTATGCCCTCAACCTCTTTTGCCAATTTCTTGTCTTCTTCAAAGCCCAGGTGAGATAAAACAACTACCAGGTCTGCGCCCTGTTTTTTCACCTCGGGCAACCATTTTTTCACGGTTTCGGCAGCGCCAAGAAAATTTAAACCTTCTAATTTGGACTTTGCCACAAAATGGGTGATTTCAGGGGTATCCAACCCGATTATACCCACATTTATGCCATTAGCCTTTTTCATGATGAAGGGTTCGGCGCCGTCCATTACCTCTCCGGTGTCGGTTTTAACCACATTGGCAGCCACCACCGGGGTTTCAGCTATTTGAAGCATGGTCTTCAGATCATCCTGGCCCCAGGCAAAATCATGATTGCCTAAAGCTGTGGCGTCAAAATCCATTTCCTTTAATGCATCTGCCACCACTTTTCCTTTTGACAGATAAGAAACCATGGTTCCTTCTGCCAGGTCACCGGCACATAAAACCATTGTTCCATCAGGGTTCTGTGCTTTTTCTCTATCTATGAGAGCTTTGCTGTTTGCCAGCCCTCCCACCGGGCTGTCTGCAGAAACCTCGGGATCCATTACTGGATCGATGGTGCCATGAAGATCGTTCATATGCAGAATATCAATTTTGACGGGTTGAGCCTGATTTTTACCCAGGGAAATTGAATCCCGGACAGAACCAGAACCCTCCTGAGGTCTGTCTTGAACCTTCGGGGGGGTAATTTCAATTTGACTGGCGTGAATCTTGCGAATATCCATTTTCTCACCTTAAAAAATAATTTTTCATTATTATTATAATATAAAAAGAGAGGTTCATGGGAATAAAAAACAAATTAAATGTAAACAAAATGTAAACTTTTTTTAATATAAAGAAAATTCCCTGTGGTATTGTTATTCTGTTATAGTTTATGCAATATTTTTTTCTTTTGCATAATCCCGGGCAATTTTTATAACAGTAGTTTCGCATTATGAAAAAAAATATTTTTTTCACTCTTGCATGATATCAAGTAACGAAGAGAGAAGAGAAGAAATTATTGGTCGGACTCATCTACAATACCTGCTTGTTTATGTAGTCGGGC